>DATEHG010000001.1:0-15352 GCA_035279705.1 Gemmatimonadales bacterium
GCCGCCTCCCGCAACGCCTGCCGGGCCAGCTCCTGCGGCTCGCCCGTCAGTTCCTCGTCGCCGGTGAGCACGACCGTCACCTGCAGGCGGTCGAGCTGGCCGCTGGCCGCCAGCGCCTTGAGTGCCTGGATCATGATCACGTCGCCACCCTTCATGTCGGTGACGCCGGGGCCGGCCGCCGCGCTGTCTCCCCGCCATTCGAGCTTCTGGAACGGGCTGTCCTGTTCGAACACGGTATCGAGATGGCCGATCAGCAGCACCTTCGGCCCCTTCGTCCCCCGCTCGGCGATGAGGTGACCCGCCCGCTGAAACGCCGCCCCATCCACCCACCGCGTCTTGAACCCCAGCGCGTCCAGCTCGGCCCGGAACAGACCCCCCACCGCCCGCACTCCGGCCAGGTTGAGCGAGCCGCTGTTGACGTTCACCACCCGCTCGAGCAGCGCCTTCCCCTCGCCCAGGTGCTGGTCCACGTGGGCGACGAGCTGCTGTTCGGACTTCGAGGTTGTTTGCGCCGCCACTGGGACTCCGATTGCGATGGACAGAACTGCACTGGCCGCGGAAAAACGCGGAAACACGCGGATGGCACCGGGCTGACTCAAGCGACGACTCCCGTGAACGAGACTGCGCCAGTTGTTAGCAACAACAAAGCCGGGGTTGCCGGGAGCGATGGCACTGCAGGCAGCCCCGGAAACGATCCGCGCCGCGCAGCGTCCGCGTTCATCCGCGGCCGCAGTTTCCGTGGTTCAACCTTCGACGACGGTCCGGCTCTGTTCCCGCACGAACTGCTGCACGTACCACGGCCCGCAGCCACCCTTGCCGCTCGAGCCTGACCCCTTCCACCCCGTGAACGGCTGCGCCCCAGGCCAGGCGCCGGTGGTCGCCCCGCTGCGCTTGTTGACGTAGCACACCCCGGCTTCCACCTCGTCGAAGAACCGGTCAATCTCGGTCTGGTTCTTCGAGAACAGCCCGGCGGTCAGTCCGTACTCCGCCTTGTTGCTCTCCGCGATGGCCTCATCGAGGCTGCCCACTTCACCGATCGCCAGGAAGGGCACAAACAGTTCTTCGAAGAACAGCGAACTTGCCAGCGGCAGTTCGGCCACCGTGGGCGCCACGAAATGCCCCTTGTCGAACACGCCGCCTTTGAGACGCTCACCGCCGAGCAGGATCTTGCCTTCGCCGCGGGCCTGGCCCACCGCCTTTTCCCAGCGCGCCACCGCCTTGCCGTTGATCACCGGGCCGAAGTACACATCCTTCTCGGTCGGGTCGCCCATTTTGATCGCCCGGGTCTTCTCCAGCAGCTTTTCCTTGAACGCACCGGCCACTTTCCGGTGCACGTACACCCGGCTGGTCGCACTGCACTTCTGGTTCTGCAGGCTGAACGCCGACCGCATCACCCCTTCGGCGGCCGCATCGATGTCCGCCGTGTCCATCACGATCGTGGCGTTCTTCCCGCCCAGCTCCATCAGGCACGGCTTGACCCACTTCTGGGACAGGCCGTGGAAGATCCGCATGCCGACTTCCTTCGAGCCCGTGAACACGACTCCGTCCGTGGAAGGGTGCTGCCACATGGCATCGCCCATCTTCGAGCCGTGACCCGGCACGAAGTTGAATACGCCCGCCGGCACCCCCGCATCCCGGTACACCTCGTACAGCTTGAACCCGGTCAGCGGAGTATCCTCGGCCGGCTTGTACACCACCGCGTTGCCGGTCATGAGTGCCGCGGAGGACATCCCGGTCGACAGCGCCAGCGGGAAATTGAAGGGCGCAATGCAGACGAACACCCCGAACGGCCGCAGCATCTCGACGTTCCGCTCGATCGGCGTCATCGGATTCATGGGCCGGGTGAAACCGTTGGTCTCCTCCACCTGGGCCAGGTAGTAGTCGATCAGGTCGGCGGACTCCTCCGCGTCGCCCATCGATTCGAGGCGGCTCTTGCCGACTTCGAGGCTCATGGTGGCCGCGAGGTCGAACTTCCGCTCCCGGATGAGCTCGGCCGCCTTGCGCAGCACCGCCACCCGCTCCCGCCACGGCCGGGCCGCCCAGGCCTTCTGCGCCGCCTTCGCCGAGCGAACGGCCAGATCCACCTGGTCGGGGCCGGCGGCGGCAAAGGTGCCCAGCACCACGCTGGTATCGATCGGCGAGGTGTCGGTGATCGGGTCTCCACCGCCGGAGGCTTCCACCGGCTTGTGGTCGATGTACAGCGGGTAGCGGCGGCCCAGGTTGGCCCGGATCTGGCTCAGCGCGGCATCGAAGGCGCGGTGAAACGCCTCCATGTCCACGTTGGTCGAGGTATAGGTGACCTTGGCGACGGGTGCGGTGGCGGTCATGCGATGGTCCTCAGCGTGTCGTTCAGGGCCTGCTCGAAGAGTGACACCAGCAGGTCGATTTCCTGTTCGGTGATGGTGAATGGGGGCGCCAGCATGGCCAGGTCGCCCTGCTCCCCCTCGGCCTGGCCGGTGTTGGGCCAGATGACGAGGCCGGCCCTGAGGGCCGCCTCGGTGAACGTCTCGGCGAACTTCTTCTTGCGCGGGAAGGGCCGGCGCGACTCGCGGTCCTCCACGAATTCAACGCCCGCCAGAAGGCCCCGGCCCCGCACATCCCCCACGGCCTCGTGCAGCCGGAGGGCCTGCAGCTTGTGATGGAACACCGCGCCCATCCGGGCGCACCGCTCCACCAGGTTGTGCTGCTTGAGGTAGCGGAGCGCCGCGAGGCCACCGGCCGCGAGGACGGGGTGATGCGAGAAGGTCTGCGCGTGCATGAATGCCCCGCTCCCCTTCGCGATCACATCGAGTATCCGCCTCGGCGCCAGCACTGAGGACACAGGCGCGTACCCGCCGCCGATCCCCTTGCCCATCGTCATGATGTCCGGCACCACATCGTACTGCTCGATCGCGGACCAGGTCCCGGTCCGGCCCGCGCCCACCAGCACCTCGTCGGCGATGAAGAGCACCTGGTGCCGGTCGCAGATTTCCCGGACCCGCTTGAAGTAGTCGGGGCCCGGGACTGACGCCCCCGTCGAACTCCCGCCCACCGGCTCCGCAATGAACGCGGCGACGTTCTCCGCGCCTTCCTTCAGAATCGCTTCCTCGAGAACGGCACCGGAGCAAACCGGGCACTCTCCGTGCCCCGTTCCCCGTTCCGCGTTCTCGCAGTCGCACCGGTACGCGTATGGCGCCGGAATCCTGACGACCTCGACCAGCCACCCCTGGTAATACGTCTTGTAATGCTCCCGCGCCGAAGCCGAGAGCGCGAGCAGGGTATTGCCGTGATAGCCGGGCTTGAGCGCGATGATCTTCCGCTTGTTCAGCTTGCCCTGCTCCACCCAGTACTGGCGGGCCAGCTTGAGCGACGCCTCGACGGCTTCGGAGCCGCTGCCGAGGAAGTAGGCGTGGTCCAGATCGCCGGGCGCGAGCGCGGTGAGCTCGGCGGCAAACTCCTCGACGGCATCGGAGGTGAACGCCGTCCCGTTGAGATAGGCCACGCGCCCCGCCTGGCGGGCCATCGCCTCGCCGATTTCGGCGATGCCGTGGCCAAGGTTGGCGACAAAGGCGCCGCCAGAGCCGTCGAGGTAGCGCTTCCCGTTGCTGTCGATGAGGAAGCAGCCCTCACCGCGCACGATCTTGTCGTACACGCGGTTGAGCTTGCGGTAGAAGACGTTGCCGTCGGGGTAGTGATAGCCCGGAGGGACAGGCGCGCGCTCGGGGGCAAACTGCAACACATTGTCCTGTATTGACTTGGCCACTTGGCTCCCCACAGGTTCACGACTGGACAGGGGTCCAAATCTGTACCCCCGGACGGGCCAAAGCTAGAGCACAGGCGGGGTTGGCTCCCTTGCGGCGCGCCCCTCGGGCAGCATCTTACCACAGCAGATCCCTCCTCTTACAACCGGCCTCGAATGGCATGAAGTCCTTGTACGGTCGCGCGGTATTCGCGGTCGACGGCGAGCCGTTCTTCTGGGAAGACGTGGTCCTCGACGCCACTCGCGACGGCCGCTGGGCTCGCTGGGAACGCGAGGTCGGCGCCGGTGTGGCCGCGCTGGCCGCGGGCGCGGCGCAACTGCCTGAAGAGGTGGTTGACGAAGCCGCGCAGGAATTCCGCTACGAGCGCGATCTCATCACGGCCCGCGAAATGGAGGAGTGGCTGGAAGCCCGCGGACTCACGCCCTCCGAGTGGATGGGCCATGTCCGCCGGCACGTGGCACGGATGCGCAACGGCGCCTCCACCTCCCTGCCGGGGGCCCTCGCTCCCGCCGATGCGCTGCGCGTGGAACTGCTCTGCTCGCCACAGGGCGTGGAATTCGCCATGCAGCTGGCCGAGCGTGCCGCCGCGGCCGCCGCGGCCCCGTCCGGGGAGCCCGTCGCGCTGCCCCCGCTGCCGCAGCTGCGCGACGAGATCGCCCCGCCGAACCTGGCCGAGCGCTGGGAGCGCCTGGCGGCGGTCACGGACGGGGTGGACCGCTTCCGCCGCCAGATCCTGACCGCCGAGGCGCTGAAGCGGGAAGTCTCTCATCACCACCTGGACTGGATCCGCATCGATTGCCGCGCCCTCGGATTCGGCGACGAGGGCCGGGCGCGCGAAGCCGCCCTCTGCGTGCGCGAGGACGGGCTCGGCCTCGACGAAGTGTCCCTGGATGCCCATGTGCCGGCCTTCGACTCCCGGTTCTATCTCGACGAGCTCGAAGCCGACCTCCGGCCCGCTTTCCTGGCGGCCCAGCCGGTCGATGTCATCGGACCGGTGCCCTTCGACGGTGGCTACTCCCTCTTCCGGATCATGGACAAGGTCATGCCCAGCGAGCAGGACCCCGAAATCCGCCGCCGCGCCGAGGCCAGCGTGATCACGCGCAGCCTGGCCGAAGAGGTCCAGCGCCGGATCCGGTGGCGCACCGCGCTCTGATGACGATCGACGCCCGCGACGAAGCGCTGCAGCGGCTGCCGCTGCTCAACTTCCTCCCGCCGGACGTCCGGGAGCTCGTGGTCGAGAGTTTCGTGCCCACCACCTACGCCTTCGGCCAGGAAATGGCCCGCGAGGGCGAGGCCGCCGACGCCTTTTACCTCCTCGTGAGCGGCCGGGCCCGGATGGTCCGGAAGAGCGACAGCGGGGACGAGATCTCGCTGGGCCAGCTGCGTGCCGGAGACACTTTCGGCGAGGCCGGACTGCTCGGCCAGGCGGTGCACGCCGCCACCATCCGCGCCAGCACCGACGTGGAGGCGTTGCGCCTCGACCGCGCGGTCTTCTCGGCGCTCCTCCGCCAGCGCGCCGACCTGCGGCAGTATGTCGAGCTGCAGGCCCGCCACCGGAACCTCCAGCTCTTCCTCCACCAGTTCAACGTCTTTGCCAAGCTTCCGCCCGAGGCCCTGACCGAGCTTCTCTCCGCACTCGAGCCCATCGCGGTGCCCGCCGGCGAGACGATCATCAGCGAAGGCGATCCGCCCGGCCCGATGTTCATTCTCGAGGAAGGCCGCTGCCGGGTGCACATCGGGGTCGGCGACCGGCGCCGCAACATCGCCTTCATCCGCAAGGGAGAATTCTTCGGCGAGCTGTCGGTCTTCCGGGAGCAGCGCCGCGAGGCCACGGTCGAGACCGTCACCGACTGCAGGCTCTTCCGCCTGACGCGGGAGACGTACGCCAACCTGCTGAATCGCTATCCCGCCTTCCGCAGCGAGATCGAGGACCGGATCGCCCAGTACGACTTCCGCAATACGGCGCAGATCCCGATCGACTTCTTCCGCGAAATGCTGCCCGCCGAGGCCACCGCCTCCGAAACGGTGGGCGAGAGCCAGGTCGAGCACACGGTCGAGTATGCCATTCCGGTGGCGGAAGGGGCCCCCGCGGAGGCCGAGCCCGCGCCGTTCTCCGACGACACGGGCCGTTTCGTCAAGCGGCGCAAACGGATCCGGCGCTTCCCGCATCTCTGGCAGATCGACGAGATGGACTGCGGGGCCACTTCGCTCGCCATCGTCTGCCGCCACTACGGCCGGGCCATCTCGCTCGCCCGCATCCGCCAGCTGGTGCACACGGGCGTGGACGGTGCCAGCCTCAAGGCCATCTGCCAGGGCGCCAACGAGCTGGGCCTCGCGGCCCGGGCGGTGAAGGCCTCGCCGGCGAGCCTGGACCAGATGCCGCTCCCCGCGGTCGTGCACTGGGAGGGCAACCACTGGGTGGTATTGTATGACGTGGATGAGACCCACGTCCGCATCTCGGATCCCGGCCTGGGGAGGGTGCGTATCCCGCGCACCGAGATGGCGGAGAAGTGGACGGGCTACGCCGCGCTGTTCGACTACACCGACGCCTTTGCCGCCAACCCCGAGGCGCGGCCCGGCATCGCGTGGCTGTTGCCGTTCTTCCGGCCCTACGTCCGTTTCATCATGCAGGCCACCGGGCTCGCGCTGATCGTGAGCGGGCTGGAAATGGTAGTGCCGGTCTTCACCCAGATCATCGTGGACCGGGTCCTGGTGGACCGGGACGTGGGACTGCTCAACGTCCTGATCGGGGCCATGACGCTGGTCATCGCCTTTACGCTGACCGCCACGCTGGTGCAGCGCTACCTCCTGAGCTGGGTGGCGGTGCGGGTCGACTCGACGACGCTCGATTTCCTCACCCGGCGGCTGCTGTCCCTGCCGATGGGTTACTTCAATTCCCGCCGCACCGGCGACATCCAGCGGCGGCTGGCCGGGATCTGGCAGATCCGGGAGTTCCTCGTGGAGCACGGCGTGGCGGGGCTCACCTCGGTGGCCCAGCTGCTTGCTTCCCTGGGCCTGATGCTGGTGTACAGCCCCACCCTGGCGCTGGTGTTCCTCTCGACGGTGCCGCTGTTCATCCTGCTCATGCGGTTCGCCTCGAGCTACCTCTTCCCGCTCTACGCCGAGCTGGAAGAATCCCACGGGCGGTACCAGTCGTTCCAGATCGACGCGATCAAGGGCATCGAGACGGTGAAGTCGCTGGGAGCGGAGTTCGCCTTCCGCGATCTCATGCTGCAGCAGTTCAACAGCGTGGCCCGCAAGCGGTTCAAGGCCGACTTCACCCTGATGACGTACAACGGCGTGGTGCACGCCGTAACTCTGCTGTCGGTGGTGCTCTTCCTCCTGGTCGGGGCCCACCAGGTGATGAACGGCGCGATGTCGATCGGCGCCCTGGTCGCTTTCAACGCCCTGGTGGCCCTGGCCAACCAGCCGATTCTCGTGCTGCTCAATCTCTGGGACAACCTCCAGCAGGCCTCGGTCTACCTCAACCGGCTGGACGACATCTTCCAGCAGGAGCCGGAACAGGGACATGACCGCTCGCGGCTGGTGCCCGTCAAGTCGCTCGAGGGGCGAATCACCTTCCAGCACATGGGATTCCGCTATGGCGGCGCCGAATCGCCGCCGATCCTCGAGGATCTCAACTTCGAGGTGCCGCCCAATACCATGGTGGCTATCGTCGGCCGGAGCGGTTCCGGCAAGACCACGCTGATCAAGTGCCTGGCCGGCCTCCTCGAGCCGACCGAAGGCACCATCCTGTACGACGGCATCGACCTCAAGACCCTCAACTACCGCGACCTGCGCCGCAAGATCGGCTTCGTGCTGCAGGAGAATCACCTGTTCGACGACACCATCGCCCGGAACATCGCCTTCGGCGAGGAGGAGCCGGACCTCGACCGGGTGCTCTGGGCCGCCCAGGTGGCCAGCGCGCGCGAGTTCATCGAGCGGCTGCCGCTGGGCTACGACACCCGGATCGGCGAATCGGGGATTTCGCTGTCGGGCGGCCAGAAGCAGCGGGTCGCCATCGCCCGCGCGGTCTACAGCCGGCCGCCGGTGCTCATCTTCGACGAGGCCACCAGCGCGCTGGACACCGAGTCGGAGCGGGCGGTCAAGGAGAACATCGATCACCTGCTGGAAGGCAAGACCAGCTTCGTCATTGCCCACCGCCTCTCGACGGTGCGCGACGCGGACGTGATCCTGGTGCTCGAAAAGGGCCGCCTGGTCGAGCAGGGCACCCACGACGACCTGATGAAGCGCCAGGGCCTGTACTACTTCCTCGTCAGCCAGCAGCTGGGGCTGTGATGGAGGGATGGATGATGGGGGGATGGGTTGCCATGCCGATCGGTCCGGCACCCCCCCCCATCCCCCCATCCCTCATCTGGATGGGACACGGCATACATGCCTGAATTCCAAAACCCGTTTCTCGACCAGGAACCGCCCCACTGGGCGGCCCGCGGGCTGGCCTACACGGTGATTGCGATGTTCGTGATCTCGCTGCTCGCCGCGTGGCTGGTCCAGGTCCCGGAAACGGTGACCGGGCGCTTCACCCTGGTGCCGGTCCGGGGCACCGATCCGATCCGGGTCCAGAAGGAAGGGGTGCTGAGCGACGTGGCGGTGGAGGAGGGGGACACGGTCGCCGCCGGTGCGGTGCTCTTCCTGGTCCACTCGAGCCCGCTGAGCGACCGGTCCTCGGAAGTCCGTACCCTCGAGACCCGGCTCCGCGCCAACCAGGAACGGATCCGGATCCTGGCCAGCCAGTACGAGACCCGGAAACGGCAGGACGCCTCCGAGGAGCGCCGGCTGGGCGCCAAGGTGGCCTTCCTCGAAAAGCTGATCGCCTCGAAGAACAAGCGGCTCGCCCTCACCAGGGAGCTGGCGGACAGCGCCCAGTCGGGGACGCGCAACGGCTCGATCAACCGCCTCGACGCCACCCGCCTCGACCTCGAGGTGACCTCCGTCGCCGAGGAGATCCAGACGGCGCAGAACGACCTGGACGACGCCAAGGCGGCCATCGTGCGCATGGGCCAGGATGAAGAGGCCCGCGACCTCGAATACAGGGAGGGGCGCCGCGGACTCGAAGAGGACATCGAGACAGCGCGGATCCGGATCTCGGGGATGAACCAGGATGTCCGCACCATGACCGACTCGGGACTGGTGATCCGGGCCCACTGCGCGGGCACCATCCTGCATCTCAAGGTCAACGGTGCGGGCGCCGTGGTCAGCGAGGGCGAGATCCTCGGCGAGCTGGCCTGCAAAGGCGACCGGCTCCAGGGCGAACTCGAACTCCCCGAAGCCGGCGTGCCGCTGGTCCGGGTGGGCCAGAGCGTGAAGCTCCGGCTCGACGCCTTCCCCTACCAGCGCTTTGGCGTGCGGTTCGGCACCGTGCACTGGCTCGGGCCGACCGGCGAGTCGGGGCCCGCTCCGGGAACCTTCCGCGCGCTGGTGGAACTGGCCGACGACTCGATCCGGGTGCGGGGCCAGATGCGTCCGCTCCTCCCCGGCATGAAGGGCCAGGCCGATATCGTGACCGGCAGGCGCTCCCTGGTGAGCTACGCGTTCGAGCCGGTCCGCGCGCTGCGGGAGAACTTCCGGGAGGCGCCGGCGCCATGATCGAACCGGGCCATCCCCTGCGCCACCCGGAGTGGCACTTCACGCTGGGCGATTTCAACAGCGCCGACCCGGCCATGCAGACCTGCCTCGAGCTGGCCCGCACCGCCGCCCGGACGGAGCTCCCCATTCTGATCCTCGGCGAGACCGGCACCGGCAAGACGATGCTGGCCCGGGCCATCCACAACAGCTCCCGGCGGGCGTCGAATACGTTCGTGGCCTTCAACTCCGCCGCCCTCAGCGACACCCTGCTCGACAGCCAGCTCTTCGGTCACGAGAAAGGCGCGTTCACCGGGGCGCTCCGCCGGGTCAAAGGCAAGTTCGAGCTGGCCGATGGAGGGACGCTCTTCATCGACGAGATCGCCGACATGAGCCCCGCGGGCCAGGCCAAGATCCTCCGCGCGGTCGAGTATGGCGAGTTCGAACGGCTGGGCAGCGAGCAGCTGCTGGAGGCCGATGTGCGGCTGATCAGTGCCACCCATCTCCCGATCAACCGCTATCTCGAAACGGATCACTTCCGGAAGGACCTCTTCTACCGGATCAGCGGGATTACCCTCCGCCTCCCGTCGCTGCGGCAGCGCCCCACCGACCTCGTCTCCCTCGTCGCGGCCGAAATCACCTCGGCCGGCGCGGCCCAGGGCAAGAAGATCGTGGGGCTTTCCCGGGCCGCGATGGACAAGCTGGTCGACTACGGCTGGCCCGGAAACCTGCGCGAGCTCAAGCGGGTGATTCACACGGCGGTCGCCATCACCGAAGGGGAGGTGGTGGCCCCCGAGGCCATCCTGATCGAGTCGTCGCTCGATGCGGTCCCGCCCACGGCGGGAGCGGAGCCGCTTCCGCCTTCGCCAGGGCACAACGGCGTCGATCCATCGCTGTCCCTCCGGGAGGCGGAGCGCCGCTTCATCCTCCAGGTCCTCGAACGCTGCGCCCACAACAAGCGCAAGGCGGCCCGCCAGCTGGGCATTTCCCGCACGACCCTGGACCGGAAGATCGGCCAGCACTGACAGCTCAGGATCTGAACCATGGTCTCGCCGCTGGACTGCGCTGGCTCCGATCTGATCACCCGATTCGTGACTCATGACTCGCGACTTCAAGCAATGACAACGAGTTAGCGCTGCGTGGCCGGATGGCCCGTCGCTTGCTTTCCTACTGACCGCCGCAGAGGAGGGATGGGCCGGACTCCCCAACGCGGCGATCCCGCATCCAGTCACGACAGTACGATCCGCTGGGGAGAGCACCGACCATGGGCAGCACCAGGAAGACGGACAAGATCAAGGACATGAAGGTCGATGATCGCAAGGCCGGACAGATCAAGGGCGGGCAGAAGAAGAACATCGTGCTGAAGGGCAACTGAACGTCTCGCGGGTGCAGTACCGGGAATCCCTGAGGGTTTCTACACTTCACGCAAGGAGTTCACCATGGGCGCCGACAAGAGGATGGACGAGAAGGTTCGCGATCTGCCGACCAAGAAGATCGATTCCGACAAGGCAGACCAGGTGAAGGGTGGCACGATCACCAAGAAGCTGCCCACGCCGGGCAACTGAATTCAGCTCACGCCACCGCGCCGGCCTCACCTGGGGCCGGCCGCGGGCCGTGAATCACCAGAACGTACGCATCAACCGAGAGCTGCCCGTCATGCCCGACGACAAGAATCCCGAGCCCGAGCACCAGGAGGAAGAGATCGTCTTCCTCAAGGATCTCGTGCCCCGGAAGGACGTCAAAGGCGGGGGCAAGCTGCTGTTCGGGCAGTCCCCCGACGCCAAGCCGAAGAAGTCGGGGGGCTCCTGAGCTTCATCGACTCAGCCTTTGCGACTACCGGGGGGGACATATGTCGAAGGAACAGAACAAGGACCCGAAGCTCGAAGATCTGAAGAAGACCAAGCTGGACGCGGACAAGGCCGAGCAGATCAAAGGCGGGAAGGCCAGCCAGCCGTCGATTCACTTCAAGTGACAGGTACTCGAAGCCGCCGGACCCCGGGCCAGTCCCGGAGCGTCCGGCGGCTTCTGAATTTCAGTTACCCAGCGACAACCGGGGGCACCATGGCGAAGGAACAGAACAAGGACCCGAAGTTCGAAGATCTGGAGAAGACCAAGCTGGATGCCGACAAGGCCGGGCAGGTCAAGGGCGGCACGACCGCACGCGGCGACTATCACATCAAAGGTTAGGTCGACCCCGCGGTGGCCGTCAGGTCGCCGTGCTGGTGCGCAGCACTCCGAAATCCGCCAGTCTGCGCACCAGTTCCGGCGTCAGTTCCAGTCCCGCCTTCTCCCCGATTTCCTCCAGCACCTCCGCGTTGGGCCGCCCGTCGAAAAACTGCAGCACCCCGATCAGCTGGTCCGGCAGGACCAGCGGATCGGTATCGATGTATGCCTCGACCAGGCTGACCCCACCTCCCAGAGATTCATACTTGACCGGCCCGGTCCGGAGTCCGTCGGGAATCTCGTGACTCTGCAGCCGCGTCAGGGCCGCGCGTACCCGCGCCAGCCTGGCAGTGAGTTCAATGCCGCCCAGTCGTTCGATCTCGGCCCACCCGAGCGGCGCCGCCAGCCTCGCAGCCTCGCGATAGAACTCCCGTTCACGGCCGTACCACCGCCCCCAGCGGCGGCGCTGCAGGGCAACGTCCACCCGACCGTCGAACGATTCGGGGGTCGACAGGGGTGGCTTGGCCCGCTCCCGCGGGGGAAAGAGCAGCTCGAGCGCGTCCGCGCCGGGATCAAGCTCCACCGCGCACCAGCGCGCCACGGCCACCTCGGCGCACTTGAGCAGCGCGTGCAGCGAGGCCCAGAAGTGCTTGCCGAGTTCGCCGCGCTCATGCTTGCAGAACCAGGTGGCGCAGGTCGATTCGCGATGGCGCCAGACCCCGCACCCGCCGGTTTCCGTCAGGAAGTGGGGACATAGCAGGCTGCGCGCTCGGCCGAAGCTCCCGGCGACATGCTGGTACAGGAGGGCGAACACCTCCGTGTGCTCGAGTCCCAGGGGCGTGACCGCCGCGCCGGCGTCGATGCGGCGCTCGACGCTGGCCCGACCCGGCGCCGCCTCCGGTGATTGATCATCGAGGATCCGCCCGGCCAGAAAATTCCAGAGGGTGGGAAGGTAGGTGCAGCACTTGGCGCCGGAATCAAACGTCTTGACGGCCGGCAGCGTCTCCATGCCGGGCCTGCACATGGCGCAATCGTGGCAGGTGGCTTTCGACTCGTTCGGCATGGGAGCGCCAAGTGCCTGGCGCATCCAGCCGGCGTACAGCGGGGGGAGAGCTTCCGGCGCAGTCATGGCGGCTAACCTACCGCCGCCTCCGGGCGCCACAAGGCGGGAACGGCGCTAACGCCCCAGCGCCACCAGTCTTTTCTTCATCTCTTCGCGCCGGCTCGTCTGGCCGGCATCGGCCTGGCTCAGGGCATCCACCGCCCAGTGATAGTGCACGGCCGCGCTGTCCGCGTTCCCCGCTGCCTCCCACGCCTGGCCGAGCAGGGCGTGCGTCTCCGTGAGGGTGACATAGAGATCCGAACCCTCGAGCGGGCCGCGCAGCACCGGCTGCAGCACGGCCACCGCATCCCGCGGGCGATTGAGCACCAGATCGATCCGCGCCAGCTCGACGTTGGCCCGGGTGTAGCCCTGCGGCAGCGAGACGATGCTGGTCCGGAACGCCTCGGCCGCGGCCGCGGTCCGGCCCCGGGCGCGCTGCAGCAATCCATCGACGTAGAACCAGAGCAGGTGATCGCGCTTCTGGAAACTCTGCCCGCCGAGGAGCTGCACGGTGTCCCGCAGGGCGAGGAGGCGGCCGGTATCGCCGGCGGCGGCGTAACTGGTGGCCGCGTGGGCCAGGTTCCACGCCCGGTGCCGGGCCTCGGCAGCCGAATCCTCATCGGCAAACCGGTACGCCGCGATCGAGTCGAACAGCGACGCCGCGCTTGCGTACCTGCCCTGCTCGTACAGCACCTGGGCCTCGATGATCCTGAGGGGCGAGGCCGCGCCCTTCATGTCCGCGATGCCGGCGCGTCCCGCATTCTCCTTCCAGTGGGTCCGGCCCAGCGCCAGCGCCTCGTCGAGCCGCCCCTGGTTGCGCAGGCTGATGGCGTACTGCCAGCGCGCTTCCGACTGGGACGGATTGTCGTGACTCATGCTGAGCGGCCGGAGAAAGGCATCCGCCTCGGCAAAGCGGCAGCCTCGCATGAGAAAGGACGGCCGGAGGCGCACGTAGGTCCCGCTCCACGTGGGGTCGAGCGAGTCGGCCACCGCCTCATAAACCATCGCGCTGTCCGCGTGCCCCAGGCGGCTCTGGATCTCGGCCATGATGCCCCAGGCCTCTGAGGCGGTCGGCTGGAGGCGGGTCCACAGCCGGGCGATCCGCTGGGCGCCGGGCAGGGAATCCACCTGCAGATAGCTGTCGATCAGCGCTGCCAGCGCCCGGCAGGCAATGCAGTTGGGATTGCGTCCCTGCAGGCCGAGGGAGTCCATGGCCAGCGCGTCGTGCAGCGGATTGCGGGCGCCGATATAGTCTCCGGCGCTGATCCGTCCGATGCCAAGGTAGTAGTGCCCCTCGACCTCCCTGGGGTACCGCACCACCATGGTCTCGGCCACCGCCATGAGGGAAGGGCTCGAATTGTTCCAGGCCCAGGCCGCCTTTATGAGGAGGCGCTCCCGGTCGCTGGCGCCGTCCGCGAGGCGCAGTGCCTGATTGAGCCGGCGGGCGGCCACCGCGCGGTTGGGGGAGGCCGACAGGGCGAAGTAGAACATCGCCATCGCAAAGGAGGGGTCCTGCTTGAGCGCCTCCCCGAGTTGAGCCTCGGCCTCGGGGTAGCGCAGGGCGTAGAAATCCCGCACCCCCTCCTCGTACAGGCGGTACGCCTCCACCGACTTGGTCGAAACATCCGCCAGCGAACCATTCACCCCTGCCGCTCCGAAGTTGCGCAGCAGCCTGGCCGTCCCGCTGTCGGCCAGGGTGAAGAGATCCTCCCCTTCCATGGTGTAGGCCTGTCGCACGCTTCCACTGGCAAGGTCCACCCGGCGAAGATCGAGCCGCAGCTTCTCCTTCCCGATGTCGTACAGCGAACCCTCCACCATTTCCGTAGCGCCTGCCTGGCGCGCGGCCGCCAGGAGTCCGGAGGCCGAGGTGTCGGGAGTAACCCCCTGGAGCACCAGTTCGTACATCCGCGCCGCGCTCACGACGGTCAGATCGGGTGAGCGGGCCAGATTGGTCGCCAGCATGTCCGAGAGCGGACGGCCGATGTCCCGCCCACCCTGCGCGCTGTAGCTGGTGATCCGCCCCACTGCCACGACCGGACGGCCGATGCCCGGAATCGCCGGCAGCTTGCCGCGGCCGCGAGCCAGGAAGACGCCGACGACAGCAAGGAGGGCGACGCCCGCCGCGATCAGCGACCAGCGACGCCAGCCGAGGCCCCGGCGCCCGGCACCCGCCTGGGGAGTCATCATGGCCGTGACGACCGGGTGCGGCGCCGTGGCCCACCCGGAGGTAATCGCGATGGCGCGATGCGCGTCAGACTCGCGCGGCTGACGGCCACGGGGCGGGTGCTGATGCCCGGGCTGCGCCTCGGCGAATGCCGAGTCCGGTGCCGGCAGCGTCGCGTCCTCTTCGTCTATGGTGCCGGACCCGACCTGGGTTTGACTGGAGGGTGGGGACGGCGGCAGCACCGGCGGGCGCGGCAGCGGCTTGGGGGGCGTCGAGGCCGTGCTGCGGATCTGGTCGGCCACCGATTGGACCTGCGCGTCAGCCGCGAGGCCCAGTTCCTGGTCGACCAGCATCTGGTGGATCCTGGCCTGCTGCAGGGCCCCAGCCGTATCTCCCGCCGCCGCCTGCGCCCGCATCAGCTCGACCGTGACCCTGGCGTTCAGCGGATCGAGCGCGGCGAGCTTCTTCCACCACCCCGCGGCGGCCGCGGCATCGCCGCTCTTCGTCGCCTGGGTGGCGACCTGCTCCAGCAGGCCGGCGTAGTCGTGGGCCAGGGCGTTGCGTTCGATCTCCGCCCAGTGCTCGAACTCCGCCGCACCG
>DATEHG010000002.1:0-6256 GCA_035279705.1 Gemmatimonadales bacterium
CGGCCGAACTCGACCTGGCCCGCACCGTCCTGGCCAAGGAGGAGAGCGACTGGGTCCGGGTGGCCGACCAGGTCACGGCGCAGCAGGCGGCGGCCGCCGCGGCGCAGGCCAGGGTGGCCGAGGCAAGGGCGGCGCAGCAGCCTCAACGCGATGAGGTCAACGGGCGCCGCGAAACGATTGAAGCCGAGCGCGCGGTGGCGCTGGCCGAGCGGGAGAAGGTGGCTTCCGGCATCGAGCGGCGGCTCCGCACCCGGTACGACAAGCTGCGGGCGCAGCGCAATCGCAACGTCGTGGTGCCGATGAAGGGCGCGGCCTGCGGTGCGTGCTTCACCGCCATTCCGCTGCACCGCCGGAGTCAGCTCCGCGATTCCGCCGGCTACGACTGGTGCGAGGCCTGCGGCGTCATCCTCTACTTCGTCGCGGAGTAACCCGCCTGAGCACCGTGCGCGACTCTGCCGCGGCCTTTCCCGCGCCCCCGCTCCGCTGGGTGGTGGAGCCGGTGGCGGATCCGGCCGCCAGCCGCGCCATCGGCCTCGCGCTCGGCATTCCGGAGACACTGGCCGGATTGCTGGTCCAGCGGGGCTTCACCGAACCCGAGCTGGCCCGCCGTTTTCTCCGCCCCGCCCTGACTGACCTGGCCGATCCGCTCTCCCTCGCCGGGATGGCGGCAGCGGCCGAGGAAGTCGCCAACGCCGTCCGCAAGGGCCAGACGATCCTCGTCCACGGCGACTACGACGTCGACGGCCAGTGCGCCACGGCTCTGCTCACGCGCGCACTCCGCACCGCCGGTGCCACCGTGGTGCCGTATGTCCCGCACCGGCTGCGGGACGGTTACGACTTCGGACCCGCCGGCCTCGCGGCGGCCCGGGCGGCCGGCGCCGGACTGATCGTCACCTGCGATTGCGGCATCACCGCCGTGGAGACGGTCGCGGCGGCGCGGGCCGAGGGATTCCGGGTCGTGGTGAGTGACCATCACCTTCCGGGCGCCTCACTTCCCGATGCGCATGCGGTGATCGATCCGCAACAGCCCGATGATCGCTCCGGCCTGAACATGCTATGCGGCACAGGGGTGGTCTTCAAGCTGGTGCAGGCCCTGGTGCCGCTCCTCGATCTGCCTGCCAATCTCCCATTCCACCTGCTCGACCTCGCCGCACTCGCCACGGTGGCGGATGTGGTGCCGCTCACCGGCGAAAACCGGATTCTCGTGCGACACGGCCTCAAGCTGCTGGGCGAAACCCGCTGGGAAGGGCTGCGTGCCCTGGCCCGGGTGTCCGGGCTCGCCGACCGGGATATCCGCGCCACGCACCTCGGCTTCGTCCTCGGCCCGAGGCTGAATGCCGCCGGCCGCATCGGAGATGCGGGGGACGGCCTCCGCCTCCTGCTCACCGATGATGCCGCCGAGGCGGACCGGCTGGCACGGCAGCTGGATTCGCTCAACGTGCAGCGTCAGGCCATGGACCAGCGCATTCTCGATGACGCGCTGGCGCAGGTCGAGCGCGAGGCCGACCCCGACACCGATCTCGGCCTGGTCCTCGCCTCGGACGACTGGCATCCCGGCGTCGTGGGGATCGTGGCCTCGCGAGTCGTCGAGCGCTACGGGCGTCCGACCGTCCTGGTGGCGTTCGAGGGGGAAATCGGCAAAGGCTCCGGGCGCAGCATTTCGCGGTTCAACCTGCACGGGGCGCTGGTCGAGTGCGCCGATCTGCTCGAACGCTTCGGCGGGCACCATATGGCCGCGGGAGTCACGGTACGGCGGGAGAACCTGGAGGCCTTCCGCAGCCGTTTCGCGGAAGTCAGCCGCCGGTCGCTCCGGGTCGAGGATCTGGCCCCCGAACAGCGGATCGATGTGGTGCTGCCGCTCTCCCAGCTCACCCCGGAGTTCGAGCGCCTCTGCCGTCATCTCGAGCCCTGCGGCATGGGCAACCCGGGGCCCGTCTTCGGCGTGCGCCGGGCGAAGCTGACCCGCACGCGGCGCGTCGGCTCGGGTCATCTCAAGGGAGTCCTCGAGCAGGATGGTGAACGCCTCGAGCTGATCGGCTTCCAGTGGTGGGACCGGGTGCCGTGGCTCGATCATGCGCTCGCCGCGCGCGCCGGGGTCGCCGTGGACGCCGCCTTCCGCCTGGAACAGAACGAGTACCAGGGAGTGGTCTCGCTGCAAGCCAGGCTGGTGGCGCTCGCCCCAGCCGGGCTCAACGCCCAATGAGAATCGTTGCCGGCCACCTCGGCGGGCGGCGTCTGGTTGTGCCCAAGGATGCCCGTGTCCGGCCGACAGCCGACCGGGTGCGTGAAGCGTGGATGAGCATCCTCCAGGCTGAGCTTGGGGGGGCGCGAGTCCTCGACCTCTACAGCGGCAGCGGGGCGCTGGGGCTCGAGGCGCTGTCGCGGGGCGCGGTGTCGGCCGAATTCGTGGACCTGGCGCCGGCCTCGATCAAGGCGCTTGCCGCCAACATCGAGAGCCTGGAACTCGGTGGGAGCACGGTGGTCCATCGGGGCGATGCGCTGCGCTTTGCCGAACGCCTCCCGGCCCGGGCGTTCGACCTGGCCTTCGCCGATCCACCCTACGCCGCCGAGCACGCCACCCGGCTGGTGGCCCTCTTCCGCCGGACTCCCTTCGCGCGCATCCTCAGTGTGGAACACCGGGCCGACGAGGCCCCGGGCGGCGATCAGACTCGACGCTACGGCGATACCGCCATCACCTTCTGCCAGGCGCCATGACGCGAATCGCGATCTACCCCGGGTCCTTCGATCCCCCGACGCGCGGGCATGAGGACCTGATCCGCCGCAGCCTGGCGCTGGCTGACGGCCTGGTGGTCGCCGTGGCGGCCAACAGCAACAAGCAGCCGCTCTTTCCCGTCGCCCAGCGCCTGGACCTCCTGCGCCAGTCGGTCGGGGACAATCCCCGCGTCACCTTCGAGACCTTCGACGGACTGCTGGTGGACTTTGCCCGCGATCGCGGCGCCAGCATCATCGTGCGCGGCCTTCGCGCCGTCAGTGATTTCGAGTACGAGTTCCAGATGGCGCTGATGAACCGCCGGCTCCACCCATCGCTGGAAACCGTCTTCCTCGTTCCGGCAGTGGACCTGACCTACCTGAGCTCCTCGCTGGTGCGTGAGGTGGCCCGCTTCGGCGGCGATCTCGGCGACCTGGTCCATCCCGCTGTGGCCGAGGCGCTCCGGCGCCGCTTCGCCTCGTGACGCTGACCCCCGATCTGCTGCAGCGCGCGGCCGCGCTCAAGCCCCGGCTCGTGTTCGCCGACGGTACGGAGCCCGCCGTGGCCGCCGCCGCCGAGCGGCTGGTCGCGGCGGGAATCCCGCGGCCACTGCTGGTGGGAGCGAGCGGCATGGCCCCGCTCAAGGACGAGCGGCTTCCCGCCATTGCCCAGCGGCTGCGCGAGCGCTATCCCGACCGGGTGCGGGACGGCATCGACGCCCTCGACCAGGCCGCCGATCCGCTGCGATTCGGCGCGGGGCTCGTGGCCTTGGGAGAAGCGGAAGCCTGCATCGGCGGGCTCAAGGCCGGCAACAACGAAGTACTGCGTGCGGCGCTCTGGGCATTCGGGCCCGCTGACGGGATCGAACGGGTCAGTTCCGCCTTCTACCTGCAGACGCCCGCCGGCGTCGTCACCCTGACCGACTGCGCCGTGAATCCTCAGCCCGGCCCGTCGGTGCTGGCCGGGATTGCCCTGGCGGCGGTGCGGGACCGGATCCGCCTGATCGGGGACAAACCCCGGGTTGCTTTCCTTTCTTATGCCACCGGGCAGTCGTCGGAGGGGCCGGGGGTCGAACTTGTCCGGACGGCGCTGGCCCGGTTCAAGGCCCTGGCGCCCGGCGTGGCCGCCGACGGGCCTCTGCAGGCCGATGCCGCGCTCGACCCGGAGGCCGCCCGGGTCAAGGCTCCGGCCTCGGCCGTGGCCGGGAAAGCCAACATTCTCGTATTTCCCAATCTGGACGCCGGCAACATTAGCTTTCGGCTGCTCCAGGTGCTGGGCGGGATGCGCTGCCTGGGGCCGCTGCTGCAGGGTTTGGCCCGGCCGATGACCGGCCTCTCGCGCGGGGCGGGACCGGATGATATTGTCGAGATGGCCGCGCTGGCCGCCCTCCAGGGGAGCCAGCCTACGATCCAGGGAGGAGTCTGATGGGGTTTGCCCTTCGGAAGGTGCCCGGTGGAGTGTGCCAGGTGGGAGTCGAAGGCCAGTTGATCGTCGGCAACCGCCAGGAACTCAAGAGCGTGATCCAGGACGCCGTGGACAAGGGTGAGCGGAAATTCCTCATCGATTTCAGCCAGACCGGCTATATCGATTCCTCCGGTCTCGGCGCGCTGGTCTCCCTGTCCAAGAAGGTGCGGGAACAGGGCGGCGAGCTCCGGCTGGCGGGCCTCAACGAGGACCTCCGGTCGCTGTTCGAACTGACCAAGCTCGATACCCTGTTTGCGATTGCCGATACCACGGAGCAGGCGCTTGCCGGATTCTGAGAGCCTGCCGGCCACCCTCCGCCTCTGCGTGCGGCGTACGCCGCTGCGAGGGCCGGACGGGAGCCGGGTCATCGTGAGTCTCCGCGTGCCCAGCGATGTGGGCTGCGTGGAGGAGGTCGTGGACCTCGTGGTCCGTCACTGCTGCCGTGGCGGGTGGACCGACACCCGGCGCTTCCGCTTCAATCTCAAGGTCGCAGTGGCGGAGGCCCTGGCCAACGCCATCGTCGCGGGCAACGGTGAGGACTGCAGCAAGTCGGTCATGGTCAACGCCGAATTGCGGCAGGACCAGATCCGCGTCTCGGTCACCGACGAAGGCCCGGGGTTCGACATCAGCGCGCTGCCCGATACCACCGTCCTGCCCGATCTCGAGGACTGCAACGGCCGGGGTCTCTTCCTCATCCGCCACCTGGTCGACGACGTCTTCTTCAATCCCCAGGGGAACTCGATCTGCATGACGTTGCGCCGCCACTAGGCGGGACCGACTCGGCGCTGGAGGCACTGGGCCGCCTCACCGGGTTGCAGTACCGCCTGTGGAGTGTCACCGGAGATCGCCTGCAGCCCCGCGGCGCTCCGGAATTCCGCTCGTCGCTGGCTTCCGAGCGCCCGCCTCTCCAGGGTCCCACCATCATCCCCGAAGGCACTGCCTGGCTCACGCCGGTCGGCGGCGCGGATGCCATCTGGCTCGAAGTCATCGGCCCGAATGTGCGCACGGTGGAGGGAGCCGCCGCCGCGGCCCTGCCGATCGTGGAGCAGCTGCTCGCGGCCGAGCGGTCGATCGCCGCGGTCTGCGAAGAACTGGCCAGCCGCTACGAAGAGATCGACCTCCTCTACGCCATCAGCGACATCCTCGGCCACACCGTCCACCTGGAAGAGGCGGCCCAGACAATCATCGGCATCGTGGCCGATCTGGTCCGCGCGCGCCGGGCTTCGATCATGGTCGTTGATGAGGGCACCGAGGTGCTCCGCACGGTGGCCAGCCGGGGGTTCGATCATCATGGCCTGGAACCGGTGCCGGTCAACGATCTCGAGTCGGTGGCCGCGCTCGCCTGGCGTCAGAACCGGACCGTGGGGTTCGACGCCACGGTGCCGGGCGGGCATGCGCGCATCCATCTCGATCGCACTTACATCGGCGAGGCCTACCTCTCGGTGCCGATCTGCTACGCCGCGCCGGGCGCCCCGGCCCGCTGCATCGGCGTCATCAACCTCACCGACCGGATGGGCGCCGACTTCTTCTCGGCTGGCGAGCAGAAGCTGATCTCGGCGGTGGCCAACCAGGTGGGTGCGGCCCTCGAGAACAGCCGGCTGGTCGAGCGTGACGTGCGCCAGCAGCGCATTCATCGTGAACTGGAACTGGCCCGCGACCTTCAGATGAAACTGCTGCCTTCGCCATCGGTGCTGCAGGGGGACGCGCTGGTGGCCGCGCACATGAGCCCCGCCGAATCCGTGGGCGGCGATTTCTACACCTTCAACCGCCTGGGCAACGGCCGGGTGGGCGTCATGCTGGGCGACGTGTCGAGTCACGGGTTCTCCGCGGCACTCATCATGGCGCTGGTCCTGGCCGCCGCCGGTATTCACGCCGGACTGGTACACAGCCCGGACGAAGCGCTGATCGCGCTGCACGACAGCCTGGGCGACGAACTGGCCTCGACCGAGATGCACGTCTCGGTGTTCTATGGCATTCTCGACCCCGAACGGCGCCGCCTGAGCTACTCGAACGCCGGGCACCAGCATGCCTTCCGGATCCCGCAGGACGGCAAACCGGAGCGCCTCGACAGCACCTCCCCGC
>DATEHG010000003.1:0-9529 GCA_035279705.1 Gemmatimonadales bacterium
GATGAAGTCGCTGGTGCTCACCAGCGACCGGTTCGGCTTCGAACCCGAGATCACCGCACGGCTGGCGCAGGCCGGGGCGCGGATCTGGGAGCTGCCGATCTCGTACAACGGCCGGACCTACGCCGAGGGCAAGAAGATCGGCTGGAAGGACGGGGTGGCCGCGCTGTTCCACATCATCCGCTTCAATTTCTTCCCGCCCAGGCGTCCCGCCGAGCCGCGTGCCTGATACCGCGATGGCCCTGAGGCTGCGCCGGTTGGTCGTGCTCGTCCTCGCTGTCCTTTCATTCCTGCCGCTCGCCAACTGGATTCCCGGCGGCCACAGTGCGCCCTGGTACGGGACCGGTCTCTCCCTCTGGATCCTGGGTACCGTGGTCGTCATCGGGATCGGGGCCGTCCTTGCCATCCTCTCCCGCTCGTTCTCCCTGTTTTGGCGTCCCGGGTTCGCCGATTCGGCTATCCTGGCGTGGGAGCGACACGACCGGCTGGGTCCTCTGACGATTGCCGCCCTCGCCGGCGGCCTCTATTGCCATGTAGCGCTCGCCGTGCTCGGACCGCGGCCTCTGCTCATCGATGAGATCATTCAGACCTACCAGGCGCGAATTTTCGCGGCAGGCCACCTCTGGCTGCCACAGCCGCGCTGGCCCGAATTCACCAGCAGCATGCACCTCATCGATTGGGGTGGCAAAGTCTACGGGCAGTTCCCGGCCGGGGGCCCGGGGTTCGCGGCACTGACGTCATTGCTTGGCGCCGAGTGGGCGCTGGGACCGATTGCGGCGGTCCTGAGCGTGGTGTTCTTCGCATACCTGGTGCGCCGGATCGCGCCGAGCGCTGGAGTGAGTCTCGGCGCGACCCTGCTGTTTGCCCTGGCGCCATTCGTCATGTTCATGAGCGGTTCGCGCATGACTCACGTGACGGTGCTCACGGCGCTGCTGGGCGCGGCGCTCGCGCTGGCCATCGTGACAGAATCGGTCGTGGCCCGCCCTGGCGTCGCCTTCTTCGCCGGCCTGGGGCTGGGTATCGCCGCCACCATCAGGCCGGTCGATGCGCTCGCGTTCGCGCTGCCGGCCGCGCTCTGGTTGCTCCTCCGCGCCGTCAGGGATCCTGCCCGCTGGCGCGACGCCTGGGCCGCTGGGGCGGGCGTCGCACTTCCGCTCGCCGCCCTGATGTGGGTCAACCTGCAGACGACTGGAGCGCCGCTGCGGTTTGGATATACGGTGATGTGGGGGCTCTCGCAGACGCTTGGCTTTCACGCGGCACCGAACGGGGAGCCGCACACCCCGATTCGGGGTCTCGAGCTGATCAATCTCTATCTGCTCCGCCTGCAAACCTATCTCTTCGAAACGCCGGTCCCTTCACTCCTGCCGGCGTGCCTCGCGCTCTGGTGGATGCGGAGCACGGCGGCAATGGAGCGTTACCTCGGCGCATCGGCGTTGCTGCTGCTGCTGCTCTATGCGGCGTATTGGCACGATGGCTTCTACCTCGGCCCGCGACTCGTATTCCCGCTCGTGCCGGTGCTCGCCTATTGGACCGCGCGCGCCTACTCGACGGGACGCGAGCAGCTCGGGAGCACGCTGCTCTGGCGCGGCCTGGTCTGGGCCTCGTTGGCGGCGCTCGCGCTGACGGTGGGAACGGCGATACCGGCGCGTGCCCGCCAGTATGGCCGAGGGCTGGCGACGATGCGCTGGGATCCCGATAGCGCCGCCTCCGCCGCGAAGGTGCATGGCGCGCTGGTGCTGGTCCGCGAAAGCTGGGGCGCCCAGCTGCTGGCCCGCCTCTGGTCCCTCGGCATAAGCCGGAGCGAGGCCGAAACGCTGTACGCCTCGCTCGATCAGTGCGAGTTGGAAACCGCGGTAGCCCAGGTCGAGGCGGGGCGGACTGATACCACGGCCATGCTGGTGACCCTGCATCAGGCAATGGCGCAACCGATTCGTACCATCGCGGCGACGGATTCCCCTGATCCGAGCGCCCGTTATCGTCCGGGAACATTTTACTCACCACGTTGCCTCTCCCGGCGGCACGAGGACCAGCTCGGCTTTACCCTTTATCCTCCGCTGCTGCTCGCCGATTCCGGCAATCTCTACCTGCGTGACTTGCACGCGCGGGATTCGCTGATCATGGCCGCGCATCCAGGGCGTCCGCTCTACCTGCTCAAGCCGGCCGGGCCCGACGAGGGAGCTCCGCCGCTCTTCTACCCGGTGAGTCGGGATTCGCTCGCTGCCAGCTGGGCGGCCGAGAAACTGGCAGCGGTACCGTGAACTCGGGACCGGAGCCGGCATGACCACCGCCAGCTTCCTGCACCGCAGCCTCGTACTGTCGCGGCGCGCCAGAATTCTGGCCGAGCGCGTGGCGCGCGTCTGCCCGCCGGATGCCACAGTCCTCGACGTCGGCTGTGGAGACGGCAAGCTGGCCCGGAGCCTGATGTCGGCGCGCCCCGATGTCGCCGTCACCGGTCTGGATGTGCTCGTCCGGGCGGACGCGGCCATTCCCGTGCAGTGGTTCGATGGTCGATCGATTCCGTTGCCCCCTGGCAGCGTGGATTCCGTCCTCCTCGTCGACGTCGTCCATCACGCCTCGGACCCCGTGCGCCTGTTGGCCGAGGCCGTCCGGGTTGCACGGAAGTCCATCATCATCAAGGACCACCTCTGCGAAAACTGGTGGGACCATCTCACCTTGCGCGGCATGGACTGGGTGGGCAATGCCGCCTACGGCGTCGCACTGCCCTACAACTACTGGAGTCGCGCCCGGTGGCGTGAGGTCCTTGACGGGCTCGGGGTGCAGGCCGGGGTCTGCGATCAGGAGCTGCATCTCTATCCGTGGCCGTTCTCGCTGGCCTTTGGCCGGTCGCTCCATTTTCTCTCCAGCCTCGAGCCGCCTCGACTCGGGCAACGATCGTGAGTTGGACCTCCCGGATCCGGCCATGACCTCCGAAGATCCGCTCCTTGTCCCGGCAGCACTCCCGCTCGGATTCGATGTGGCGACGATTCCACGGATCGCCGTCGAACCGGTGGAGAGCTGTGTGCTGTGCGGCAGCCGCGAGTGGAATCCCTTCGCCGACGGCTACGACTACGAGCTGCGCACCTGCCGGAACCGGTGGCACTTCGTTGCCTGTGCCCAGTGCGATCACGTGCGGCTCCACCCGCGTCCCCGCTCGGACACCCTCGCCGTCATCTACCCGCCGACTTATTACGCCTACAACTACGACACCCAGGTGGCGCCGCTCGCCAGGCGTGCCAAGGCCTGGCTGGATGGCCGCAAGTTCGAGGCGATCCTGCGCCACCTCGGGCGCGCTCCGGGCAGCTACCTCGACGTGGGTTGCGGCAACGGACGGTTTCTCGACCTGATGGCATCGCGCGGCCTGGCGCCGGCCTCGATCTACGGACTCGAACTCGACCAGGCCACGGTCGATCGCCTCACGGCCCGGGGCTACCGGGCGTACTGCCAGCGGATCGAGGAGTGCCGGGAACTGCCGGCGGGCGGGATCGACCTCGCCACGATGTTCCATGTCATCGAGCATGTGGACCAGCCCGTCGCCGTGGTGCGCCGGCTTGCCGAATGCCTGAGCACCGGCGGGATCCTGGCGCTGGAGACGCCCAATCTCGACAGCTGGGATGCGCGCATCTTCCGGGAGCACTTCTGGGGAGGGTATCACATTCCGCGGCACTGGCACCTCTTCACACCGCAGACCATCACGCGCCTGCTGACCCTGGCGGGACTCGACGTGGTAACCATCGAGTACCAGACCGGCCACTCCTTCTGGCTCTACTCCTTCCACCACCGGTTGCGGTACGGGCAGCCTCCTCGCCCCGGACTGGCCGCGCATTTCGATCCCATGGGGGGATCCGTGGCGGCGCTGGCGGCGGTCACGGGGTTCGACAAGCTGCGGGCGGCGGTCGGCACCCCCACCTCCGCCATGCTCGTCATCGCGCGGAAGCCGGCATAGACTCGGCGCTCCCGTCCGCGGCCAGCGGCACCATCACCTTCTTCTGCTCCACATAGAGGTAGGCCTTCCGGTCCGGCGCCAGCCGGATCAGCCGGACGTTTTCTCCTTCGAGGTCGTGGACGATCCAGCTCGGCGCGGATTCGAGATCGGGCGGGTTGTCCACCAGGCTGGTGTAGAACCGGTGGATGGGCGAGTAGCGCACGAAGACGATCGAGCGGCCCGGCAGCGCCGCGACCAGGTCGTGGAATGATTGATGGTAGGCCGTTTCCTTCGCCTTCTTCTCCCGCGCGGCGGGAATCACCGAGGCCGCGGTTCCGACGGCACAGAGGGTCACCAGCCAGAGCGCGAGTGGAGTGCGGCCGGCCGCTTCCGCTCCCATCCGGGGAATGAGAAACCCCGCCGCGGCCGCGATCCCCAGCGCCACGACGATCGAGAGGGCCGGCTGGCACTCCTGGTAGTAGAGACTCCAGTTGAGCGGGTGCGCAAAGATGAGATGCACCGCCATGAGAGAGAGGAGGGATGCCAGCCCGAACCAGACTTCGCGTCCCGCCTTCCACATGCCGATCAGGGCAAGGAACGCGAGCGCCGGAAGCCAGGGGCCCCAGGCATCGCGCAAGACCTGGCCCAGGCGGGCGAAGAAGATGGCCGGCAGCCGGCTGGGAATGAATCCGACGTGCGCTTCGGTGAAGTAGACCACGTACGCCCGCATGTCAGCAGGCAGTTCCCGCTGCGGCGGGCGTCCGTCGATCGTGAAGCCGGGCCGGTCGACGGGAGCGTAGATATCGGCGTAGCGCTCCCACGGAGTGACGCGCCAGCTGCCGGCGACCTTCGCGTTCTGATAGAACATCGGCAGCAGCATGACTGCGCCGGCCAGCGAGGCGATCGCCAGGTCCGCCCACCGCCGGTTCCGGCGCAGCAGTGCCATCACCACCACGCCACAGGGAATGGCGAGCCCCACCGCGGTAAGCGGCCGGGTGATCGCGCACCCGCCGATCGCGAGGGCCAGCAGCACCAGCCAGCCGCGCAGTGCCGTCTGCCGCCACTCGAGCAGGGCCCAGCATGCCATCAGCCAGAGCGGTCCCGAGAGCGTCTCCGACAGGTAGGAGGCGTGGTAGGTGATGGTTCCCGGCGCCAGCAGCCAGGTGAGCCAGGCCAGTACCGCGATCGCGGGCGTCGTGAGCCGCCTGGCCACCACGAACAGAAGCCCGCCGGCAAGGCCGTTGAGCAGCAGCGGCATCAGCGCCGGCGCGCCGAGCCAGATACCTGGCACCAGGGCCAGCGAGAAGCCGAGCGGATACTTCGCGGCGAGCAGGGGAGTGACGAAGACGTGGAACTGCTCGAAGAACTCCGGCAGCGGGCGCCCGGGCCCGGTCAGCTGGCCGGCGGCAAGGAGGCGGGCCTGGAGGAGGTAGGCGTTCTCGTCGTGGATCGTCGGGATGGGTGCCAGCGATCCCCAGATGAACCAGAACACCAGCAGCGTGAGGCAGCCGACGACCCATGGTGCGGCTCGCCCGTCGGCCCAGCTGCTGGCGCGGGTGGCCAGTCCGGGGGAGAGGCGTGCCGCCGCGAGTGCAGCCGCCAGCACCAAAGCCAGCGGCAGCAGGTCGGCGGCGAACATCAGCAGCTGACTCACGGCCGGATTCCCCCGGTGTCGGCTGGCGCCTTGGCGCTCGGCGTGCCGTCCTCGGCGAGCGGCACGAACCGGTGTCGTTCTTCTTCGTATAGGAAGCCCTTCCGTGCCGGCGCGAGCGCCATCAGCCCGGAGTTCTCGCTGCCGCGATCGTACACCAGCCAGGCGTGGGCAAGGTCGAGATCGGGTTCGTTGGCGATCAGACTTCGATTGGCGTCATGTTCAGACCCATAGCGGATGAAGACGATCAGCGGCCCCGGCAGCGCGGCCACCTTCTGGCGGAACCGCTCCTGATAGGCCCGGGCGTGGCGCACATCCAGGTGGGACTTGTGCAGGACCCTGGGCCAGGTCGCAAGGAGGGCCACGACTCCCAGTGAGATCGCCAGCGCGCCCCTTCTCGCTGAGTCGCCTCGGTCGGTCGCACGTCCGGCACCCGCGAGTGCCGTTGCAGCCCGGCTCGCCCCTGCGGCGGCAAGCAAGCCCAGGACCGGCACGCCCTCCATGTAGTAGGCGGTCCAATCTGCGGGATGCGCGTACCCGAGGTAGGCCAGCAGCAGCAGCGCCCAGGTGACCAGCCCGAACCTGAGCGCTGCCCCACCCGCCACTGCTCCCAGGACGGCCAGCACCGCGATGCCTCTCCACCACGGGCCCCAGCTCTCGGCAGCCACGCGAGCCAGGCGTTCTCGCGCGATGGCGGGGAGGTTGGCGATGGTGTGTTCTCGATGGGTTGCCGCGAAACTCGCGGCCAGTGTGGCGAAGTCCGCGGGAAGCGTCCGCCGGGGAGCGGACGTGTCCACCCCGAACCCGGGATGATCGAAGGGGAAGTAGTCGGACGAATAGCGGCTGAACGGGGATTCTTCCCAGCTCCCGGTCGTCAGCCGGTTCTGCAGTGGAAGCAGGAGCAGGCAGAGCGCTCCGATCAGCGCCGCCTGGGCCAGACGCCCCCAGCGTCGATGGCGCCAGACCTCGCACAGAACCACGCAACCGAGGGGAACCGCAAAGGCCAGCGCGGTCAGCGGACGGGTGATGGCCTGCCAGCCGGTAAGCAGGCTGATCCCGATAAGCCACCCATTCACCGCGGTTCGACGCCACTCGAGCAGGCACCACCAGGTGGCAAGCCAGAGCGCGGAGGTCAGAATCTCCGAAAGGAATGCCGTGCGGAACGTCAGGTTCAGCGGTGCGACGACCCAGAGTGCCCAGGCCGCGAGGCCGACCGCCCCGCCGAATTCCCTGCGGCCCAGTGCAAACAACAGCCCCCCGCAAAGTGCCGTGAGGATCAGGGGAATCAGTCCGGGCAGGCCGATCCAGACTCCCGGCACCAGCGCGAGCGCGAACCCGGGCGGGTACTTCGCGGCGTACACCGGGGTGACGAGGACATGGAACTGCTCGAAGAATTCGGGGCGGGGAGGCGAGGCGCCGGCAAAGTGCCCGTGCGCCAGCATGCCCGCCTGGAGCAGGTACGCCGCTTCGTCATGGACCACGGGCGTCGCGTTGAACGTACCCCAGAGCCACAGGTACAGCAGGCTGGTGGCGCCCGCGATGAAATAGGGAATGCTCCGCGAGGCGAGGACGCGGTCGATGGCCGGAATTCGACCGACCGGCCAGAACGCCGCGAGTGCCGTCGCCGCTCCGAACCAGGCGAGCGGCATGACGAACGATGCCAGTGGTCCGGGGCCGCTCACCGCGTTCGCTGGCTTCCGGACTGGAGGGGGCGAAGACTGTCCCCCCGCTCGAAATACAGATACGCGGCGCGCTCGGGAGCCAGCGCCAGCAGCTGCGCGTTGTCCTCCCCACGGTCGTACACGACCCAGGTTTGCGCCGAGGCGAGGTCCTCCGGATTGCTGATTTGGCTGCGATGGAAGATGTGATTCGGTGCGTAGCGGACGAACACGATCGTGCGCCCCGGCAGCGACGCAATGCGCTGACGGAAACTCAGGTGCGAGGCGGCGAGCAGGTCATGATTGGCCCGGGCGGAGCCGAGGTGCCGGGGCGCGAGGCAAAGGACAACGGAGGCCATGGCCAGGATGGCCGGCCCGCGTTCCAGGCCTCGCCCCGTCGGCGTTGGCTTGCCCCGCATCCTGGCGTGCAGCAGGTCGAGGCATCGTAGGGCACCGAGCACCGTGAGGAAGAGCAGCACCGGCCAGCTTTCTTCGTAGTAGATGCTCCACTCGGGAGGATGGGCGAAGCCCAGGTGCAGCAGAATGAGCAGTGTCGCGGTTACGACCGCGAAAAGCGTCGGGCCGCACGCGCCGGCGAGCCCCAATCCGGCGAGCACGACTGCGGTCGGCGCGGCGGAGCCCCAGACGTCGTGACCGATCTGGGCTGCTCGCTCCGCCAGCAGGCGGGGAGTGGCCGCGGGGGAAAATCCCTTGTGGAATTCACCGTAGTACCAGACATAGTCCTGGAAGTCCGGAGGAAGCGGGCGCAGGGGCGGCGTCGTATCCTCGCCGAATCCGAAATGATCGCTCGGGGCGTACACTCGCGTATACTCGCTCCACGCTGTCTGGGTCCAGGACCCGGTGACGGCGTGATTCTGCAATGCCAGGACCAGGAAGATTGGTGCGGCTGTCGCCGCCGCGGGGAGCAGGGCGCGCCACCGGCCGGTCGTGTGCAATCGCCAGAACACAAGGCCGACGATCGGAAGGGAGTATGCCAATCCGGTCAGAGGCCTCGTGATCAAGGCCCACGCGGCTGCCGCCGCCGCAGCCACCAGCCACCCCGTTTTTCCCGAGTGCCACCATTGCAGCAGGCACCACCACCCGCCAAGCCACAGCGCCGCGGTGAGGGTCTCGGACATGACGAGCTGGCGGAACGGGATACTTCCCGGCGCGACAAGCCAGAGCGCCCACGTCAGCAATCCGGCCGGGGGAGAGGCAAGGCGGCGCGCCAGCGCGAAAATGAGGCCTCCGGCCGCACCGACCAGCAGCGCGGGCATGAGCCCGGCCACTCCGAGCCAGATGCCTGGCACCAGGGAGAGGGCAAAACCCGGAGGGTATTTGACCGCGAGCACGGGTTCGGCGATGACCTGGAACTGCTCGAAGAATCCGGCCAGCGGGCGTGGCGCCCCGACCAGGTGACCGCGGGCCAGCATTGCGGCCTGGAGCAGGTAGGCGGTTTCGTCGTGTATCACCTCGACTGGAGCCAGACCCCGCCAGGACCAGCACAACGCCAGGGCGCTGATCGTTCCGGCCAGGAGCGGGGCCAGGCGCGACTCCAGCTGGCGCTCCACCCAGGCGCCGAGCCGATCGGGAGGCGGGCGCCACGCGAGCACGACGATCAGAATGGCTACGACGAGACTGGACAGGGCGCCGTCAGCCATGTCGCGGGTGCCGATTGCTCCGAAGTCCGCGAGCGGGCGGGAGACTCAACGCCGGCGCAGCCCGAGGATGGAGAGGAAGAAGCCGGAGAGGATGGCTTGAAACCCGAGGGTAGTGAGGGTCATGCCGGGAATCACCCAGCGCATGGTCAGGGAGTAATCGAGCGGGCCGAAATCCGCCGCGATCCAGCGGACCACGGCAACAGAAAGCAGGGCGAGTCCGGCGACCATGGTCACCGCGGCCACGGCCAGCCCCCTCTCCAGATTGAGGATTCGGTACGCGCGATCGAGGCGCGGATCCATCGGCAACATCCCGGTGGTGGCCGCGAAGGTCTTCGTCATCACCGCGAACAGCACCGACTGGAAGCCGCAGATCATGGCCAGGCTGCCGAACAGCAGGGTGTGGACATCGAACTGGGCTCTGCCGATCTGGACTCGCGCGAACACCAGGACGGCCGCCAGGAGTCCCGCGAATCCCAGGAGAAACCCCGGGACCAGGAACAGCCAGCGCGGGCTGTACATGAGGAAGAACCGCAGCGTGCGCCAGCCGTCCCGGAACGTCCGCAGGTGCGGGGCGTGGGAGACCCGCCCGTCCGGGTGCAGCGTGATCGGCACTTCGGCGATCTTCGCGCCGTGGATGGTC
>DATEHG010000004.1:0-31906 GCA_035279705.1 Gemmatimonadales bacterium
TGGGTCTCCGCCGCGGCGCCGGCGCTCGTCGGGGCGCCTTTGCTCACCGAGTCCACCGACCCCGCGGAGTGGAATGCATCACCGGCGCCTTACTGGGGCGCACTCCGTCACAGCACCGACGCGCCCTGGCTCGGCCTGGCCCTGCCGCGCTGGCTGGTGCGCCTCCCGTACGGCCGCGCCACCGAGGCGTGCGAGCGCTTCCCGTTCGAGGAGTGGAACGACGACTCCGCCCACACCGACTACTGCTGGGGCAATCCCGCGCTGCTCGTCGGGCTGCTCCACGCCCTGGCCTTTGCCGATCGCGGCTGGAGCATGGCGGAGGACATCCGGGTCGAGGTGGACGGGCTGCCTTTGCATCTCAGGAGGCGGGATGAATCCACTCCCGTTGCCGAGGTGCAGTTGCCGGTCAAGGCGGCGGAGCGGATCCAGAACTGGGGCGTGATGGCGCTGGCGAGCCTCAAGGACCAGGAGGCGGCGCGCTTCGGCCGGCTGCAGTCGGTGGCGGAGCCGCCGACGAAGCTGGCGGGGCGCTGGGTGTGATGGCGACGAAACCGAAGAAGGCCGCCCGGCGGCCTCGCCGCGGGGTGACCCACGCCGATGTGCGCAAGGAAGCGCTCGGCTTGCCGGAAGCGGAGGAGTATCGCTGCTACGGCACGCCCGGCTTCCGGGTCAAGGGAAAGCTCTTTGCCCGGCTGCACGAAGATGGCGGAAATCTGGTGCTGAAAGTCCCGATGCTGGATCGCGATTTCCTGCTCAAGGCCGCACCGCGCCTGTACCACATCACCGATCACTACCGCGACTATCCCTACGTCCTGCTCCGCCTGTCGGAAGCCACGGTTACCGTGCTCCGCGAAAGACTCGCCGAGGCGTGGCGGGCAGCGGCGCCGAAGCGGCTGCTGGGCAGTCTTGCCACGGACGCCTAGTTGCCGGGCCTTCCATCACCGTGCTCCGCGCGGTGAGCCTTTCGGAGCGCAGTACCTCACGCCTGGTCCAGATCGTTACACCTTCGCCCGGTTCCTGCCGCAGGAACTGGCATCTTCGGGCGGGGCCTGGTACCTCCAAAGCTGCCCGACTTCATAAACGACAATTTCGACTGCGATTCCTCCAACGCGCGTAGCTGTCCGGATGTAATTCATTTATTCGGTGCGTGTGCGACTGCCTTTCGCATGCACGTCTCGGGAATGGTTTCCCACGCCGGCCATCGCTCCTTCGCTCGCGCAGGCCCTCCAGTTCGCCGGCACATCCGCTGATATGGAAGGAATCGGCGTGTACACGGTTCTCTGGCTGGTCGCGGTCTCGGCGGTCGTTCCTGCCGGGGCCACTACGCCGCCCGACTCGATCCCGATTGCCGAGCTCTGCGCGCCCGCCGCTCATCCCCGACCGGGGCCGGTGCTGCCGCAGCCGCTCCCCAGCGGGAATTGTGTCCTCGCCTCCAGTGACACCGGCGGCAGTCAGCGCCCCAAGGCGTTCGAGTACAGCCACGCCTACGAGGTCCGGCTCACGATTCACAAGTACGCGAGCTATGCAACGCTGCCGCTCTTCGCGGCGGAGTACTACCTGGGCCAGAAGCTCTACACGGCGGACACCGCCGAATTGAAGAACATGGATGGCACCCGCAATGCCCATCAGGCGGTGGCCACCGCGATCGGCGGCCTGTTCATCGTCAACACGGTGACCGGCGCCTGGAATCTCTGGGAAGGCCGGAAGGATCCCAACGGGCGCACCCGCCGGTTCGTACATGGCGGGCTGATGATCCTCGCCGGGGCGGGGTTCGTGGCCACGGCCAGCACCGCCCCGGGGGGACGGGAGGCCGAGCGGGATCCGGCGGCGTATCAGGCGGCCGCCAGCCAGCACAAGACGCTGGCCATCGTCTCCGTCTCTACCGCACTGGCGGGCTACCTCATGATGCTTATCTGGAAATGACACCGGTCGCGGGAGTGGGAGCGCTGGTGGCGCGGTGGGCGCACTTCTACAGCGACCGCAAGGCGGTGAGTGCGGGCGTGACCTACCTCCACCTGGCGGGCATCCTGCTCGGCGGCGGCATGGCCATCGCGGCGGATCGTACGTCGCTGCAGCTCGTGCCCGCCGCCGAGCCTGACATGCCGCGCGAGCTGGCCCGGCTGCGCGCGGTGCACCGCGTGGTGCTGGCGGGCCTCGCCGTCACGATCACCAGCGGTCTCGCCATCCTGCTCTCCGATCTCGATACCTACCTCTCCTCGGCCCTCTACTGGACCAAGATGGCGCTCGTGGCGCTGCTCCTGCTCAACGGTTTTGTCCGGCTCCGCGCCGAGCAGCGGCTGGCCAGGGGCGAGGATGCCTGGCGGCGGTTCCGGGTCACCTCCGCCCTGAGCCTGGTGCTCTGGTTCAGCATTCTCCTGGCCGGCGCCTTCCTCACCACAATCGCATGAACTCGTCCGCCACCCCGCCCGGCGAAAGCGGCGACCCCTGCCGGGACTGCCGGCTCCTCGAGCGGCGCGACTTTCTCCGCGGGGCCGCACTCGTGCTGGCGGCCATCGCCGCCAGCCTCGGCGCCACGCCGGCCACCGCGCAGGCACTCCCGGTGACCTTTGCCCGGGCGCGCCGGCGCACCGGCGACGAGCACAGCTACCCGGTTCCGCCCCAGGACGGCGCCACCATCGACCACGACGCGGAGATCATCGTGGTCCGCTACCAGCAGAAACTCTACGGCTTCAATCTCTCCTGTCCGCACCAGCATACCGCGCTCAAGTGGCAGGCGGAGGACAATCAGTTCCAGTGCCCGCGCCACCACTCGCGCTACACCCCGGACGGCACCTTCGTCTCGGGCCGGGCCACCCGCGGAATGGATCGCTTCGGGGTCCGGCGTGACGGCGACAATTTCGTGGTCGACGTGGGCAAGTATTACCGGCAGGACCAGAATCCGGCCGAGTGGGGATCGGCGTTCGTGCAGCTCTGAAGCCGAGAGGCGAAAGGCGAAAGGCGAAGAGCGAAAGGGAAAAACGAAAAGAGAAAGGGGAAAAGCGCCGAGACGTCGAGGAATGCGGGCAGTGGCAGGTCCGCTCTCCCCTCTCCTCTCTTCTCTCTCCGGCGTTCGCAGGTTATCGTCTGCGTCCCATGACTCCCCTCCCCATCACCATCGGCACACCCGCAGAGTTTGCCCGGGTGCGCGCCGCTCTCGCCGCCGCTGGCTACACCGCCACCGCGGTCGCCGCGCGGGCCGGGGCCCGGACGATCTACGAATTCAAGGCGGTCTACGAAGGCCGCACCCAGGCGGTTGAGATCAACGACGTGCTCGACCTGCTGATCCGGCTGTTCATGGACAGCATGCCGCAGGACGAGGCGCTGGTCGCCCGGTGGCTGCCGGCCGATGCCATCATGGCCATGAACGCGCTCGGGCTGCTCCGCCGTCCCGCCGGCAGGCCCGGTCACTGGGAAGCCTCGGTCCTGCTCTATCCCGCCGAAGATCTCTGGATCATCTCGGACGCGGACGCCAATCCGGCACATGCCACTCCCGAGACAACGCCGGTGGATGTGGTCTACCCGGCGATCTCGCGCAATACCGGCCGCTTCCTTTCCTATATCCCGCAGCGGCCGGTCGAGCATTTCCTGGAGCTGTGCGGCGGCACCGGCATCGCGGCGCTCCGCGCGGCCCGGCTGGCGAAGCGGAGCTGGACCGCGGATATCACCGACCGCGCCACCGCCTTTGCCGACTTCAACGCCCGGCTCAACGGACTTGCCAACGTCGAGGCGGTCGCCGGCGACCTGTACCAGCCGCTCGCGGGGCAGACCTTCGACCTGATCGTGGCCCACCCGCCGTACGTTCCCGCCACGGAGCAGAAGTTCATCTTCCGCGACGGCGGAGAGGACGGCGAACAGATCACCCGGCGGATCATCGTCGGCCTGCCGGAGTTCCTCAGGAAGGGCGGGCGGATGTACTGCACCTGCCTGGCCACGGACCGGAAAGACGCGCTTCTCGAACAGCGCGTCCGCGCCATGCTCGGCGCCGCCGAGGCGGAGTTCGATGTGGTGGTGGTCACCATGCAGGAGTACGACCCGCTCGAGTACTACGCCCGCTCGGCGGTCGCGGGGCGCGAAACCTTTGCGCGGGTGGGGGAGTGGTACGCGCTGTTCGAGCGCCTCGGGATCCGCCGCCTGGTCTACAGCACCATCATCGTGTACCGGCACGGCGGTACCCGGCCGACGATCACGACCCGCCGCCAGGTGGCGCCGGCCATCAGCCCGCGGGAAGTGGACTGGCTGCTCGAGTGGGAGGGGGCGGTCCGGGATCCGGGCATGCCGGAGGCCCTTCGGACCGCCCGGCCCAGGGTGCCGGCCGTGGTGGACCTGATGATGAACCTCCGGCAACAGGGGCCGGAATGGATGCCGACCGAAGTCGCGGTCGGGACCCAGTGGCCGTTCATGCTCAAGGTGGATGTGCCGGTCTGGGCGGCCACCCTCCTTTCCCGCTGCGACGGGAGCGCCACCGTGGAGGAGCACCTGGCCTTCTTCCAGGGCGAGGGCGTGATCACCGCGGACGAGGGTCCGGCGAACTTTCTGCGCCTGGTCCAGATCCTGATTTCGGCCGGCATTCTGGAGGTTTCCAGCCATCCGCTGCCCCCGATTCCGCCGCCGCCGCCGGGGTCGAAATCGTAGCCATTGTTTTGCTTGACACCTTCCGAAGCGGCCCGTACCTTGGGAACGTTTCACCCTCAGATCAGTCGCAGGCTCAGGTCCGCACCAGTGCGCTGGTGCGGCTCGTCCGCCTCCGACCGTCAGAACCCACGCACGAGGCATTTCGCTATGGCCAAGGAAAGCACCCAGAAAAAGCTCGAGCGGGTCCGCCCGCCGCGGGTCAACATCAGCTATGACGTGGAGACCGGCGGCGCGATCGAGATGAAGCAGCTGCCCTTCGTCATGGGCGTCCTTGGCGATTTCAGCGGTCAGCCGGTGGAACCGCTGGCCAAGCTCAAGGACCGCAAGTTCGTCGAGGTCACCCTGGACAACTTCGACGACGTGCTGGCCAGCATGAAGCCCCACCTGCAGTTTGCCGTCGAGAACAAGCTGAGCGACGATCCCAATGCCGGAAAGATCGGCGTCGATCTCACCTTCAAGAGCCTGGACGATTTCTCGCCCGACGCGATCGCCCGGCAGGTGGGGCCGCTGCGGGAGCTGCTCGATCTCCGCACCAAGCTCGCCGACCTGCGCGGCACCCTGCAGGGCAACGAGAAGCTGGAGGAGCTGCTCCAGGCCACGCTGAGCGACGAAGAGAAGATGAAGAAGCTCAAGGAGCAGATGGGCGAAGGAGGCGGCAATGGCTGAGGCCAAGGCGCAGGCCGCGGCGGCCGCGGCGTCCACGTCGGAGCTCTCGCTGCTCGACCAGATCGTCGAGGAGGGGCGCTTCGGGAAGGACGCCGCCGCCAAGGAACGCGGCAAGGACATGATCAAGAACTTCGTCTCGGAAGTGCTCGCCGGCCAGATCACCATGGCGCGGGACACCGAGGCGATGCTCAACGCCCGCATCGCCCAGATCGATCACCTGGTCTCCCTCCAGCTCAACGAGGTCATGCACCACCCCGACCTCCAGAAGCTGGAGGGCACCTGGCGCGGGCTGCGCTACCTGCTGAGCAACTCGGAAACCAGCGAGATGCTCAAGATCAAGATCCTCAACGTTCCCAAGAAGGAGCTGCTCCGGGACCTGCAGCGGGCGGCGGAATTCGACCAGAGCGCCCTGTTCAAGAAGGTCTACGAGGAGGAGTTCGGCGTCTTCGGCGGCTCGCCGTTCGGCGCGCTGGTGGGCGACTACGATTTCAACAAGTCCGGCCAGGACATCGAGTTGCTCGAGAAGATCGCCCAGGTGGCGGCGGCCGCCCATGCGCCGTTCATCACCTCCGCCAGCCCCGAAATGCTCAATCTGGAGAGCTTCACCCAGATCGACGCCCCCCGGGACCTGGCCAAGGTCTTCGACACCACGGAATTCGCCAAGTGGAAGGCGTTCCGCCAGAGCGAAGATTCCCGGTACGTGGCCCTCACCATGCCCCGGATGTTGTTGCGTGAGCCCTACGGTGAGTCGACCGTGCCGATCGAAGCCTTCCGCTACGAAGAGCATGTCGACGGCACCGACCACAACAAGTACCTGTGGGGCAACGCCTCCTGGGCTTTGGCGACGCGGATCACACAGGCCTTCGCCTCCTACGGCTGGTGTGCCTGCATTCGCGGCGTCGAGAGCGGCGGTCTGGTGGAGGGACTGCCCACTCACAACTTCCGCACCGACAGCGGCGACGTGGCCATGAAGTGCCCGACTGAGGCCCCGATCACCGATCGCCGGGAAAAGGAGCTGGCCGACCTCGGCTTTGCCCCCCTGGTCCACCAGAAGGGCACCGCCAACGCCTGCTTCTTCAGCGTGCAGTCGGCCCAGAAGGCCAAGGTGTACAACACCGACGCCGCCACGGCCAACGCCCGCATCTCCGCCCAGCTGCCCTACATCTTTGCCGTGAGCCGCTTTGCGCACTACCTCAAGGCCATGATGCGGGACAAGATCGGCGGCTACATGTCGCGGGACGAGGCGGAAAGCTTCCTCTCCAACTGGATCAGCAACTACGTCATCAGCAACGACGATGCGCCGGCATCCATGAAGGCCCAGCGGCCGCTCAAGGAAGCCCGCGTCGAGGTCAGCGAGATCCCCGGCAAGCCCGGCGCGTATCGTGCAGTTGCTTTCCTCCGGCCGCACTTCCAGCTCGATGAGCTGAGCATGTCGATGCGGCTGGTCGCGGAGCTGCCGGCCCCAGCGAAGTGACCGCGGTCACAGGGACCACCCTGTAACCGGAACCTCAACTTGGAGCACCAGTCGTATGGCGTTCGATGCATTCCTCAAGATCAAGGGCGTAGACGGAGAGGCCACCGCCAAGGGCTACGAGAAGTCGATCGAGTTGTACAGCTTCAGCTGGGGTGCCAGCAACCCGACCACGATCGGGCACGGCACGGGTGGCGGGGCCGGCAAGGTGTCGCTGTCGTCCTTCAACGTGATGAAGCGGACGGACGTGGCCAGCGCGCCGCTGTTCACCAAGTGCTGCACCGGCGAGCACCTGCCGGAAGTCCTGGTGGTGCTGCGCAAGGCGGGCGGGGCCAATCCGCTCGAGTACCTGACGTACAAGTTCACCGAGGTGTACGTCGACAGCATCCAGTGGTCCGGCGCCTCGGGCGGCGATGACACGCCGAGCGAGTCCCTTTCCCTGACGTTTGCCAAGGTGGAAATCACCTACAAGCAGCAGGACGACAAGGGCGGCGCGGGCAAGACCATCGGCGCCAACTGGGACGTCCGCACCGTCTCCAAGGCCTGATCGGGAGCCGGATGACAGCAAAGGAGCTGTTTCAGGCCGGGAAAATCGACGAAGCGATCGAGGCGCTGGGTGGCGAGCTCCGGAGCAATCCGGCCGACGCCCAGCGCCGCACCTTCCTGTTCGAGCTCCTCTGCTTCGCCGGCAACTGGGCCCGGGCCGAAAAACAGCTCGACGTCCTGGGCACGGAAAACAAGGACGCGGCCATGGGCATGCTGCTGTACCGCAGCGCGCTCCACGCCGAGCAGACCCGGCAGCAGATGTTCGAAACCGGTCCGCTGCCGTTCAGCACCACCGAGCCGGCGCAAGTCACCGGGACGCTCAACGGCCAGCCGTTCGCCTCGCTGGTCGACGGCGATCCCCGCCTCGGCGCCCGGCTCGAGGTCTTTGCGGCCGGACAGTACATGTGGATCCCCTTCGCGCAGATCGCCTCGGTGCGGATCGCTCCGCCCAAGCGGCTGCGCGACCTCTTGTGGCCCACCGCCATCGTGCGGCCCACGGCGGCGTTCAAGGGCGGTGACCTGGGCGAAGTCCTGATCCCCGCGCTGGCTCCCCTCACCTTCAGGCACCCCGAGGGGTCCGTCCGCCTGGGCCGGGTCACCGAGTGGCAGGAAATCGACGGGGACCGCGAAGCGCCGGTGGGCCAGAAGCTGCTCCTGGTCGACGACCGGGAGATCGCGCTCCTCGAAATCCGCGAGCTCGAAATCACGCCCGTGCCGGGTGCCGCCTCGTGAGAGTGGAATGCCGCTTTCTGATGACCTCCTGAAGCCCATCGCCGGCGACAATCCCGCCGGTGCCGACCTCCGGTACGACCCCCTTTACGACAAGATCAAGGAAGCCCGGCGCGAAGATGACGACGCGCCCCAGGGCGAGTGGGAACGGACCCGCAAGGTGGCCGACTGGCCCCTGGTGGTGAAGCTCGCCACCGACGCGCTGGCCACCAAGACCAAGGACCTGCAGATCGCCGCCTGGCTCACCGAGGCGCTGATCCGCCGCGAAGGGTTTGCCGGCCTGGGCCAGGGGCTGCCGCTGCTCAAGGGGCTCACCGAACAGTTCTGGGACCACGTCTGGCCGGAGCTGGAAGACGGCGACGCGGAGCTCCGCGCGGCGCCCCTCGAGTGGGTGGGCACCCGGCTCGAGATCCCGCTCAAGATGGTGCCGCTCAACAAGGGCGGGCACGACTACCTGCGCTACAAGGAGTCGCGCACCATCCCGACCGAGGCCGAGGGCGATTCGGACGAGAAGAAGGGCGAGGCCCGCCGCCGCGCCATCGAGGACAAGAAGGTCACCCCCGAGGACTTCGACAAGGCGTTTGCCGCCACACCGAAGCCCTGGGTCAAGCAGGTCGTGGCCGATCTCAAGAACGCCCGTGAAATCCTCGCGGCCCTCGAACAGCTCTGCGGCGACAAGTTCGGCGATTCGGCGCCCAACTACATCCCGCTGCGTAACACGCTCGAGGAGATCGACCGCGTTGCCCAGCAGCTGCTGGCGAAGAAACTGGAAACCGACCCCGACCCGGTCGAGGCGGCCGCCGCTGACGCGGGCAGTGGCGCTGGTGATGCTGGTGCCTCCAGCGGTGCCTCTGCCGCCGGGGGTGGTGGCGGTGGGCGCGCCCTCGCCGCCGAGCCGGTGGATGCCAACGACGCGGCCAACCGGGTCGTCGGCGCCGCGCGCTTCCTTCGCAAGTCCGACCCCGCCAACCCGGCGAGCTATCTCCTGCTCCGCGCCCTGCGCTGGGGCGAGGTCCGCGCCCAGGGTGGCAACGTCGATCCCCGCGTCCTCGATGCCCCCACAAGCCAGGCCCGCACCCAGCTCAAGACGCTCATGCTGGACCAGGACTGGCCCGGGCTGCTCGAGGCGGCCGAAACAGTCATGGGAACCCCCGCCGGCCGCGGCTGGCTCGACCTGCAGCGCTACGTGCTCAACGCCTGCGCCGGGATGGGCAACGATTTCGAGTTCGTGACCCGCGCCATCCGGAGCGAGCTGCGCCTGCTGCTGGTCGATGTGCCCGGCCTGGCCGAGATGTCGCTCATGGACGACCTCCCGACGGCGGGCCCGTCGACCCTTTCCTGGCTCAAGAGCGAGGGCCTGCTCACCGCCGCGGAAGAGGGTGACGCCTCCGCCGAAGGCGGCGAATCGGCCCCGGCGCCCGCACCCGCGCCGAGCGGCGCACAGGGCACGAAGGACCGGCTGCTCGATCGCGCCCTCGCCGAGATCAAGGCGGGCCGCCCCCAGAAAGCCATCGAGATCATCAAGCGCGAGCTGGATCGCGAGCAGAGCCGCCGCGGCCGCTTCCTCCGCCAGGTGCAGCTGGCCCGCGTCATGTCCGTGGCGGGCCTCGACGCCGCCGCCATCCAGGTCCTCGAAGAACTCAACACCCGGATCGAGGAGCACCGCCTCGAGGAATGGGAAAGCGGCGCGCTGGTCGCCGAGCCGTTGGCGCTGCTGCACCGCTGCCTGGAGCGCACCGGTGGCGACGAGACGATCCGCCAGGCGCTCTACCTCCGCATTGTCCGGCTGGATCCGGTGCAGGCCCTGGGCTTCGGCCAGTCGGGCGGAGGCGGCAATGGTGAAGGGTGAAATCGAACGCACGGTCGAGCTTTCGGTCTTCGACCGGCTGCTCGACGAGGATCCCGGCACCACCGCCGAACGGGCGATGAGCCGCGCCGAGTCGATCGAACGGCTCAAGGAGTCGGTCCGCCGCGATCTCGAGTGGCTGCTCAATACCCGCCGCACCCCCGAGACCGCTCCGGACACGCTGGAGCAGCTGCAGCGTTCGCTCTATCACTACGGCCTCCCCGACGTGTCCTCGATGAGCCGCGATTCCCCCGAGGTCAGGAACCGCCTGGCGCGCCTGGTCGAGCAGGCCATTACGGCGCACGAGCCGCGGCTCGACGGCGTGCGGGTGGCGCTGGCGGGCGGCGAGAAGACCGCCATCGGCGCGGTGCGCTTCGTGGTGGAGGCGATGCTCCGCATGGATCCGAGCCCCGAGCGGGTGAGCTTCGATACGGTGCTGGCCACCGGCAGCGGGTCGGTGGTGGTGATGGGGGGTGGCGATGCGTGACGATCTGCTCGACTACTACGAGCGGGAGCTGACCTATCTCCGCCGCCTGGGGGCGGAGTTTGCCCAGAAGTACCCCAAGGTCGCGAGCCGCCTGCAGCTCGAGCCGGGCAAGTGCGAGGACCCGCACGTGGAGCGGATGCTGGAGGGCTTCGCCTTCCTGGCCGCGCGGGTGCACCTCAAGCTGGACGACGATTTCCCCGAAATCAGCGAGTCGCTGCTCAACATCATCTACCCGCACTATGTGCGGCCCCTGCCCTCGATGTCGCTGGTGGAGTTCGAGCTCGATCCCGAGCAGGGGAAGCTCCCCACCGGCCTCCACATCCCGCAGAACTCGATCCTGCTGTCCCGCCCGGTGCAGGGCACGCCGTGCAAGTTCAGCACCTGCTACGACACCACCCTCTGGCCCGTGAACGTGGCCGAGGCACAGTGGGTCACGCCGGACCGGCTCAAGCCGCCGATCCGCTCCTCGGAGGCGGTGGCCGCGATCCGCCTCGAGCTGCGCTGCCTGCCTGATGTCTCGTTCGAGAAGATGGGGATGAACACGCTCCGCTTCTTCCTCAACGGCGAGAGCAACGTGGCCGCGAGCCTCTACGAGGTGCTGGCCAACAACTGCACCAGCATCCAGATCCGCGACGCTGCGCCGGGCAGCCGCAAGCCGCCGGTCGTTCTCCCGCCGGGCGCGCTGACGCCGGTGGGCTTCGGCGAGAAGGACGGCATGCTCCCGTACCCGCGCCGCGCCTTCCTCGGCTACCGGCTGCTGCAGGAGTATTTCACCTTCCCCGAGAAGTTCCTCTTCTTCGACCTGGCAGGATTCGACCGGGTGCGGGCGGCCGGGTTCGGGGCCGGGGCCGAGGTGGTGTTCCTGATCTCGCCCTTCGAGCGCGCCGAGCGGCGGCAGTCGCTCGAGGCGGCGGTCAAGCCCTCGATGTTCCGGCTGGGCTGCTCACCGGTGATCAATCTCTTCCCCCAGACATCGGAGCCGGTGCTGCTCACCCAGCGGCGCGCCGAATACCTGGTGGTGCCCGATGCCCGGCGGCGCGCGACGACGGAGGTCTTCTCCATTGACGACGTCACCGGGATCACCCCCGGCTCGGCGGAACCGCTGCGCTTCCAGCCGCTGTACTCGTACCGCCACGCCCGCCAGGGGTCGAAGAAGCAGCAGCTCTTCTGGCATTCCAACCGGAAACCCACCGGCTGGCGGCTCGACCAGGGCAGCGACGTCTACCTCTCGTTCGCGGATCTCACGGGGCGCACCCAGCATCCCGATCTCGACGCGGTCACCGCGCGGCTTACCTGCTTCAACTCCGATCTGCCCAGCCGGCTCCCCTTCGGACTCGGCACCGGGGATTTCGAGCTGCCGGGCGCGGGGCCGATCCGCAAGATCAACGCGCTGGTCAAGCCCACGCCGGTGGTCCAGCCGCCCCTGGGCAAGCCGCAGCTCTGGCGGCTCATCTCGATGCTCTCGCTCAACTATGTGTCCCTGCTGGAAGGGGGGAGCGACGGGCTGCAGGAGCTGCTCCGGCTGCACAACTTCGCCGACACCGAGGCGGGCGAGCGCCAGATCCAGGGCATCACCGGGCTCAAGGGCGCGCCCTGCTTCTCGCGGCTGGTGAGCGAGCACGGCATCACCTTCGCCCGCGGCCACAAGATCGAGCTCGAATTCGACGAGGAGCAGTTCACCGGCGGCGGCGTCTTTCTCTTTGCCAGCGTGCTGGAACGCTTCCTCGGCCTCTATACCTCGCTCAACAGCTTCTCGATCCTGGTGGCCCGGAGCCAGCAGCGGAAAGCGCCGGTTCGCGAGTGGGCACCCCGCGCCGGCTGGAAGCCGCTGCTGTGAGCGACAACGGGATGGAAGGCCCGCTCACCGGCGATCCCACCGCCTTCGGCTTCTTCCAGGCGGTGCGGCTCCTCGAGCGGCTGCGCCCGGAACGCGCGCCCGTGGGTCGCTACGCCGACCCCGCAGACGAGGTCGTCCGCTTCTCGGCCCACACCACGCTGTCCTTTCCCGCCAGTGAAATCCAGGCGCTGGACCTCCGGCCCGGCGGCGCCGGCCAGATGACGGTCAACTTCATGGGGCTCACCGGCCCCACCGGCGTGCTGCCGTATCACTACACGCAGATCATGTCGGAGCGGATCCGCGCCCGGGACCGCACGCTGCGGGATTTCCTCGATCTCTTCCACCACCGCATCATCTCGCTGTTCTACCGCGCCTGGGAAAAGCATCACCCCACCGTGGCCTACGAACGGGACCGTCAGGACCGGGTCACGCGCCATGTGGCCGACCTGATCGGGCTGGCCTCGCTCGAGCGCCCCGAAGGCGCTACGGTGCCGGTCGAGTCCTTCCTCTTCTATGCCGGACTCCTCGGCCCCCAGCAGCGGTCGGCGCTGGCGCTGCAGGAAATGGTGCAGGACTACTTCGGCGTCGGGGCGGAAGTGGAGCAGTTCGTGGGGGGCTGGTTCCCGCTGGCCGGTTCCACCCAGTGTGCGCTGAGCGATGACGACAGCGGCGGCGCCTCGGGCCAGCTCGGCCTCGGTGCGGTGGTGGGAGACGAGGTGTGGGACCAACAGGCCCGGGTGCGGATCAGGCTGGGGCCGATGCCCAGGAGCCAGTACGACCGGTTCCTCCCCGGCGGGGAGGCCCACCAGCCGCTTCGGGAACTGGTGCGCGCCTTTGGCGGGGATAGCTTCGACTTCGAGGTCCAGCTCATCCTGGCCCGCGACGATGTGCCCGGCACGGTGCTCGGCGCCGAGGACGCGCCACCCGTGGCGCTGGGCTGGGCCACCTGGATCAAGACGGCTCCGCGCGATGCCGACGCCGACGATACGACCTTTACTCTCTGACCGGGGGACGCCGCTGTGAGTGTGAACCTCAAGGCACTGATCGGGAAACTCAACCCGGAAACCCGGAGGGCGGTGGAAGCCGCGGTCGGACTGTGTGCCAGCCGCACCCACTACGACATCGAGATCGAGCACCTCCTGCTCAAGATGCTCGACAGCACCGATGCCGACCTGGCGTTCATCCTCAAGCACTTCGGGGTCGACCGCTCGAAGCTCACGGCGGACCTGACCCGCTCCCTCGACAAGCTCAAGACCGGCAACGCCCGGAACCCGGCGTTCTCCCCCAGCCTGACCAAGATGCTGACCCAGGGCTGGACCATCGGCTCCATCGACTACGGCGCCGGCGCCATCCGCACCGGGCACGCGATCCTGGCGCTGGTCACCGATCCCGAGCTCGCCCGGCTGGCCGGCGAAGTGAGCCGGGAGTTTGCCAAGCTCAATCCCGACGGGCTGAAGAAGGACTTCTCGTCAATCGTGGCGGAGTCGTCGGAAGAGACGGCCTCGGCGGCAGCCTCGAGCGGGGGAGGGGACGGGGGCACGGGCCCGCGGCCGGGCAGCAAGACGCCGAATCTCGACAGCTACACCGTCAACCTGACCCAGAAGGCGCGCGAGGGAAAGATCGACGCGGTGCTGGGCCGGGACTTCGAGGTCCGCCAGTGCGTGGACATCCTGACCCGCCGCCGGCAGAACAATCCGATCCTCGTCGGCGAGGCGGGCGTCGGCAAGACCGCGGTCGTCGAGGGCTTCGCGCTGCGCATCGTGCAGGGCGAGGTGCCCGATGTGCTCAAGAATGTCGAGCTCCGGTCGCTGGACCTGGCGCTGCTCCAGGCCGGCGCGGGCGTCAAGGGCGAATTCGAGAACCGCCTCAAGGGGCTGATCGAGGAGGTCAAGAACAGCCCGACGCCGCTCATCCTGTTCATCGACGAAGCCCACACCATGATCGGGGCGGGCGGGACCGCCGGGCAGGGTGATGCGGCCAACCTGCTCAAGCCCGCGCTGGCCCGCGGCGAGCTGCGCACCCTCGCCGCGACGACGTGGTCCGAATACAAGAAATACTTCGAGAAGGATCCGGCCCTGGCCCGGCGCTTCCAGCTGGTCAAGGTCGAGGAACCCAGCGAGGACACCTGCCTCATCATGATGCGGAGCCTGGTGCCCACGCTCGAGAAGCACCACAATGTCCGGATTCTCGATGACGGCCTCGAGGCGGCGGTACGGCTCTCCCATCGCTACCTGGCCGACCGCCAGCTGCCCGACAAGGCGGTGAGCGTCCTGGATACCGCCTGCGCCCGCCTCGCGCTGGGGCAGGCAGCCATGCCGGCGCAGGTCGAGGATGCCATGCGCCGGCTGGACGATCTCGGAGTCCAGGAACGGGTGCTCAAGCGGGAAGAGGCGGTGGGCGCCGATCACTCCAAGCGGCTCGCCAAGATCGCGGAGGACCGGAAGACGACCGAGGCGGAGCTGGCCAAGCTCAAGGAGCGCTGGGAAAAGGAGCGCGGCCTGGTAGACCAGATCCGCAAGGTCCGCGAGCACCTCGAGGACACGGTCGGCGGCAAGGGCAAGGGCCGCGAGTCCAAGGCAATGAAGAAACCCGAGGATGTGAAGGCCGAGCTCGAGAAGCTCAATGGCGAACTGGCCGCGATCCAGGGAGAGCACGCCCTGGTGCGGGTGTGCGTGGACGGCGGCATTGTGGGCGAGGTGATCTCGGGCTGGACCGGGATTCCCGCCGGCAAGATGCAGCGCGACGATATGGCTGCGGCCCTCCAGCTGGAAGCCCACCTCGGCAACCGGGTCATCGGGCAGAATCACGCGCTCGAAGTCATCAGCCACCGGATCCGCACGTCGAAGGCCGGCATCACCGATCCCGACAAGCCGGTTGGCGTGTTCATGCTGGTCGGGCCCTCGGGCGTGGGCAAGACGGAAACGGCGCTGGCCATCTCCGACCTGCTCTACGGCGGCGAGCGGAACGTCATCACCATCAACATGTCGGAGTTCCAGGAGGCCCACACCGTGTCCACCCTCAAGGGCTCGCCGCCGGGATACGTGGGCTACGGCGAAGGCGGCGTGCTCACCGAGGCGGTCCGGCGGCGCCCCTACTCGGTGGTGCTGCTCGACGAGGTGGAAAAGGCCCACCCCGACGTGCTGGAACTCTTCTTCCAGGTGTTCGACAAGGGGCGGATGGAAGACGGCGAGGGGCGGGAAATCGACTTCAAGAACACGGTGATCATCCTGACGACCAACGCCGGGACCGACACCATCATGAAGCTCACCGCCGATCCCGAGACGATGCCCAACCAGGAGGGGCTGGCCAAGGCGCTCAAGCCCGAACTCGACAAGACGTTCAAGCCCGCCTTCCTGGGCCGCATGGTCATCATCCCCTACTTCCCGGTGCGGGACGAAAACCTCAAGCAGATCGTCCGGCTCAAGCTGAAGAAGATCCAGCGCCGGATCCGCGAGGTGCACGAGATCGAGCTGGACTGCGCGCCGGCCATGATCGACGCGGTGGCGGCCCGCTGCACCGAGGTCGAAAGCGGCGCCCGCAACGTGGACAACATCCTGACCAACACCCTGCTCCCCGACCTGAGCAAGCGGCTGCTCGAATCGCTGGCGGAGGGACAGAAGCCCACCCGGATCGCGGTCACGGTGGGCAGCAACGGATCGTTCGAGTACGCGGCACAGTAGGCCCGGGCCCCGCCCGGCGTAACGCTTTCAACGGAACAGAGGCACCATGCCAGACAGATTGACTCAGGACGAGCGGCTGATCGCCGTCGATTCCCCCCTCGGCAAGGACGTGCTGCTGCTGGACAGCTTCACGGGAGACGAAGGCGTTTCCCAGCTGTTCCAGTTCGACGTGAACCTGCTGGCCGACCGGAACGACGGCAGCGACGCGAAGGTCGACGTCACCAGGCTGGTGGGCCAGTCGATGACGCTGACCGTGACCCTGGCCGGCGGGGACACCCGCTGCATCAACGGCATCGTGCGGCGCTTCTACAAGGCGGGAGTGACCGAGCGCTTTGCCTCCTTCCGGGCCGAGGTGGTGCCCAAGCTCTGGCTGCTGTCATTGCAGGCGAAGTGCCGGATCTTCCAGGCCAAGACCCTGCCCGACATCATCGAGGCGGTGCTCAAGGAGAACGGCATCACCTTCGACATGAACCTGATCGGCAAGTACACCCCGGTGGACTACTGCGTCCAGTACCGGGAAACCAGCCTCAACTTCGTCTGCCGGCTGATGGAAGAGGCGGGGATCTACTACTGGTTCGACCACACCGACTCTGACCACACCATGATCCTTGCCGACGCGGCCAGCGCCCACAAGGACTGCAACTCCGAGAGCAAGTTCTTTCTCGACAGCCAGACCGGCACCTCCGACGAGGACTTCATCAGCGAGTGGTCCGAGCGCACCGAGCTGGGCACCGGCAAGTGGGCCCTCAAGGACACCCACCTCGAGCTGCTGGGCAGCATGGAGGAGGTCACTTCGGAAACCACGGCGGACATCCAGCCGCCGGACGGCATCGAGATGTTCGACTACCCGGCCGGCTATGCCAAGCGCTTCAACAAGACGGGCGAGCGGCTGAGCCAGGTCCACGACGAGGGCACGGCGCTGGTAGGCCTCATGATGGAGGAGTCGGATGCCGGGCTGGTCGTGGTCGACGGCGACGGCAACTGCCGGGCGATGGTCCCGGGATTCAAGATGTCGATCGATACCCGGACCCTGCAGGATGTCTCCGGCGACTTCATCCTCACCAGCGTGCGGCACGCCGCTCGGCAGTCCCCGTCCTATACCGGCTCCGATGTGACGGGCGGCGCCTACCATAACGATTTCAGCTGCGTGCCGGTCAACACCATACTCCGGCCGCCGCGGGAAACCCCCAAGCCCACGATCCACGGGCTGCAGTACGCCAAGGTGATCGACGAGGGAGACCCCAAGAATCCCAAGGAGGAAATCGCGCCGGACAAGTTTGGCCGGGTGCGGCTGCTCTTTCCCTGGGACCACGAAGCCGAATCATCCTGCTGGGTGCCGGTGTCCCAGGCCCGGGCGGGGCAGAGCTGGGGCCAGGTCTGGATTCCCCGGGTGGGCGACTATGTCATCGTGGCGTTCATGGAGGGGGATCCCGACTGCCCGGTGGTGGTGGGGTCGCTGTGGAACGGCAAATTCCCGCCGCCCTACGCCCTCCCGGCCAACAAGACCCAGAGCGGCATCAAGACCCGGAGCACCCCCAAGGGCGGAGCCGACGATTACAACGAATTCCGCTTCGAGGACAAGAAGGGCTCGGAGGAAATCCTGCTCCACGCCCAGAAGCAGCTCACGGTCGAGGTCGAGGCGGACGAGTCCCGCACGGTGGGCGCCACCCGGACGACGGTGATCCAGAAGGATGACAAGCGCAACAACAAGGAAGGCGACGAGAAGATCCACATCGAGAAAGGCAACTGGTACCGCGGCATCAACAAGGACATGCTGACGACGGTCGAAGAGGGCGACCTCGAGATGACCGTCAAGCAGGGCCACGCCCTGGAAGTGGTCGAGATGGGGGACTGGAACCTCAGCGTCAAGCAGGGCGCCGCCAACTTCGAGGTCGGGCAGGGGGATTACAACGAGCAGGTCAAGATGGGAAACCGCTCGACGAAGATCGGCATGGGCAACGACGCGCTCAAGATCGACATGGGGAACCTGGACATCAAGCTCGGCATGGGGAACGCCACCATCAAGTGCGACCTCGGCAAGGTGACGATCGAGACCCTGCAGGGCATCGAGCTCAAGTGCGGCACCTCGAGCATCAAGATCGACATGATGGGCGTGACCATCAAAGGCCTGATGGTGCAGGCCGAGGCCCAGGTCCAGGCCCAGGTCAAGGGCGTCATGACGATGGTCAAGGGCGACGCGATGCTGCAGGCCGGCGGCGCCATCACCATGATCGGCTGAGCATGAGCGATCCGTCGGGCGGCAAACGGCAGATCCGCACCCTGGTCGACCTCGCCGAAGTGGCCGAGGTGGGCGAGGAGGGGCGGAAGCTGCTCCAGCCGCAGCACAAGCCGCACGAGTACCTCTCGGCGCTGACCGGAGGCGCCCAGCACCCCGACGCCATCCGCCTGCTGGCGCATGCCCTGCCGCGCCGGGAAGGGGTGTGGTGGGCCTGGGTCACCGCCAAGCGCGCCTCCGGCGCCGAGCCCCCGCCGCCGGTCAAGGCGGCCCTCGAAGCCACCGAGCGGTGGATCGCCCAGCCGACCGAGGACAACCGGCGCACCGCCATGGCGCGCGGCGAGGCGGCCGGGTTCGATACGCCCGCGGGGTGCGCGGCGCTGGCCGCTTTCCTCTCGGGCCCGACCGTGGCGCCGGCTCATATCGAACAGGCCGTGCCGCCACCGGAGTATGCAGCCGCCAAGGCCATCGCGGGCGCCGTGCTCATCTCGGCGGTGAAAACCGAACCGGACAAGGCCGTCGAAAAGATGCACGCGGCGCTGCTGCAGGGTCTCGAAGTCGTGGCCAAGATCAAGCTCTGGCCCGGCTTCGAGAAGGCCGACCTGGCCATGCCGCAGCCGCCGGCGCCAGCACCCGCGGCGGCACCGGCCCCGAGTCCCAAGAGCTGGAACAAGTAGGCCCGCCAGGAGGCTCACATGGGTATGCCCGCCGCTCGCATCACCGACATGCATGTCTGCCCGATGGTCACGGGCATCGTGCCGCACGTCGGCGGCCCGATCCTGCCACCGGGTGCCATCACGGTCCTCATCGCCGGACTTCCCGCCGCCCGGGTGGGAGACATGTGCGTCTGCGTGGGACCGCCGGACGTGATCGCGATGGGTTCGTTCACGGTGCTGATGGGCGGCATGCCGGCGGCACAGATGACCTCGATGACCGCTCATGGCGGTACGGTCATCCTGGGCGCTCCGACGGTGCTGGTCGGTTGAGACGGGGCGGCAAGCAGGGCCGGATGACTATGTGCGCTGGATCACGGGGCACTTGCGTGGCGGCGACGCAGGTCGTAGGGTAGGAGCAGCACACATCAGGGGGCCGGGATGCTTTCCGGGCATCCTGCCTTGTCGAGCGGACCAGGTCGGGTCCGCCAGTCGAAGGCGCGATCGTCGCTCCAGGCGGAGCGGTTGATCGCGCCTGTTTCGTTCGGGTCCTCTGCGTCGCGAGGCGGGAACCGGCTTCCCCCTCGGGCCGACCGGCTTCAGGCCGGGCACTCATGAATCCATCACGGTGGCGGCGCCGTCGCACCATCCACCGGCAATACTCGGGACAGGGAGCCTTACCATGCTTCAGGAATCTGGTTTCTGGTTCATCGGACGCGTGCAGCTGCTGCGCGAGATCGACCGGAGGATCGACGCGGTACGCCGCAGCGTGTCCCACGACCAGCCGACGTTGGCCTTTCGCAAGGGACTGGTCATCTACCTCGAGCGGAGAATCGACCGGGTGCGCGATGCCCTGGTGGCACTCGGCGATTCGCTGAACCCGGTGTCCGAGGGACGACGCCAGACGATCGACCGGATGATCGCCTCCATGATCGAAACCCTGCGCCACGCGGAACTGGAGCCGACCACGCCGCGGACGGCCAACGCCCGCTGAGGGCAGGAGGCATCATGGCACGCAGCACTCGCACGGTCCTGGGCGGCTTCACGGCCCTGGCTCTCATCTGCACCGCCGCCTGCGCCTCGATCACTCCGATCGGCGATCTCAACGCGGACGCGGGGAAGTACAGTGGCAAGACCGTGACCATCTCCGGCACGGTGGAAGGCGGCGCCGGCGGACTCGGGGTGGGGGAATACGAGGTGCGGGATGATACCGGCACGCTCACCGTGGTGAGCGCCAGCGGAAACCCGCCGCCGAAGGGCAGCAAGGTGACCGTCAAGGGCAAGTTCCAGCCGCTGGCGACCTTCGGCTCTCACGGAGTTTCGGTGCTGAAGGAGGAAAGCCGCTCGCAGTGAGTCCGAATCGGGGAGGGGTCCCGCCCCTCCCCCGGGTCCGGCCAGCACCCGCCGAGGGTTGACCAGGTTGCCGGAGTGCCGAGGCACGGCGCGCGGACAAGTCCGGTGGTTCGCGCCATCGCCGGGTTATTTTCCGGCATGCCGCTCCGGCTCGAATCTCTCCACGTCTATCCGATCAAGGGCGCGGCAGGCCTCTCGCCAGACTCATGGGAGGTCGACCGGCGCGGCTTCCGTTACGACCGGCGCTGGATGGTGGTCCAGCCCTCCGGCGAATTCCTGACCCAGCGTGACCTGCCCGAACTCTGCCTGATCCGGCCGAGGATCGAAGCGCCGCACCTGGTTGTTGCCGCGCCCGGGATGCCGGCGTTGCGACTTCCGCTGGCGCCGCTGGGCGGACGGAGGATCCGGGTGCGGGTGTGGAACGACCGGATCGACGCGCTGCTCACCTCTCCCGAGGCGGATCAGTGGTTCACCGAATATCTTGGCATTCCGGCGGGGCTGGCCTGGTTTCCCGAGGACGGAGTGCGCCCCGCCGATACCAGGTACGCACCGCCGGATACCCCGGTCAGCTTCGCCGACGCCTTCCCGTTCCTGGTGATCAGCCAGGCCTCGCTCGACGACCTGAATGCGCGGCTGCCGCAACCGCTGCCGATGAACCGGTTCCGCCCCAACCTGGTGGTGTCGGGCAGCGGGCCGTTCGCGGAAGACGGCTGGAGGCGGATCCGGGTGGGGGAACTGGAGCTCGACGTGGTGAAGCCCTGCGCCCGCTGTGTCGTGACCACGACGGATCAGCTCACCGGCAAGCGTGAGCAGGAACCGCTGCGCACCCTCGCGACGTACCGGCGGGTGGATGGCAAGGTCATGTTCGGCCAGAACGCCCTGCACGATCGCCCTGGCCGGCTCGCGCGCCATGACGCGATCACCGTGCTCACGGCCGCGGAGCCCGGAGCCCTGATGTTCGAAGGAGACCTGCGTTGAGCGACGAACCGAAGCCGATCGAGATCCTCTGGAAGCGGAAGAGCGGGAGCGTGACCGTCCTGTCGCCGGTGATCGTCCGGGACGAGGAGGGCAATCAGTACTTCCCGCCGCCCGACAAGGACCCCCTGCGGCCCAAGTTCTGTGGCTGCGGGCGGAGCGGGAACAAGCCGTTTTGCGATGGGAGCCACAAGAAAAACGTGAGCGGTGGTTCCGAGCAGAGCTAGCCGTGCAGTCCGTGGCGGGGTTCGATTGCCGAGGGTGAGCGGTGAGCGGGCCTACAATCTGGACATCCGGGCCCACAAGAGGATCACGATGCTACAGGCATGCGCCCCGCTCACTGCTCACCGCTTACCCCGTTCCGATATCAACCCCGCTTACGCTGTTCGAATCCCCCGCACCACGTCCTCCGCCGCGGTAAAGTCCGCCACCGGCGCCCGCAGCGCCTCGCTGATTCCCCGCTCGGCCACCAGCGCCTCCGCCATCCGGTAACCGAGGTAGTATCCGGAACGCTCGGGGATGACGCGGTCCACCGTCATGCGGGCGCTCGGGCTCATCCCGCCGGAGAGGTACTTGAGCCGGAGGCCCAGCGCGGCCCGGTCCAGGTCGGGCTCCACCGCCCGCCGGAGAAAGGCGTCCATTTCCCGCAGCCGGCTGTACTGGCGCCGGGCGTACCCGAAGTAGTGCGCCGTATCGAAACCGGGAGCACAGGCCTGCGCGGCATGCACCGCCAGCCCCTCGTTGATCAGGTGCTCGCGCAGCGTGGCCCTGCTGCCGGTGCTCCAGTAGTCGTAGGAGCCGCCCTCCTCCGCCACCAGGCGCTTCAAGTCCGAGGCGCTGCGGGGCGACGTATAGCGCACCGTGTGAGCCAGCTCGTGCGCCACCCAGAGCGGCAGCAGCGCCGGATCGAGCCCCATGCCGAACGTCTCGGCGTTGGCCTTTCCGGTGAAATGCTCGAGGCAGAGGAAGATCACGCCCCGCCCGCCGACCACGAGCTCGCCGGCGTTGGCGGCGCCCATGCCCACCATGAGGTAGCAGTCCGTCGGCCGGTCGATGTCCAGGACGGCTTCGGCCTGCGCCATGGCCTCCTCGACGACCTGCTCGACGTTGACGCCGGCGAGCAGCGCGGCAAGATCGCCCCGGTTGGCGGCGAGCGCGTGACGGATTACCGCCTCGGCCGGCGGGCTGTCGAGGTCGAGAACGTAGTTGTGCCAGTACGCGGTGAGGACGGGGCGATGATGATCGAGGTACTGACGGAAGCCCGACTCGGGGTCGGCGGAGGCAAGGAGCGAGAGGAATTCGGGGATAAGATTGATGAGCACGCCGCAATATCGGAAGTTCAGTCCCGCGCGCAAGCCGTCTTGACAAGCGAGGCGTGATGATAACCGACGAGCAGGCCCGGGTGCTGGCCCGGGAGTGGATCGAAGCCTGGAATACTCACGACCTCGACCGGATCATGACCCACTACGCCGACGGGATCGAGTTCACCTCGCCCTTCGTCGTCGGCCTCATGGGGGATGCCGCCGGCACCGTTCGCGGCCTCGGCGCGCTGCGCGGCTACTTTGCCACGGGCCTCTCGGTGTATCCTGACCTGAAGTTCGAGTTGATCGGCGTGGCGACGGGAGTCGACAGCGTGGTGCTCCACTACCGGAGCGTCAAACACCTCCACGCCTTCGAGGTCATGACGCTCAACCGGGAAGGGAAGGTCACGCGAGTCTCGGCGCACTATCACGCGTGAGCAGGGTCACAAAGCAAAGGCCCCGGCCGGTCTCCCGGACGGGGCCTTCGTCGTGGTTGCGCGGTTGCGCTAGTTGAGGTCCCGCTTCTTGCGCGACACATCCTCGAGGAAGCGGCGCTCTTCGCTGGTCAGGCTCCCGATCCCCTGCGCGTTGATCTTGTCGAGCACCCGGTCCACTTCGGCGGTCTGGGGATCGTCGCTCCGCCGGGCCGCGGCCCGCGGGGGGCGGGGCAGCCCCGAATCCCGCGCGACAGACTGGGCCATGACCGCGGGTTCCAGGCGCCGGGCCCGGGCCTGCGGCAGCCGAGGTGCCCGGTCGCGGAGCTTGAAGAAGAGGTAGCCGGTGAGGAGCCCGCCCAGGTGGGCCGTCTGGGCCACATCGCGCTCGAAGCCGAAGACGGCCATGACGGAGAACATCACGGCATAGATGATGACCAGCACCCGCGCCCGGATCGGCACGGGAATCGGGAAGAGCAGGATCTCGGCATCGGGCCAGAGCATCGCAAAGGCGACCGCGATGCCCAGCACGGCCCCGGAGGCGCCGATGATCGGCGACGCGTCGAAGTGGACCGTCGCCAGCCCCATCGCGACGGCGGCCGCGCCGACACCGCAGACGAGGTAGTAGGTCAGGAACGCCCGCCCGCCGAGCCGGTTCTCGACCGGGGTACCGAAGACGTACAGCGCCAGCATGTTGAAGGCGAGGTGGAGCATCCCGCCATGGACGAACATGTAGGTGACGAACGTCCAGGGGCGGCCCAGGGCGGCGGTGGGATCGAAGGCCAGGACCCGGACAACTTCCCCGGACGTCAGCACGGTGGTGAGCAGGAGCTGCACCACGGCGTTGGCCGCGATCAGGCGGCCAACCCAGGGGGTCACACGGGGAGCTGACAGGGAATTAGTCATACGCATACAACCTATTAGACCCTAAGTACTTGCCGGTTGTTCCCTTGCTGCCGGCCGAGCCGCCCGGCAGATCCGGTCACAGAGAGAAGCAAAGTCGATGCCCGCCGCCCTGGCAGCCTGGGGCATCAGGCTGGTGCCGGTCATGCCGGGGAGGGTATTGGCCTCCAGGCAGGAGAGCTGCCCCTGCTGGGACAATCGAAAATCGACCCGTGAATAGCCACCCAGCTTGAGCGCCCGATGGGCCGCAACCGCCTGGCGCTGCGCCTCTTCGGCTACCCTGACGGGGAGATCGGCCGGAAAGGTTTCTACCGACATTCCCGGGGTGTACTTGCACTCATAGTCGAAGATCTCATGCTGGGGGACGATCTCGCCGACCGGTAGCGCCACGCCGTCCAGCACCCCTACGGTCAATTCTCGCCCTGCCACAAAGCCTTCGACCATCACCTCGTCGTCATGCCTGGCCGCAAGTTCGACCGCCGCGGCAAAATCCTCCGGCCGCTTGACCAGGGTGAGTCCGACCGTGGAGCCCTGCTTCGACGGTTTGACGATCAACGGCCACCCCAGGCGCTTGCCGGCCTCGGCGGCGGTGACCGGGGCCATGATCCAGTCGGCGGTGGGCACGCCTGCCTGGCGGAACAGCTGCTTGGAGAGATCCTTGTCCATGGCGACCGCGCTGCCCAGCGGCCCGCTGCCGGTGTACGGGACGCCGATGAACTCGAGCAGCGCCTGCAGGGTCCCGTCCTCGCCGCGGCCCCCGTGCACCGCCAGGAACAGCACCTCCGCCTCGCGGACCGCGGGGAGGCTCCCGAGCTGCGTCAGCAGGAAACGTCGTTCCCGGTCCACCAGGTCCGCGGCATCCGGCGGGGCCACGCCGACCCGCGGGGAGAGCCGGGCCGATTCATCGGCTGGGGGAATGAGTCCCGAGACCGTGTCCACCACCGTGACGGCATGGCCCACACTCCGGAGCGCGGCCACCACCTGCGCCGCCGACGCCAGCGCCACGTCCCGCTCGGACGACGCCCCGCCGGTCAGTACCGTGACTTTCATCTCGCCTCCGGACCGGAAGAATTAGCCGCGGAAGTACGCGGAAGCACGCGGAAGGGATTCCGGTCCGGGTTGAAGGCCATTCGCTTGAACGTGGGTTTGGGGCCGAAGTTGAACAGCAATCCTACTTCGATTCCGGTCGCTTTGAGGCAGTTCAGCAACTGCGCCTGATGCGCAGGCTCGATTGCCCTGCACGCCTTCAATTCTACTACAATCGCGCCTTCAACCAGCAAATCAGGACGAAAGAGGCCGATTGGCGTGCCGCGGAAATGGACCTGGAGCGGTGCCTGTCGCTCGAAGGCTATCTTCGCCTGCGAGAGGACCACGCAGAGTGCTGATTCGTAGACCGATTCAAGGAAGCCGTATCCGAGCTCCCAGTAGACCGTGAAGAACGCTCCGATGACCTTCTCGGAAAGTGCGCGATGTGGTAAAGAGGCGGAGTCTGTCGGCGACATTCGCGATTCTCGACGCGGTCAACATCAACATGAGACCGTTCTGTGCCGGGAGCGCAAGCCGGAAAACGCACAACCGATCACTTCCGCGTACTTCCTCGCGGTTTTCCGCGTACTTCCGCGGCCATCCAGTTTCGCGTACTTCCGCGGCTACTACCTGCCGCCGAGCATCTGCTGCAGCACGTCGTACCGGCTGACGATGCCGATCAGCTTGCCGTCCTTCTGCACCAGTGCCGCCGGGGTTTCCCGGGTGAGCAGCGGCGCCAGCCGGTCCGTCGTGGCGCCCGCATCGACGACGGGAAACGGCGGCTCCATGACCTCCCGGACCGGACGATCCAGCAGTCCCGGCTGCGCCAGCGCCCTCGTCATCAGGGTGTTCTCGCTCAGTCCGCCGACCGATTTCTCGTTGTCGATGACCGGGATCTGGCTCACCCCCCAGGTGCTCATGAGGTTGAGGGCCTGCCGGACCTGCGCCGCCGGCGCCACCTGCACCAGGGCGGGAGCCCCCGCCGGCCGGCGCGAAATCAGCTGCTCCACCGTCACCCTGGGCGCCTCGAGCAGCTGGTTTTCCTGCATCCACTCGTCGTTGAACAGCTTGGAGAGGTACCGCTCCCCCGTGTCGCACAGAATCGTGACTACGCAGGCCGAAGGATCGTCCAGCTCCCGCGCCACCTCGAGCGCCAGGTGCACATTGAGCCCCGCCGACCCGCCCACCAGGATGCCCTCCTGGCGGGCCAGCCGGCGCGACATCGCAAAGGCGTCCCGGTCGCTCACCTGGCGGAACTCGTCGATGTAGTCGAACCAGATCGTGCTGTGGATCTTGTCGCCGCCGATGCCCTCGACCTTGTAGGGGTGCCCTTCGGGCAGGGTGTGCTGGCGGGCAAACCCGGTGTACACCGAGCCCTGCGGATCACCGGCCACGACGCGAATCCCGGGGTTCTTCTCCTTCAGGAACTTTCCGGTGCCGCTCACCGTCCCGCCGGTGCCGCAGCCCGCCACGAAGTGCGTGATCTTCCCCTCGGTCTGGCCCCAGATCTCCGGCCCCGTCGTGCGGTAATGCGCCTCGGGGTTGAGCTGGTTGGCGTACTGGTTGGCCAGCACCGCTCCGGGGGTATCGGCGACGATCTGCTTGGCCCGCACCACGTAATTGTCGGGGTGATCGGGCGGCACCGCGGTGGGCGTGACGATGACTTCCGCGCCGTACGCCTTGAGCAGCCGCACCTTTTCCTGCGACATCTTGTCCGGCATGGTGAAGATGCAGCGGTAGCCCTTGATCGCCGCCGCCACCGCGAGCCCGACGCCGGTATTGCCGCTGGTGCTCTCCACGATCGTCCCGCCCGGGGCGAGCGCCCCGCGCCGTTCCGCATCTTCGATGATGATCTGCCCGATCCGGTCCTTCACCGACCCGCCGGGATTGGCATACTCCGCCTTGCCGTAGACCGGCGTCCGGATGCCGCTGCCGACGCGCGACAGCCGGATCAGCGGCGTGTTGCCCGTCGTCTCGAGGACGGAGGCGTACGGCCTGGGATGCGGTACGGTCACGGTGTCGTGCCTCCCCGCGGGGGATGTCGGAAGTGAATCGGCTGCAGGAACAGCGTCGCCACCGGAGAGCCGTTGCTCCGCCCGGGGGCAAAGCTGAAGCGCGGCGCGGCGGCGATCGCCGCCGAATCTAGCGCCGGAAATCCGCTCGACTCCGCGATCTTCGTGCTCTCCGGGACCAGCCGTCCCGCGGTATCGACGAACAGCCGCAGGACCACGTTGCCCTCGATGCCCTGGTCGAACAGCGCGGACGGATACTCCACTCCGGGATCAGGGGTGGTCATGACCGGCGGCTCGAATCCCTTGGCCACCGGGGCGTCGGCCGGCAGGGAGAGCGTCGTGCTCGTCGGCTTGCGGCAGCCGCAGAGCGCCGCCGCGATCAGGGCCAGACTCAGCGCGCGTCTCACGGGATCCGGTGAATCCCGTAGGCGAGGAGCCCGATCACTCCCGCCGCCGTGATGGCCAGCCACATGACGATGCTCTTGGTCATCTTCACCAGGAAGAACATGATGGCCGCGGCGATGAACGCCACCACCGCGTGCGCCGAGGCTTCCTTGCTGCTCTGGCCCTGGCTCAGGCTGGCTCCGCCGGCGATGGCCCCGAAGACGGCGGCCATCACCAGGATCCGCCCGATCCGGATCACCAGCAGCACCAGGAAGACCAGCGCCGCCGCCGCCACCGCCGTCGGCACATCGATCCGGTGGAGCAGCGACTGCAGCGATTCCATTACCCCTCGCCGCTTCGGCGCTTGAGCTCGGCCAGCCGGTTGAGCGCGTCGAGCGGGGTGAGCCGGTCGAGATCGAGGCCGCGCAGCTCCTCCACAACCGGGTGATCCCGGAGCTGGCCGAAGAGTCCCAGTTGTCCCGGATCTTCCGGCGGCGGGGGAGCGCCCGGCACCATCCGGTGCTCCGTCTCGAGCGTGCCCAGGATCTGGCGGGCCCGCTGCACGACCGCGGCGGGCAGGCCGGCCAGCTGTCCCACATGAATGCCGTAGGAGCGATCGGTGCCGCCCGACTCGAGCCGGTGGAGGAAGATCACCGTGTCCCCCGACTCGCGGACCCCGACGTTGAGATTCCGGGCGTGGGCCAGCTCCTCGGGCAGCTGCATCAGTTCATGATAGTGGGTGGCGAACATCGTGCGGCACCCCACCACGTCATGCAGGTGCTCGGTCACCGCCCACGCGATCGCCACGCCGTCGTAGGTCGACGTACCCCTCCCGATTTCGTCCAGCAGCACGAGGCTCCGCGCGGTCGCGTTGTGCAGGATTGCGCTGGTCTCCGCCATCTCGACCATGAAGGTCGACTGGCCGCGGGCCAGGTTGTCGCTCGCGCCCACCCGGGTGAACAGCCGGTCCACGATCCCGATCGAGGCCGCCGCGGCGGGCACGTAGCTGCCCATCTGGGCCAGCAGCACGCAGAGGCCGATCTGGCGCAGGATCGTCGACTTGCCCGCCATGTTGGGGCCGGTCACGAGCAGCACCCGCGCCGACGGCTCGAAGCGCACGTCGTTCGGGATGAAGCTCTCCCGCGGCATCATCGTTTCGATCACCGGGTGACGGCTGGCCTTGAGTACCAGGGTGGGGCCGTCGTGCACCTCCGGCCGCGTGTAGTGCTGCCGCACCGCCACCTCGGCGAGCGCCGCCCACACGTCGAGCCGCGCCAGCTCGCGCGCCGTGCGCTGCACCCGCGCCGCCGCCGTCCCCACCCGCTCCCGCAGCGCGGTGAACAGCAGCGCCTCGCGCGTTCCCATCCGCTCCTCGGCGCCGAGCACTTTTGCCTCGTACTCCTTGAGCTCCGGTGTCACGTACCGCTCGGCGCCGGCCAGGGTCTGCCGCCGTTCGTAATCGGCCGGCACCCGCTCACGGTGGGCGTGGGTGATCTCGAGGTAATAGCCGAACACCTTGTTGAAGCCGACCTTGAGCGACGGAATCCCGGTCCGTTCCCGCTCCCGCTGCTGCAGACCGGCAATGAACTGCTTGCCGCCGTCGCGCAGCCCGCGAAGCTCGTCCAGCTCGGCGTCGTGTCCCGGCCGGATCACTTCGCCATCGGACAGGACCGCCGGAGGGCGATCGGTGAGCGCGGCGGCCAGCTCCTGGGCCAGGTCGGTGAGCAGATCGAACCCCTCGGCGGCCTGGTTGAGCAGGGCGCTCTGCTCCCGGCGGGACAGACCGGTCAGCGCTTCGAGGGTATCGGGGAGACGCAGCAGGGAGTCCCGCAGCACGCCCATTTCCCGCGGCGTGGCGCGGCCGGCGGCGGCGCGCCCGGCCAGCCGCTCGAGGTCCCGCACCCCGTCAAGTGCCTCGCGGAGCCGGGCCCGCCCGCGCTCGTCCTGCACCATCGTGGCGACCGCATCGAGCCGCTGGCGGATCCGCTCCGGGTCGCGCAGCGGCGAGAGCAGCCAGCGCCGGAGGAGACGGGCGCCCATCGGGGTCACCGTGCGATCCAGCACCTCGAGCACGGTGGTGCCCCGCGCTCCGGCCCGCAGCGGCTCGACCAGCTCCAGGTTCCGCCGGGTCATGTCGTCGAGCCAGAGATGGGCGTCGCCCCGGCGCACCGTGGGGCGGGCCAGGTGCGGCAGGCCGGACGGCTGCAGGTCGGCGAGGTAGCGGAGCAGGGCGCCCGCGGCCCCGATGGCCGGCGCATCGCCGGGTCCCAGCCCGAATCCATCGAGCGAAGCGACGGTGAAGCGCCGGGCCAGATCTTCGCGGGCCAGCTCAGGATCGAACTCCCACGCCTCGCGCGTGGTCCGCATCACGCCATCGGCCAGCGGCACGTCGCTGCCGGCGGGGACCACCACTTCGGCCGGTGCGAGGCGACCCAGCGCCTCATCCAGAGCCGTGGCGTCGATTGTCTCGAGAACGAACTCCCCTGTACCCAGATCGATGGCCGCGAGACCCACGGCCCCGCTGCCGCCCTGCCCCCCCAGCATCACCGCCGCCAGGAAGTTGTTCCGTCCCCCGGTCAGCGCCCCCTCGTCGAGAAAGGCGCCGGGGGTGATGGTCTCGATGACCTCGCGGCGCACGATCCCCTTGGCGAGCCGGGGATCTTCGATCTGCTCGCAGATGGCGACCCGCTGACCCGCCGCCACCAGCTGCCGCAGATACTCGGCCGCCGCCTTGACCGGCACCCCGGCCAGCGGCACCCCGTCTCCCCGCGCCGTGAGGGTGATGTCGAGCAGCCTGGCGGCAAGGTGGGCGTCGTCGAAGAACATCTCGTAGAAATCGCCCATGCGGAAAAAGAGGATCGCGTCCCGGTGGCGGGACTTGATCTCCTTGTACTGCTGCATGAGCGGCGTGTCGGTGGCGTCGGCCACGGGGGATCCGCTACTTGTCCTGGAGGACGTACGGCGCGCCACCCCGCGCCGCCTTGATCTTCGCGGCGGCCTGGTCGGCGGCGGTCCGGGTGGGATAGGGGCCGGCCCTCACCTTGAAATAGCCCCCTTCCTTCACGATATGCCCCGGGTATCCGGCGCCGGTGAGGGCCTTCAGCAGATCGTTGGCGGCTGCTTCGGTCTTCACCGCGCCGATCTGCACGCTGTAGCCGCCCTTGGCCGCCGGCGGCGGGAGCGGCGGCGGGACCTTGGAGCTGTCCACCTTGGTGGTATCGGGGGCCGCGACCATGCCGGGGCCGCAGCGGTTCTGCAGGTAGTCCAGCTGGTTCTTGAGCTCGACATTGTCGCCCACGCCCGCCTCGCCCTCGTCGACCCAGTGGCACGCTTCGGCGGGACGCTTGAGATCGAACGACGCCCGCGCGCCCCAGTAGGCGGCGACCGCCATCAGCGGGCTGGCCGGGTAGTCGGAACGGATCCGCTCGACGTTCTTGAGTGTGCCGGCGGGATTGCCGTCGGCAAAGTCGAGCAGGCCGAGGCGGAGCAGCGCATCGTCGGCCCAGGCGGAGGCGCCGTACTCGACGGACACCCGCTGATAGGCGCGGCGCATCTCGGGCACCGTCCGCGCCACCAGCCCCGAGGTGTACAGCACTTCGGGGTAGAGCGAATCACCGGGCGAGGTGGTGGCGAGGATCCGGTTCATCAGCGAGCGGGCCGAATCTCCCTGGCCCTCCTGCGCCATCTGGACTACACGCACCAGCTGGCTGTCGGTCTGAGCGGCGAGAGGAGCGGACGCAAGCACAAGCAGTGCGGCACCGGCAAGAGCGGGCCACGACGCGATTCGATGCATGTCAGACTCCAGCAGGGGTGCGGCCGCGGCCAGGCGCCGGGACCGGGGCCACGCCGCCGTTCGATGCGGCCAGGGTGAGCACCAGGTCGGTCAGTACCCCGCGCTCATCGGAAATCCGGGTTTCCTTCAGGGCCTGGTCGGCGGCGAGCGCGGCCCGAAGCGCGGCCACGACCCGCCGGGTGGGCCAGTGCGGGGCGAGGCGGGCCCAGCGTTCCGTTTCCGTCTTCCAGTCTCCGACGCCAAAGGGCCGGCTCTGGACCAGCGCCTGAAACATCGCGGAGACCAGCCGTCCCCCTTTGTCGCCCTGGTCGAACCGGGCGCGGGCGAGCCAGAGCGCCACCAGCGAAGCGCCGAGCATCGACACCAGCTTCACCCCTGAAGTGCCGCTCTGCAGCAGCACGGGACCCAGCAGCCGGAGCGCCCGGGCCGAATCGTCCTCGAGCACCGCGATACGCCAGTCGTTGGCCGTCTCGCCATGGCGGATCCCTACCAGCTCGCCGACCTGCTCCACGGTAATCGCCTGGCCGCTGGGCAGGGCGGACAACTTGTCGATTTCCGCCTTGAGCGCGCTCAGGTCGTGATCCGTGACCTCGGCCAGGTGCTCCGCGGCGCCCTCGGCAAACTGCACCCCGGCGGCCTGGGCCCGGTGCTGGACCCAGCGCACGGTATGCTCCGGATCGAGTCCCTCGACCGCCACGGACCTGGTGAGCCCGGCCAGCTCGGCGTCCGGTTTGGATTTCTTCTCCTCGTCCGCCGGGGCGGCCTCGATCAGGACCAGCAGCGTATCGTCGTGATTGCGTGCCAGCGCGGCGAGCAGCACCTCGCGGAGCTTCGCCTTCTTCTTCAGCCCCTCGATGCCGCGCAGCACCACGACCCGGCGCCCCCCGAACATCGGCAGCGTCTCGACCAGCGTGTGCAGCGATTCCGGATCGAGGTCGGAGA
>DATEHG010000005.1:0-14177 GCA_035279705.1 Gemmatimonadales bacterium
CCCGGTGCGCGAGGTGTTCCGGGATCCAGGAACGCAGGTCTCTCGTCTCTAGCCTCTTGTCTCGTTCTTGAAACCCAACGAGCTAGACATAGTTCCGCAAAACCATGGAGGCAGCAGCCGCGTCGAGAAGATCCGCATTCCGATTCTCCTCGAACCGGTCCAGCAGCTCCTCGACTCTGAGCCGCCGTTTCCGCACACCCTTGATGTCCTGCACGATCTGGCCGCGGTGCATGATCAGCACCCGGTCCCCCACCCGCACGGCCTGCTGCAGCGAGTGGGTCACCATCAGCGTGGTGAGCCCCTCCCGCCTGATCAGCTCCTGCGTCCGCTGCAGCACCTGCTCGGCCACCTTGGGATCGAGGGCGGCGGTGTGCTCGTCGAGCATGAGCAGGCTCGGCCGCACCAGGGTGGCCATAAGCAGCGTCAGCGCCTGGCGCTGGCCGCCGGAAAGGCTTCCCATCCGGGTGTCGAGCCGATCCTCGAGGCCCAGGTCGAGCGATGCCACCTGATTGCGGATCTGGGTCATGCGTTCGCTGCCCAGCGCCGGCCGCAGCGAGAAGTGCCGCCCCCGCCGCATGGCCAGCGCCACGTTCTCGGCGATGGTCAGGTCCGCCGCGGTGCCCATGAACGGATCCTGAAAGACCCTCCCGATCATCCTGGCCCGGCGATGCTCCATCATCTGGGTCAGGTCCTGGCCCTCGAGGCGGATCACCCCGCGGTCGATCGGGAAGCTCCCGGCGATGGCGTTGAGCAGGCTCGATTTCCCCGAGCCGTTGGTGCCGAGCAGGATGGCGAACTCGCCGCGTTCGAGGATCAGGTCGACGCCCTGGAGCGCCCGGACCTCGTTGGTGGTGCCGGCCGCAAAGGTGCGCCGCACCCCGTGCAGCTCCAGGGCCACCTCAGACACGCCGGCCATCCGGGTCGGCGCGGTGCTGGAACAGGTGCCGCGCGGCCATCGGCATCACCAGGGCGATGAGCACGAAGACGGCGGTGACCAGCTTGAGCCCGTTGGGGTCGAGGCCGGCCCGGAGCGCGGCCGCCACCAGCAGGCGGTAGATCACCGCGCCCGCGATGGCGGCGGCAATCGGGCGCCCGATGCCCCGGCGGCCGAAGAGCACTTCGCCGATCATCAGGCTCGCCAGGCCGGTGACCAGGATGCCGATGCCGAGGGAGATATTCACGAAGCCGATGAACTGTGCGAAGATCGCGCCGGAGAGGCCGATCAATCCATTGGAGATTGCCAGCGCCAGGATCAGCGACATTCCGACATCGACGCCCTGTGCCCTGGCCATCAACCGGTTGTTGCCGCTGGCCCGGATCGAAAGTCCCAGCGCCGTGCTGAAGAACAGGCGCAGCAGCCACGCCACGCTGGCCACCACGACGAGGGTCAGCAGCAGCCCCATCCAGTTGCTGGCGCTCACGGAGGTGCCCAGGAGTTCGAGCTCACCGTTGCCGCCGGCCAGCTTGCCGCCGATCCCGTCGGCGATGGAGACCAGCGTCCGCCGGGAGGCCAGCGACAGGTCGCCGCCGTGCATGAGGTAGAGGATCACGGAGTAGAGGCCGGTGCTGGTCACGATCCCGGCCAGCAGCAGCGGCACACCGAGGTAGACGCGGAGCAGCCCGGTGACGCATCCGGCCAGCGCCCCGGCGGCCGCGCCACCCGCGGTTGCCACCAGCGGGTGAGCCCCACGGATCAGGAGCACCCCCGCCACCGCCGCACCCACGCCGTAGGAGCCCTCGGCCGTGAGGTCGATCCGGTCGAACACCCGGTAGGTGATGAACACGCCGAGCGCGAGCAGGGAAAGAATGAGACCGATGGTGATGGCGCCGATCAGGAGGTTCATGTCCCGCTCTCCTCGACCTGCCGCACCGGACCCGCCCAGCAGAGCCCCCGGAGCAGTGCACTCTCGCCGGCGCCTTCCGCGCCGCGATCATCGGCCAGCAGGTGGAGTACGCCCCGGATCTTGTGGTGCCCGAATAGCCGCAGAACCAGCGCCTGCAGCGCCACCGTGCGCTGGGGGAGCGGCTCGTAGGGGAAGGCCACGGCGTGAAAGTGCCCCAGCAGCCCTTCGGTGCCCCCGATGGGCCGCAGGAATTCCGCCAGCCGGCCCTTCGGCGACCGCGCCACCACCCCGGTGATCAGCGCGGTCATGTTGTTGAAGGCGGGCTCGGCTGTGAAGCTCACCCAGTCCTCGAGGTTCGGCGCGTAGTGCAGTGGCGGCTGGCCGGGAAGTCCGGGCGGACGCTTGAGGCCCGCCCCGACCAGGCCCACTGTTTCCGCTGCGATGACCAGTCCCGCGGTCGCAGCTCCGGTCGAATCGAGTGCGACCCTCGCCAGGTCCGAGAGCGGCACGCTGGGCTGGTCGGGATGGGTCCGGAAGCGGCCCAGGTGCGAGAAGCGTCCGCTGCAGCTCAGCCCGTGAACCAGGATGCACCGGGGCGGCTGCCGGCGAGTGCCGACCTGGTAGTCGGCCACCAGCGCGCCATCGGTCGGCAGGTAGGTCGCGACTCCGCCGGCCGCCAGCAGTTCGCCGGTACGGGGGAGGCAGTCCTCGGGCGTGGTGCCCAGCGCGCCGAGGCCGAGTCCGAAAATCGAGTCGGGGAAATCGACCTGGTGACAGTCGGCGGGGTGGTAGGTGCCGCTGAAGAGAGTCGCGGGGTTGCCGTAGATCGTGAGTGCCAGCGACGCGCTGGCCTCACGCACGGTGAATTCGTAGTGCCCCTTGTCCGCGGCCGCCTGCTGGACCCGCCAGTCTTCGCGGGTGTGGTCGCTCAGCCGGTGCATCATGACCGAGGAGCGGGTCCGGGCGGCGATCGGGATTTCGGCGGGTTCTTCCCAGAGCAGCCGGTCTTCGAGGCGCGCGAGCCTGATCGCGTCGAGGACGACAGGGGAGGGGTTGGACACGCGGAGCTCGCCACGGAGCCCCGAGAAGTCATGGTATCGGAGGGCCAGGACCTGGGTGCCCGCCGAGCTGAGGTAGGTCACCCCGGACATCTCGAGCAGGACCGAGCGGGTGCCCTCCCGGAGAAACTCCTCCAGGGTGGCGGAGAGGTGATCGGCCCACTCGCCGTCGAGGCGGCCGGACAGGCGCACGACGGCGCGGTCGCCGTCGTACGCCGTCGACAGCTTCATTGCGCCTTGGTCGACTCCGCGGCGGCGGGTCGGGCTTCCTTGGCGACGTCGTCCGGCACCGGCACCCCGGTATTGGCGTTGACCGCGAGACGCGTCGTCTTGAGCTGGAAGAACGGAATGGTGGCCGGGCTTTCACCCTTGAGCACGCGCCCGATCATCTTGCCCGCCTCCACACCGCCCTCCTGGAAATCGGGGTAGAAGGCGGCATAGGCGCCCTTCAGCACTTCGAACGGCGAAGAGGAAAAGACCGGAATCTTCTTTTCCTGGGTGACCTTGATGATGCTCTCGAACCCGGCGTGGGCCGCGTTGCCGTAGATCTCGATGGCATCCACCTTCTGGCTCACCAGCGCCGTGGCGGCCTCGGTGGCCTCGGCGGCGGTGTTGATCGGCACCGTGATCACCGTGAAGCCCGACTTCTTCGCGGTGGACTCCATCTTGTCCTTGAGGGTCACCGACAGCAGCTCGCCGGGGCTGAACAGGATACCGAGGCGCTTGGCTTTCGGGATGGCGCGGCGGATCAGGTCGACGCGCCGGACCTGCTCCGGATCGCCGAAGCCGGGAGAGTAGACGCCCGTGATGTTTGGCAGGTGGACCGAATCGCTGGTGCCCGCGCCGGCCGCAAAGGGGTCGGACAGCAGGTGGAACACGATCGGCGTGGTCTTGACCCTCTGCACCGCCACCTGGAGCGTGGCGTCCTGCAGGGTGACGATCACTTTCGCCTTGCTGTCCAGCGCCGCATCGACCAGGCCGGGCAGGGTGGCCAGGTCGCCCTGGGCGCTGGACACCTTGAACTCGTAGTCCTTCCCCTGCTCCAGGTTCATTTCCGACAATCCGACCTTGAGCGCGTCCTCGCTCCACTCGCTGCCCATCCAGTCGGCGGCGCGGATGATGGCGATCACCGGGATTTCCGCGGCGGCGGGGGCGGCTGCCTTCGGCTTCTCCCCGCACCCGGCAACCAGGCCGGCACCGGCAATCATCAGCGAAAGCGAACGGACCACGTCACGGGCGCGCATGCGAAACCTCTCGGAAGTCGGCGGTCTGGGGCAGGGTCTGGGAACCGGGACGAAGCAATATAGGGCGGACAGGGGAGGGGGGAAGGATAGGGCTGGTCTCAGCTCATGGCCTCCCGTATTTCACTCGCGGCCGCGATGGCGTTGTCCACGTCCCGCGAGAGCGCCTTGGCCTGGCGGGTGGCGGTCGTCAGGTCACCCATGGCGGCGTTGGCGTCGGAGGAGCGCAGGCGGATGAGGTCGAAGCGGACCGTCTGCATGGCCAGGACACAGCTCTCCAGCTGACTGGCCACCTGTTCGCGGCGCCCTTCCAGATCCCGGATCGCCTTCTTCTTCCGCTCGAGCAGGTTGAGGCGCCGGGTCCGTTCCTCGTCCTCGGGCTCACGCTGGATGGCCGCGATCCGGTCATCGATCTGGGTGACCGACTCGAGGCCCACGTTGGTGTCCATCGCGTTGAGCGTGCGTGCCAGGTCCAGGGCACGACCATACAGCCCGTCCACCGTGGCCGGCACCTCCTCGGGCAGCATTTTCCGCTCGGCAGGAGGCATCTTGTCCAGCAGCTTGTAGATCGCGGCCCGGTCGCCGTGCACCTGCAGGGCCTGAACCTGGAAAGCGCCGAACTCTGCCGCGGTCGGGGCGGGGGGTTGCCGTCCAATCTTTCCACCGGTCCCCACCTTGGCCTCGATGGCGTCGTGAGCCGGTGGCCGGCTCATCACGTCCTTCCAGCTGTAGCCCGCCTGCCAGAGGCGGGTGTACTGCGGCAGCAGCCCGAATCCGAACCAGACGCCCGCCACGACCAGCGACCACTCGGGGAAGCCGTGGCCTGTCACGATATCCAGCATGAGGAGGCCGCCGGACACGGTGGCCCACTTGGCGAATTGCGCGCGGGTCTGCACCACGATCCGCGGCTCGCCGGTATCGGGCAGCGGCGTATTCTCGTCCTGTCCTGACCGGCGGGCGGTCCTGCGACTGGCCCGGTCCAGCCGGTCGAGCTGCCGCCCGGCACGCTCGAGCTGGTTGCCGGGCGCGTCGATCCGCGGGCGGCCCCCAGGCGGACGATCGAGTGAGGGACGCCGGAGGGCCGAAGGTGGGCTGGCGAGACGCGATGAGGCTGGGGGCGGCGAGCCGGCGCGGGAGGCGGCCGTCGAGGGTCGTGCCCGGCTGGTTCCGGTCGGGCGGTACCCCGTGACCAGGCGGCTCTCGAGTGCGCGGCGCAGCGCATCCGCGGTAGGCCAGCGGTTTTCGGGATCCTTCTCCAGGCAGCGGGCCACGGCGAGCACCAGGTCCTCCGGCGCGTCCGCCCGGCGATCGGCCACCGAGGGAGCCACCTCGGTGATCTGCTTCATCAGGATGCCGGCCACCGTTGGGGCGTTGAACGGCAGGTCGCCGGTCAGCATCTGGTAGGTCACCACGCCCAGGCTGTAGAGATCGGAGCGGCCGTCGATCTCCCGCTCCCCGGCCGCCTGCTCCGGGCTCATGAACTGCGGCGTGCCGATCGCCACACCGGCGCTGGTCAGCGTCCCGCCGGACGAGCTGCTCATGGCCTTGGCGATGCCGAAGTCCGTGACCATGACGCGGCCGCGAGTGCCTTCGAGCAGGATGTTGTCGGGCTTGATGTCGCGGTGAATGACCGAGAGGGCATGGGCAGCGCTCAGCGCGTCGGCCGTCTCCTTCATGATCCGGCGCGCTTCTTCGGGCGGGAGCTGGCCTCGCCGGCGGATCCGCGCCGCCAGCGACTCCCCGTCCACGTACCCCATGATGAAGTAGACGAGACCGTTGCCTTCGCCGACCGCGAAGATCGGTACGATATGGGGGTGGGAAAGACGGGCGGAGGTTTCCGCCTCGCGCGCGAAGCGGGCCCGGATATCGGCCTGGAAGGCCAGCTCGGGCGGCAGCACCTTGATGGCCACCCGGCGCTTGAGCTTTTCGTCACGCGCTCGGTACACCACGCCCATGCCGCCGCGACCGATCTCCCCCTCGATGGTATACAACCCACCGAGCGCTTCGCTCAGGCGCTGGACCAGCGGCTGCGACAGGGGATCGGTCATCGGCTAGGCATTGAAGTCGTATAGATTTAGCGGAAGGATTGGGGTACAGCAACCGGGGAAACGGGCGGACAGGCGGGCCGGCGGGCAGGGAGGCAGAATGAACCCCCTTCCTGTCAATTGGGCATAGCCCAAATGGCGCTGACTGAAACGATTCAGGCCCTCTCCAACCTCCCCACCCATCCCTTCCGCCCAAACCTGCCCGTGGCGCTGTTTCTCGGCCCGCCTGCCCGGCTGCCCGCCTGATCACCCTCGCTGGCACGCGGCCTGCCCTCCATACTCCACCCTGCAATTTGTACTGCCACTTTGTCTGCAAGAGGGAATACCATGAGTGAACGCAAAGCGCTTCCCGTGCTGCCGCTGCGCGAGGTCGTGCTCTTTCCGGGGGTCACGGCGCCGATCGGCGCGGGGCGCCCGGGTACGCTGCGCGCCATTGAAGCCGCACTCGCCACCCCCGATCGGCTCATCTTCGCCGTCTCTCAGCGCCAGAACACCGAACAGGTGAACGCCGAAGGGCTCTATACCATCGGCACCATCGCCCGCATCGGCCAGATGCAGCGCGGGCTGGCCGGCGTGCAGCTCCTGCTGCACGGGGAGCAGCGCGGCATCGCGATCCATTATGGGGACCATGAGGGCTATCTCCAGTCCATCGTGCGCGAGGCCGAGGAGATGCAGCCGCTCAATCCGGAGGATCCGGCGTTTGTCGGGCTGTACAAGGAGGCGCGCTCCCGCGCCGCGGAGCTTGGCCAGAAGACCGGCCTCCCCGAGGAAGTCGTCAACCAGGTGCTGGCGGGTGTCACCGACCCGGGGCGGTTCGCCGACTTGGTCGCCGGATATCTGGACGTGACGCCGGGGCAGCGGCAATCGCTGCTGGAAACGCTGTCGATCGAGGAGCGGCTCCGCCGGGTGCTGGTGCACGTCCAGCGCCAGATCGGCGTCGTGGACGCCCAGGAGGACATCAAGTCCCAGGTCCAGGAAGAGCTGGGCGAGCGGCAGCGCGAGATGTTCCTGCGCGAGCAGCTCAAGACGATCCGCCGCGAGCTGGGCGAGGAGGACGAAGAGGACGAGAAGGATGAGCTCCGCCAGCGCCTCGAGGCGCTGACATTGCCTGAGGTGGTCCGCAAGGAGGTCAACCGCGAGCTGGGCCGCCTGGGAAGGATCGGCCGCGAGAGCATGGAATCGCAGGTGATCCGCACCTTCCTCGAGACGATCGCGGAGCTGCCGTGGAGCGAGCGGACGACCGAACATCTCGACCTGGCCGAAGCCAGCCGGGTCCTGGATGAGGACCACTACGCCCTGGGCGACGTCAAGGACCGCGTCCTCGAGTTCCTGGCCGTGCGCCAGCTCCGCCTCGAAGCCGACAAGGCGGCCAGGACTTCGGAGCACCCGGCGGCGCCGGCGGCGGCCGGTGGGAAGCCGGGCGACGAAAAAAAGGCGGACGAGAAGACGACGACCGGAACTCACGGCAACCCGGACGACAAGGTGGCCAAGGGGCCGATCCTGCTGTTCGTCGGGCCTCCCGGCGTCGGCAAGACCTCGGTGGCCAAGTCGATCGCCCGCGCCATGGGACGGAAATACATCCGCATCTCGCTCGGCGGTGCGCGCGACGAAGCCGACATCCGTGGCCACCGCCGCACCTACGTCGGCGCCATGGCGGGCCGGATCATCCAGGGCATGCGGCAGGCCGGCACCCGGAATCCCGTCTTCCTGCTGGACGAGGTGGACAAGCTGGGCGTCTCCTTCCAGGGCGATCCCGCCTCGGCGCTGCTCGAGGTACTCGACCCGGCGCAGAACGACAGCTTCACCGATCACTACCTCGGGGTGCCGTTCGACCTGAGCGAGGTGCTGTTCATCTGCACGGCCAACTTCATCCAGAGCATTCCGGCGCCGCTGCTGGACCGGATGGAGACGGTGCAGTTCTCCGGCTACACGGAGAAGGAAAAGGCGCACATCGCCCGGCAGTACCTGGTGCCGCGCCAGCTGGAGGAGAACGGCGTCGACCTCGGCCGGATGGAAATCACCGACGAGGCGCTGGCCGAAGTGATCACCAGTTACACGCGTGAGGCGGGGGTGCGGCAGCTGGAGCGCGAGCTCGGCAAGCTGGCCCGCAAGGTGGCCCGGAAGATCGCGGCCAGGGAGGCGGACCGGCTGGTCATCGACAAGGCGACGGTGGACGATCTGCTGGGGCGGCCGCGGGTACATCCCGAGCGCGCGGGCAGCGAAGACCAGGTGGGAGTCGCGACCGGGATGTTCTACACCCCCGTCGGCGGCGACATCATGTTCGTCGAAGCCTCGATGATGCGGGGCAAGGGAGAGCTGGTGCTGACCGGCCAGCTGGGCGACGTGATGAAGGAATCGGCACGGGCCGCCTGGACCTACGCCCGTTCGCACGCGGCCGGGCTGCACATCAAGGATGAGATGTTCGACCGGGACGTGCATATCCACGTTCCCGCCGGCGCCATCCCGAAGGACGGCCCGTCGGCCGGCGTCACGATGGCCACCGCGCTGGTCTCCGTCCTCTCGGGACGACCGACGCGGCCCGACGTGGCGATGACCGGGGAAATCACCCTGCGCGGCCAGGTGCTGCCGATCGGCGGAGTGAAGGAGAAGATTCTGGGCGGGGTACGGGCGGGGATCAACCGGTTCGTCCTCCCGGTGCGCAACGAGCCGGATCTCGAGGACCTGCCCAAGGAGGTCCGGGACACGATCGAGGTCCACCTCGTCGACAACCTCGGCGAGGTGCTGGCGCTGACCCTGAGGAATGCGTCATTCCGGGAAGGGAAGCTGCTGTTCGGGGACGAGAATCCCCGGGATGTGGCGCCACTGACGCAGTTCCAGCACTGAACTGCAGGAGAAGGGAGAAAGGAGAAGGGAGAAGGGAACTGCGGTTCCCCTCTCCCTTTTTCATTGCGGGAAGTTGTGCTCGGTGCGCCCACTAACGACAAATGACTAACGACCCTGCTTATGGCTTAAGGCTTACGGCTGAAGGCTCTGGAGGTACGCCCACACCGCGCTGATCTCCTCATCCGTCATCTTCCCCGCCAGCCGCCAGGGCATGAAGGGGTTGATCACCGTGCCATCCGGACGGACGCCGTTGCGGAGCGCGGTGGTGAAATTGGCCAGTGTCCAGCCCTTCACATCACCATTTGGAGTCAGGTTCTGCGAGGGCGGGGTGCCGGGCGGCCCGAATTGGAGGCCACCCTTCAGTTCGGGACCGTGGCAGGACGTGCACCCCCCGGTTTCCGCGAGGTACCTGCCATACTCGGCAGTGGGGCCGCGTGGCGGCGCGACCGGGATTCCCCCGTCGAGCTTCACGACTCGCGCCGCCTGGAACTCCATCTTGCCGGTGGCCCAGAGAACTCGCCCGATCGGACCGAACCGGCTCGAGGGCAGTGTCCGCTCCACCTTGGGCATCTGGCGGATGTAGGCGACGATGGCGCCCAGGTCCTCCGCCCCAAAGGCCTGGAACGCATCAGACGGCATGAAGATCAGGCCGCGGCCGTCCGGTGCGATGCCGGTGCGGATGGCACGGACCAGGTCCCCATCAGACCAGGTGGCCGCGGGGCCACCCGAGGTGAGATTCGGGGCGACGAACTTGCCGAGCGGCATGCCGTCGAGGAAGAGCCTCCCGCCGAAGTCCTCGCCGTGACACTCGACGCATTTGCCGATGGCGCTGGCCAGGTGCGCGCCGCGCGCGAGCGTCGCGGAGTCGCTGGTGACCGTGATCGCGACCGGGGTAACTGCCCAGCGCCGCGCCTCGCGTCGGCTGGTCACCAGCATGACAATCGCGAACGCGACGAGCAGCAGCAGTACCAGGGTGCCCAGGCCGATGGCCAGCCAACGCAACGCCTTCTTCATGTCTTGGGCTCCGATAAGGTTCCGAGTTCCGGCTTGAGCTGCGGGCGCTACGCGCCCTCGCTCTCCTCCGCGCCTGCAGCGCTCCCGATCCGTGTCGTCTTGCAGTTACCAGCGCCTCACGCCCAAAGCTTATGGCTTAAGGCTTACGGCTTATGGCCCAGAGTGATCACCACGTACATCCCCGCACCACCAGCTCCGCCGTGCGGTCCCGCCACTCCCCCGGCTCGCCCCAGCCGGCAGTCACCTTCGAGAGAGCGAAGTAGCCCAGGTGGAGCAGCATCGCCTGCCGGGCGTGCTGCAGCGGATCGATCTCGTCGCGCACGAAGCCGGTAGCCTGGCCTTCGGTGAGCAGCGCGGCGAGCGGTGCCACCGCCGCGTCCACCCAGTCGCCGCCTTCGGCATCGATCAGGAGCCGGGTGAGCGCGGTGTGGCTGGCCAGGTAGTCGAACTGGGCTCGGACGAGGCGCCGGAGGCGTTCGACCCCGGTGAGGCCGGTCGCCGGAATGACCGCGAGCGCCGCCGCCACTTCCGCACCCGCCTGTTCCAGGACCGACTGGTACAGCCCCGCCTTGGTATCGAAGTAGTAGTGCAGCAGCTGCTTGTTCACCGCCGCTGCCCGGGCAATGCGATCCGTGCGTGCCCCCGCCATCCCCGCGCGGGCAAATTCGGTCCGGCCCGCGATGATCAGTCGTTGGCGCGCGTCAGGGTTCTTGTGGGCCACGGGGGGTGCGGGCTGCGATCGCCGGGGCGGGTCAGGCCCGGGCGGGGTTGTCCCGGGCCCACTCCACCCGGTCGCGACCACCCCGCTTGGCCCGGTAGAGCGCCTGGTCGGCCTGCAGTGCCAGTGCGGCGGCGGTGAGTCCGTCGGCCGGATAGCAGGCGATGCCCATCGACATCCGGATCGGGAGCTGGCGGTCTTCGCCGATCAGCGCCGGCTCGGTGACGAGTGCGTTGCGAACCTTGCCCGCCAGCACTCCGGCGCCCGCCCGGTCGGTCCGGCGCAGCACCAGGCCGAACTCCTCGCCGCCATAGCGGCCGATCAGGTCGCTCGCGCGCACCGTCTGCTGCAGCAGCCGGGCCAGGTGCAGCAGGACCTGGTCTCCGACGAGGTGGCCGTACTGGTCGTTCACCCGCTTGAAGTGATCCACATCGGCCATGATGAAGCCGAAGGTTTCGCCGTGGCGCCGGGCGTACTCCAGGGTGTGCTCCAGTTCGGACATCAGCGTGGCGTGATTGAGCAGGCCCGTGAGGCCGTCCCGGTGCACCATCTCGCGCAGCCGCCGGCCCCGTTCGGCGCGGCTCACCACGAGGTGAGTGAGCAGCGGCGCCTCCACCGGGTGCACGAGGAGGTGGTCGGCCCCGGCCTTAATCGCCTCGATGCGGCCGCCGACCGTGTCCTCGGTGGCCAGGCAGATCACGGGCAGCAGGGCGAACCGGGCGTCCTGGCGCATCATCCGCGTCAGAGCCAGACCGTCGACCGGCGGCTTGAGCTCGGTGATGACCACGTCCGGCGGCTCGCGCAGCAGCGCCTCGTGCACCGCCGCCATGCTGCTGTAGGTGGCCACCTGGAGATTGGCCGGCTCCAGCGCCCTGGTCAGGTCGGTGGCCATCTTCTGGTCCTGGATGGCAAGCAATACGCGCGAGGGCGGCGCGCCCACCCGCGCCAGCGTCTTGGCATAGCGCGGGAGCTCGGCGCCGATGCGCTCCGGGACAATCGCCGCGTCGATGCCGGCCGATGCGGCGCGTACCGGGTCGCCGAGCCCTCCGCCGGCGATGAGCACCATGGCGCGGGGGCGCGCGGCACCCGCCGCCGACCAGGCAGCAGCGGTGGCGTAGGGATCGCTTCCGTCGGGATCGGCGAGCAGCACCAGCAGGTCGGGTCGTTCGCTCAGCGGGACCCGGGCCGGTTCGCCGACTCCCGTATCGCTGGTCACGAGGTAGCCGGCCTGGCTGAGGAGATGCTCGACCTGGCGCTGCTGAGCGCCGGCAGGCCCCACGATACGGGCCCGCCAGCCGAAGTCGCCATGCTGGGGGAGCTCCGGCTGGCTCAGGTCGACCTGCAGCGCCGCAGTATCAAAGGCCGCCGAGAGCCGGTCGACCGCCTTCGAAAGGCGGCCCCTGGCATCCGGGTTGGGCGCCACGGCGGGATCGGCGCGGAGCCACTGCTCCACCTCCTGGCTGATGGTGCTGATTTCTTCAAATCCGTAGGATCCGCCCGATCCGGCAAGACGGTGGAATCGCCCGGTCAGGGACTCCACCGCGTCGGGTTCGCCGGCGAGGAAGGCGGCCAGGTCCTTCCGCAGCTCGGCCAGGCGGGCCGGACCATCTGCCACGTACTCGCGGCGGAGCGCCGCCAGCAGTTCCTCCATCCGGTCCGTCATGCCGACTCCGCCACCCTGGCCAGCGCGGCTCGCGTCGCGGCCACGAACGCGGCGGCACTGCTCCAGTGTCCCTGCACCTCGCCCCCCTGGCGAGTGGCTACGATGGCCCGGCGGCCATCGACGACGGCCAGAAGAGGGTTGCCCGGCCACTCGGGCGGCTCGGGGACGTGGCGCACCTGGGCAAATGCGAGTTCGGCCGGGCCGCTCCCGCTGGTCATCAACTCCACCTCGAGTCCCGCCGTGACCGCCCGGCGCAGCACCGGCGCGAGGATCGGGTAGGCGTCGGACGGGGCGAGGAGCACCACCGACGAAGTGGCGCGGGCAATGTCATGGGAGAGGAGCTGCAGCGCCGCGCGGGGCGAGGTGATCTCCACCAGGGTCGGCGTATCGGACGCCGTACGGCCTTCCAGCGCGTGCCCCAGCATCTCGAGGGCCAGCGCCTGGTCATTGGTAATGCGGGCGAGCAGCGTGGCGGGAGGCTCGGGACGGAAATGCTTGGGGCGGCCCTCGTCGACGCGGGCCGCCCCCTTGCTTACCAGTCCCTCGAGCGCGCTGTAGGCATTGGCCCGGGCCAGTCCGGCGTTCCGGGCGATGGCGTACCCGGTCCCGGGACCGGACGACAGCAGAACCTCGTAGACCCGACTCTCGGTGGGGGTGAAGCCGAAGGGCGTGAGGTCGAGAAAGGACATAGGTGTAGTCTGTGCTACTCCCAGCCGTCTGGCAACTCCCCCCGTTCACTCCGCCTCAGGAATAGGCCAACTCCCAGCCCAGCAACTTGGCGATCAATGCCAGGCGGAAGGTCACATCCACAGTCCGGCTCTCGGCTGCCTTGGACTCCGCCTCGAGCGGGAAGAAGTGGTAGGTGATCTTGTTGGCGCCTTTCGGCATCGAACGCAGGCCCTTCGGATTCCACACACCGGATTCGTCGCAGTCCTTGAGCAGACGGCCCAGCACCCGCGTGGCACCGGGCGCAGTGTGCAGAGCGCCGATCCGGGCCAGCAACTCGATGAAATAGAGGGCGAGCGGCAGATCCTTCGGCACGCCCTTGGAATCCGCCTCGATCGGATCGCCCAGCAGCAGATGCTGCGGCTTGACCGTCTTCTTCCCGATGGCGACGATGAACGCCTTCTTCGGCGCGGGCTGGGCCAGGTAGTGCCCGAGCCGCTCCGTGAAGCCGGCGCGCTCCCGCTGGATGATCGGCATGGCGGCGATCATGGCCACCGAATACCACGTGGGAGGATGCGCTTCGGGGTTGAGCGCTGTCTGGCTTCCCATCCGCACGAACGGTTTCTCGGCGAGCGGGCTGCGGAGGAAGTGCGAGACGTCGTTGGCGATCTTGTGCGCCGCTCCGCGGAGCCGCGGATCTTCGTGATGCCCCGCTTCCGCCAGCGTGCAGCTCGCCGCTTCGCGGATGATGGCCCGCGCCCAGGCGGGGCCCGCAGGATCCGTCTTGGCGACCTTCAGGAATTCGAAGAGCAGGGCGGGGTCTTCATCCCGCGACAGGACGCGAAAGAGAGTCCGGTCCGCCAGGCGGAACGGGCGGGCGCTGTTCGGGACTCCCAGCTGCATCAGGCGGCGGTACTGGGGGATCGTCCCCACGTCCTTGATACCCAGCGTGGCCGACGTGGCGAGACCGAGGAGATTGGCCCCCCAGATCCCGGTGTCCTTCTGCTTCTTGACGATCGCGGCGGGGACTTTGGCGGCGAGGATCGCGCCCTGGGCGGCGGCAATTGCTTCAGGCGAGACCGTC
>DATEHG010000006.1:0-17792 GCA_035279705.1 Gemmatimonadales bacterium
CCGACTTTGCCCGGCTGCAGGTGATCGTGGAGAAAACCGCCGGTCCCGACGAGCGCGAGGCGATGGATTATCTGCAGAGATGGGTCGGGACCCGGCTTGATGGGCGGGCAGGCGGGCAGGCGGGCAGAACTGACGAGACGGGCAAGGCGGGAGTGTAGTGAGCAATTTCCCCGTGGTTTCGGTACGCGCCCCTGCACGCCTCCACTTCGGCGTGCTCGACCTGCGCGGCCACCTGGGCCGCCGGTTCGGCGGCATCGGAGCCGCGATACCGGAGCCCGGGGTCGCGCTCACGGCCGAACGGGCGAACGAGGTGACCGCCGAAGGGCCGGATGCCGAGCGGGCGGCGGAGTACGCCCGGCGCTACCTGCTGGCGCGGAGGCTCTCCAGCGGCGCGAAGCTCACGCTTCAGTCGGCCATTCCGCCGCACACCGGACTCGGCTCCGGCACCCAGCTGGCGCTGGCCGTGGCGCGGGCTCTGGCCGAGCTGTTCGGCCAGTCGGTCGATCCGGCCGTGTTGTCCCAGCAGGTGGGCCGCGGCCGCCGCTCGGCCATCGGGACGTGGAGCTTCGCGCTGGGGGGTTTCATCCTGGAGGGCGGCCGCCGTCCGGGGTCAGAATCCGTGGCGCCTCTGCTGGCCCGGCTCCCGATTCCCGCCGAGTGGCGCTGCGTGGTCGTGGTGCCTGAGGGGAAGCCGGGCTTGAGCGGCGAGGCGGAAGCGACAGCCTTTGCGCAGCTGCCGGCTCCGCCCCAGAGCGAGGTCGAGCGGGTGTCCCACCTGGTGCTGCTCCAGCTGCTGCCGGCGCTGGCCGATGCCGACCTTCCCGCATTCGGCGCCGCCCTGAGCGAGATCCAGCGGGTCACTGGCGGCTGGTTTTCGGGGGCCCAAGGCGGGGCCTTTGCGCCCGGAGCCTCGGCCCGGCTGGTCAGTCAGCTGGCCGAGTGGGGGGCGATCGGCGGCGTGGGCCAGAGCTCCTGGGGGCCGGCCGTCTATGGCATAGTCGGAAGCCAGGAGGCAGGAGCCAGGCTGGCCGCCCGGGCCCGGGAGGCGGTGGGGCCCGGCGGGGCGGTTTTTCTCTCCGAATTCGACAACCGGGGGGCCCGGGTGGAGGTGACCGGGGGTTCCAGCCCGGCACATTGACAGCTAACCGGGCAGCCCGTAAGTTGGCTCGCCAAGTCGGACCCGGGGTTACCGCCCGGAACACTCCCGGGGTTGAGCGGTATCAGTAGCAGTACTGAAGAGGCCGCAACAGCCGAGGCTCCCCGCCTCGACCGATAACAAGCCTGGACTCTCTCACTACTCAGCGCGTTGTGTCCCTGTCCCGGTCCCCCGGGGCAACCGGTTTTTCTCAGGAGGGATGCCGTGGGAGCGAGTGCCTTGGCTGCCGCCACCTGCTGGCGGACGCATGCGTCGTACTGGAATTGGGAATACAATCCCAATCCGGTGCTCAGCTGCATGCAGCACTCCCTGCCCCAGACCGTTCGTCGTTCTCCCAGCACTTACCCCCGTTACAACATGAAACAAGTAGCCCGGTCCCGGAATGGGAGCGGTGCGGTGGATTTCCTGTTCGACCCGCTGGTGGAGCGGCTTCGCGATCGGCTTTCGCCGGCCCGGTAGCGGACTGATCTGACGGTGGGGCTGTCCAGGTGTTCGTGCGGGTGCAATACCCTTCAACCAGAGGTCAGCATATGAATCGTTTCACGCAGAGAATGTGGCTGGGCGCGGTGGCAGTGAGCCTTACCGTGGCATCGGCCAGCGCCCAGGCGCGTTCGGGGGCGTGGACCCTGAATGCTCCTGAAGGCGACTGGTACATGACGGGCCGGGACTACAGCCTCCAGCGGTTCAGCCCGCTCAACCAGATCACCACCGCCAATGTCGGCGGCCTCAAGGCGGCCTGGTCGTTCTCGACCGGCACGCTGCGCGGCCATGAGGGTAACCCCCTCGTGGTGGGCAACGTGATGTACGTACACACATCGTTCCCGAACATCGTGTACGCGCTGGATCTGGCCAAGGAAGGCGCTCCGCAGATCTGGAAGTACGTCCCGAACCAGTCGGCGGATGCGATTCCGATCGCCTGCTGCGACCTGGTCGACCGGGGCACCGCCTACAGCCCCAGCGGCAAGATCTACATCCAGGCCCTCCAGGGCGAGCTGATCGCCCTCGATGCCAAGACCGGCAAGGAGCTCTGGAAGTCGAAGCACCCCGATCACTCCAACGCCGGCGTTGAGGCGATCGGCTACAAGCAGGGCGCCACGATGACCAACGCCCCGATGTACGTCAAGACCAAGAGCGGCAAGGAACTGGTCTTCGCGGGCATCTCGGGTGGTGAGTTCGGCGTGCGCGGCCGCGTGACGGCGTTCGACGCCAACACCGGCGCCCAGGTGTGGACCAAGTACTCGACCGGTCCGGACGACGAAGTCGGCATCGTGGGCGATGCGAACAGCAACTACGCGTCGCACAAGGGCAAGGACCTCGGCGTGACCACCTGGCAGGGCGACGAGTGGAAGCACGGCGGCGGCACCACGTGGGGTTGGTACTCCTATGACCCGGAACTCGACCTGATGTACTACAGCGTCGGCAACCCGGGTACCTGGAACCCCGACCAGCGCCCCGGCGAGAACAAGTGGTCGATGACCATCTTCGCGCGGAACCCGGACAATGGTCAGGTCAAGTGGGCCTACCAGATGACCCCGCACGACGAGTGGGATTACGATGGCGTGAACGAGAACGTGCTGTTCGAAAACGGCGGCAAGAAGCTGCTGGCGCACTTCGACCGTAACGGTATCGCCTACACGGTTGACCGGACCAACGGCAAGGTCATCGTGGGCAACGCCTACGGCCCGATCAACTGGGCCAAGAGCGGCGGCACCGGGACCCCGGTTGAAGGCATCGTCGCCACCGGCGTGCCGGTCCGCGATCCGCGGTACGGCACCACCTCGAAGCACAACACCGAGGGCATCTGCCCCGCGGCGATCGGCTTCAAGGACCAGCAGCCCTCGGCGTTCTCGCCGATCACCGGCCTGTTCTACGTGCCGGTCAACAACATCTGCATGGACTATGAAGGTGTTGAGACCAAGTACACGATGGGCCAGCTCTACGTCGGCGCGATCGTGCGCATGTTCCCCGGCCCCGGCGGCCATCGCGGCCGTTTCGTCGCCTGGGATCCGATGGCGGGCAAGGTGGTGTGGGAAGCCAAGGAAAACCTCGCGGCCTACGGTGGCGCTCTGACCACTGCCGGCGGCCTGGTCTTCTACGGCACCATGGAAGGCTGGCTCAAGGCGCTTGACCAGAAGACCGGCAAGCTGCTGTGGAAGTTCAAGACCCCGTCGGGCATCATCGGCAACCCGATGACCTACAAGGCGCCCGATGGCAAGCAGTACGTCGCGGTTCTCTCCGGTGTGGGTGGCTGGGCCGGTATCGGCGTGGCTGCAGGCATCGGTGCCGAGGATCCGACGGCGGGCCTGGGCGCGCTGGGCGCGTTCGGCGACGCCGGCCAGTTCACCACCCAGGGTGGCGTGCTGACCGTCTTCGGGCTGTAAGCAGCAAAATCGATCGGTCCGGCGGACGTACCGCCGGGCCGATCGGTGTCGTATCTTGAGAGAGCGCCGGTGACCAGAAACTCCGGGCACCGGCGCTCCTTATTTTGGGATCGAGACAGGAACCAATGACTCTGCCGCACACCTCGCGCTGGCTCCCGTTGGCCGCGCTGCTGCTCTGCCCCGCCGCCCTGAGTGCCCAGGACGCGACGCTGCGTCCCAACCAGGTCACGCCGGGGGTCATCCGGGTCTGCGCCGACCCGGACAACCTGCCCTTCTCCAACGAGAAGCAGGAAGGCTTCGAAAACAAGCTCGCCGAGCTGCTCGGCGCCGCGTGGAATTCGCGGGTGGAGTACGCCTGGTGGCCGGTCCGGCGCGGCTACTTTGCCCGCGGGCTCAATGGTCGCTACTGCGACATGGCCATGACGGCGCCCGACAGGATCGACATGGTGGCCACCACCAAGGCCTACTTCCGGACGGGCTACACCGTGGTGTACCGCAAGGACTCGGGCCTCGACATCAAGTCGCTCGACGATACCGTGCTCAAGCACCTCCGGATCGGCATCAACCTGCTCAACTCCGACGCCGAGAATACCCCGCCGGCCATGGCCCTGTCCTTTCATGGCGTGGTCGGCAACCTGGTCGGATTCCCCACCTTCTACAGCGATATCGCGCGCCCCGAAGACATCATCATCGCCGTCACGGACAAGAAGATCGACGTGGCGCTGGTCTGGGGGCCGATCGCGGGCTACTTCATCAAGCAGACCAACGCCCCGCTGGTGATGCGGATGCTGCCGGATGACAGCGTCTCGCAGCTGCCGATGAACTTCAACCTGGCCATGGCCACCCGGCGCCAGGAACGCGCCCTGCGGGACAGCCTGCAGGCGTTCCTGATCGCCAAGCACGACGAGATTCAGGCGCTGCTGGTCCAGTACGGTTTTCCTCTCGAGGCGCTGCCCGCCGACAGCGCCAGCGCACCCCGGCCTCCCGGCCGCTGAACTCCGGGCTCCCACCCGTGAAAGGAATGACGAACCGCATGCGCCACCGCTTCAGTCTGCTCGCATCCGCCTGCCTGGTTGCCCTGGCGCTGATGGCCTTCGGAGCCACGCGGCTCCAGGCCCAGCAGGTGCACGACGAGTATCACCCGGTCCCCAAGGACACCGTGCCCCAGGGCGTCTACGCCGGGTGGAAGAACTTCCAGCTGAACTGCGCCCGCTGCCATGGAGAGGAAGCGACCGGGACCAGCTTCGCTCCCAACCTGCTGCACTCGGTGGGCCCGGACGGCGCCATCAGCAGCCAGGCCATCTTCGTCTCGACCGTCTGCCAGGGGCGCCTGGCCAAGGGGATGCCCTCGTGGTGCGCCATCGGCCTCGAGATCCCAACGATGATCAACATCTACTCGTACGTGAAACGACGCTCCGATGGGAAGATGGGGCCGGGAAGGCCGGTACCGATGACGGATGCTGCGGATTCGGCCTACAAGGCGGCGAATCCCGGCAGTTGACGCGGCGTCCGCCGTAGTCGACGGGACCGCCCGGCGTGGGTGGTCCCGTTTGTCATTTTACGGCGATATGTCGGCAAAGAGGAAAAGCACATTGACCGCAGAGGCGCAGAGGCCGTAGAGAACCGCGGCTTGACCATGGTGTCGGGAAATCCAGGAATGAAAAACCACAACCGACTTTGTGGTTTTTCCTCGGCGCTCTCCGCGTCTCTGCGGTCCCTGTTGCTGTTCATCGCAATCGGCGCGAGAACCGCGGCCGCACAGGACGAGGGAGTGCACATTGATCGCAGAGGCGCAGAGGCTGCAGACAACTGCGGCTTGACCATGGTGTCGGGAAATCCAGGAATGAAGAACCACGACAGGCTTTGTTGTTTTTCCTCGGCGCTCTCCGCGTCTCTGCGGTCACTGTTGCTGTTGATGGCAATCGGCGCGAGACCTGCGGCCGCGCAGGACCCTCCGATGATGCCGCCGATGAAGCCGGCGGCGGCAGTCACCGATACGACGAAGGTCGGCAAGCTGACGCTGGAACAGCTCAAGACCCGACTCTCGGCCGGTGGCGCCGTCAACCTCAACGGCGCCGACCTCTCCGGCCTCGACCTGACCGGCATCGACTTCAAGTCGGCCACGCTCACGAAGGCAAACTTTACGGGCGCGATCTTGTCGGGCGCCAATCTCTTTTCCTGCGATCTCACCGACGCGGTGCTGGCCAACGCTCAGCTGCTCAAGACCAACCTCGACGGCAGCACGCTCCGCAGAGCGGACTTCCGCCAGGCGGATCTGACCGGTGCGTCGCTGTACGCCACCATCATCGAAGATGCCGACCTGTCGGGGGCGAATCTGACAAGCACCCGGATCATCGGCTATCTCAAGCACGCCAAGCTGGTCGGCACCATCCTCCACAACGCCGACCTCGGCGTGGATCCGAGCAACCAGTCGATGGGGCTGATGCGGGCCACGCTCACCTCGGCCGATCTCACCGGGGCCGATCTCACGGGGGCCAGCCTCTTCAAGGCCGACCTGAGCTACGCCAGCCTGGCCAAGGCGCGGCTGGCCGGGGCGCGGCTGGAGAGCGCGGAGCTCATCGGAACCGATTTCACGGGCGCGGATGTGACCGACGCCCGGATCGGCGGCGCCAATCTGTCGGGCGCCATCTTCACCGGCGCCCACGGCGTCCGGACTCTCAAGGGCCTCGACCAGGCCCGCAACAGGGACAAGGCTCAATTCGATGAACACATGGAATAGCACGGCTCTGCTGGCCCTCATGGCCCTGGGAGGCTGCGCCAAGGCGCCGGCCCCCAAGCCTGCTGCTGATACCTCCGCCGCCGCTCCGCCCGCGGCCGGCCTCTACGCCTACATCACCAACGAGGACTCGCGCGATCTCACCATTCTCGACGCGACGACCTTCCAGGTCGTGGCCACGGTGCCGGTCGGCACCCGGCCGCGGGGGGTGAAGGTGAGTCCCGACGGGAAGACCGTGTACGTCGCCCTGTCGGGCAGCCCCCGCTGCCCACCCAGCATGCCCGACGCTGAGTGCGAGAAGCTGGTGGCCGACAAGTCGAAGGACGGCATCGCGGTGGTGGATGTGGCCAGCCGGAAGACCGTGAAGGTCATCCCGGGTGGCAGCGACCCGGAGGCCTTTGCGCTGAGCGAAGACGGCTCACGCCTCTTCGTCTCCAACGAGGACGCCGGCACCGCCTCGATCGTGAACCTCGCGAGCGGTGTCGTCGAGGCGACGCTCAAGACGGGCACCGAACCGGAGGGGGTGGGCGTTTCCCCCGACGGGAAGACGGTGTACGTCACCGGCGAGACCGCCAACAACATCACCGCCATCGACATCGCCACCGGCAAGATCAGCGGCACCATTCCGGTGGGGCAGCGGCCCCGCGGCATCGCCTTTCTTCCGGACGGCAGCCGAGGCTACGTGACCAACGAGGTGGGCGGCGACGTGTCGGTGATCGACCCGAAGGCCGGCAAGGAGCTGCACAAGATCGCCTTCCCCAAGGATGCGCACCCGATGGGGATCGCGATCGCTCCCGATGGCGGGCGAGTGTACATCTCGACCGGGCGGGGGGGTACGGTGGTGGTGCTGGACAGCAAGTCGGATTCGATCCTGGCCGTAATCCCGGTGGGCAAGCGGCCCTGGGGCATCGCGCTGACGCCGGACGGCAAGCACCTGTTCGCGGCCAACGGGCCGAGCAACAACGTGTCGGTCATCGATACGGACTCGCTCAAGGTCGTGGCGACGGTTGGCGTCGGGAGTATTCCGTGGGGAGTGGCGGTGGGGAAGACGAACTGAGACGGAGAGAGGGAGAGACGGAGAGACGGGTAGACGGGTAGACGGGTAGACGGGTAGTGGGGCTCGGCGGAGATGGTTTCGCCGGGCCCTCTTCGTTTCACGGAATGGGGGCCCGAGTCTCCGCGGCTTTGAAGCCGATCAGGGTGATCCCGGCGCCTCGCGCGCGGTCGATGACGTGGATCACTTCGTCGTAGGTCCGTTCGGCCCCCGCATCGATCAAGGCGTAACTGGCGGGATGGTCCGCCGAGAGCTGGCGCAGCACCATGTCCAGCTCATCCGACCCGACGATCGCGCCGTTGATCCGCACGCCACCCTGATCCGGCAGCTCGATGATGATCGGCATCGCGCGGGCGGCCAGGCCGGAGCCGGGCGCCGGCAGCTGCACCTTGATGACCTGCTGGCCAAGAAGAATGATCAGCAGGTAGATGATGAACATGACGAGGAGGACGTCGATCATCGGAGTCACGTTGATTTCAGCCGAAATGCGCTCCTGCGGTATCGCCTGCATACCCATGGACCTCGGCCGGCGGTGGAGGGGGGATGCTGCCTGCACCACGCTAGGAGGCCTGGATGGCGATTCACCTCAGCGAAGATGTGGATTCGCTAACGGAGGGGTGACGAATTGAGGGATGGAGGGATGGGGTGATGGGGGGATGGGGGGATGGAAAATGTGAATCCACTGGCGTCCGAGGCGTCACACTGCCGGACTTCGCGCAAATCCGAATCCCGGGCCCACTTCGTTTCCGGATTGGGGGGATGGACAGGCAAACCGAGAGGGGCCTGAGCGCCTTGACCGCCCTGTCCGCCCTGTCCGCCCGGTTTGTCAGGTGTGCCCGCCGGGATACGATCTAATGGATACGGTCCTGCCTCCGTCACCCAAACCCCTGGTTCCACCGTGCTACACTCTCGCATCCTCGGCCTCTCCCTCGCCGCCGCCGCCCTGATCGCCTGCAACGACAACTCGACTCAGCCATCCCTGGCTCGGATCGAGGGCACTTATGCGGCGACTGCCTTCACCGTCGTCACCCCCGATACCATGTTCGACCTGCTGGCCGAAGGGGTGACACTGACGATCACCCTGAACCGTGATGGGACGATGACGGGTTCGCAGCGGGTGGACACGACGGTGACCGATCTCTCGGGCCAATGGGATACCTCGGCCGCGACGCTCCATCTGCACCCGACGATGCCGGGGCTCCTCACGCTCACCCCGTTCACGATCAGTCCCGACCGGCTGCAGGGGGATCCCCTCATCAACCAGTTCGCGTTTCATCTGACGCTGACGAAGCAGAGAACTATGTGAGAGATGGGGGGATGGGGGGATGTGGGGCTCGGCGGAGATTGATTCGCCGGGCCCCTTCATTTGTACTCAGTTCGTCTCCAGCAGCCCCCTGACGTTTCTCCGCAGGTCATCGGCCGAGAAGGGTTCGCGGAGGATGGGGACGTTGCCGGGGAGGCCGCGTTCGATCGTGGCGTTGGAGCGGTTGTCGTTGGCCAGGTAGAGCACCGGGAGGTACGGCAGGTGCTGCCGCAGCTCGCGGATCAGCTCGACGCCAGGCAGCCCCGCGACCCGCGAGTTGCTGATCAGGAGGTCGCAGACCTTGAGACCCATGACGAGGTGGGTGGCCGAGAGGCCGTCGTAGGCCATGAAGACCGCATGGCCGTCCTGCAGCAGGACCTCGATCACGAAATTGGTGACCGAGCGGTCCTCGTCCGCGACGACGATATAGCGCCCCGCGAAGCCGAATGGCCGGGGACTCATTGTGAAAGCCTTGGTCCCGACGATGTGCCGGGGGTGACAGGCGAACAGGAAGGCACTGGAAGTATAGCTGGGGGTACGGGCCGGGGCTTCGACTCGGCCATTGTGGCAGACTGGGACGTCTGAAAGCCACCGGAGCTGGTCCTGGAGACCGCCGGAGGCGCCCTGCAGCGGTGTGCGACCAGTTCTCAAAGAGGTGCGATGACTTCGTAGGCCAGTGCGGTGACCCTGCAATGGAGTGCGGTGGGTTCTTCGGGCCGTGCGGTGACCCTGCAATGGAGTGCGATGGGTTCTTCGGGCCGTGCGGTCACCCTGCAATGGAGTGCGGTGGGTTCGTAGGGCTGTGCGGTGACCCTGCAATGGAGGGCGATGGGTTCGTAGAGCTGTGCGGTCACCCTGCAATGGAGTGCGGTGACTTAGTAGGCCAGTGCGGTGACCCTGCAACGGAGTTATGAGCTCGCTCTTCCTGGTTCTAGCGGCGAATGTTGGCTCATTGCCGCTATCGAAAACCAAGCGTACCAAGGTCGGCAAAGACTTGGTGGCTTTCGGTGAGGAAATCGATACGTACTTAGAGGCGGAGGAAGGCGGCACAACAAGAGTCCGTAAGTACGCCGCTGCGGTCGAGCGAGCCGCGTCGGATTTGAACAACCGACTCTCCCGGGACGCGGTCCTTAGAGACCTCCTGGCGGAAGCTTGGTGACCAGACGGCCAAACCAACCCATGAAGCCCGCTCCTTCAGGGACATCAATTCACGTGCGACGGGGATGGCCTTCAGTGTGTAGATCAGTTGCTTCCCGCCGGAGACGCGACGCGTTTCAGAGTGAATTGCGCCTGTAGGACGTTTCAGCAGAAGTCAAACAAGAGTTGACTGGTCTGAACGGTTTGTGACCTTGGAAGGCGCGCCGCAGGCCTAATCGCCTTGGATCGCACTTGCACGCTCAAGCTAAGGTTGGCGAACACCGCTTACTCCCCCTTCCCCGCCCCCTCTGCAATCCGCCGATCATCAGCAACCCAATTCACCTCCCAGCTCTCGCCTCCGTCACCGGAAAAGGCCTGCTCGAAGTGGGCCGAGGTGGCGGTGACCTGTGAAATCACGAAGCGGACGACGATGGCGCGCCCCTTCAGCGATTCCTGGCCGAAGAACACCCCTTTCCCATTCACGAACTCCCCGACGACAGGTGGGCTCAAGGTCCCCGACCGACTGTTGGAGTAGTGGAGGCTCCACTGCCGAGCGGCGGGGTCGTAGAGCCGGAGGGCGAGAAGTTCGACAGCGGACGCTGGAGGCAGCCAGCTGCAGCCCAATGTCAGCTCGCTGTTTTCAGGCTCCTTATCGCGGCGTTTTCCTGGTTCACTCTCATCTCTCGCCGGCTCTCGCCTGCCTCGGCTTTTCTACGCAATCCTCACTTGATCACCGCGGCGGATCGTGCCGCCTTGGAGCACGAAAGCACAGATACCCACACTGGGCCGCGCCGCGCCTCCCAGAACCGGGATGCCCACCTGGTTGTGCTCAACCACTGTGCGCAGGATCCCCGGATCGCGAGGCAAATCGCCCTGGGGGAGCGTGGTTATCACGCAGCGTGGCATGGGATCCGTGATGCGCAAGCGCACCTCCGCGCCAATGGCCATTGTATGCCCCACCCAGGCATTCTCGACGAAGGCCGGCTGACCGGCGGGAGACTCCACCACGACATTGGGACGAAACCGCCGCGCCTCGAAGCGCCCGTGCGGATAGAGAGCCCGCAGCCGGTCAATGGTGGCCGTTGTGAGCAGGTGGACGGCGGCATAATCCGTAAATCTGCCCTGCATCATGAATGCACCGACATCCACGATCGCTTCTGCGGGATCAAGTGCGTCAATGCGTTCCGATTCCACACTGGGGGACGCAGGCCGTGTGGTCGTCAGTGTCACCTCGCGCTCCAAGGCGTTGGAGAGCAATGCGTGTGCGTTCTCCTGCTCACTAGTCACGATGGTGCCGTCCGGGAGCGTCATCCGCACGGACGGGAGCGGCTCCCCAGAGCGGGGTGGCACCACAAAGGTCGCACGGAAGTCGAGGAGCTTGCCCCATTTGCGTGGGTACTTGGCGCTGGCGACCTTGCCGGTGGCCTGATCGATCACTGCGTACGCACGGTCTCCGAACAGGCCGCCTTCCGTGACACAGGCCGAATGCAGCTCCTCCCCCAGCATGGACTTGACGGGATATCGCCAGAGAGAGACCACAGCGCCGGGCTCGCTCGAGGATCGGTGTGACATCATTAATCTCCGAAGACCGTTGGCCAGAGAGAGCGCGTATCGCACAGCGGCCTGACGGATGGCGCTCCAGCCGCGGCGCCGAAGTGCGCCTCGGCACAATCCCAAATGATTCCGCAGCATGGCCGCGGGAAGGCTCGTGAAGGGAGGAACGACACGGGGTCGCCGACCCGGATCTTCCCCGGCCGAGCGACCTCCGCGTTGAGCGCCGCCTCCTGCACCGGCTCCCCTGCGAGCGGCTTCACCGGGTAGCGCCACAATCCCTTGACGTACAGATCCATCTCGTTCTCCACGTCCGCGTGACCGTGGCCCGGATCAGGCTGTGGCGAGCGCCACTTCCGGGAAGTCGACTTCGATCCCGGCCACGGTGTTCATGCAGTTACGGCTCGCCCCGGCAGCGGAGGGGTTGAGGTCCCGCACGCCTTCCCACTCCCCAGTCCCTGATGGGAAGGCCGATCACGCGAATGCGGCGGCGAGGGTCTTGTGGATCGCGCCGGCGATGACGTCGACCTCCTCTTCCAAGGCGAAGTGGCCGGTGTCCAGCAGCAGGACGGTCGCGCTCGGCACGTCGCGGCGATACGCCTCGGCGCCGGCAGGGATGAAGAACGGGTCATTCTTGCCCCAGACCGCGAGCACCTTGGGCTGGCGCGCTGCCAGCCACGCCTGCCAGGCTGGATACTGCGCCGGGTTGTTCTGGTAGTCCCAGAGGAGCGCCTCCATGTAGCGGGCGCGACCCGGCAGGTCCAGGACGCGCTGGTCGGCGTGCGCCTGCGCGGGATCGATGTGCTGGGGGTTGCGGGCGCCGGCCTGCCACTGCATCTGCGTGCCGGCCAGGCTGAGGAGGCCGTCAATGGCCGCCTGGCCAGCTTTCCTGTCGCCCCACCACGCAGCGATCGCGGCAAGGCCCGGGCCGAACCCGTCGGTGTAGATGTTTCCGTTCTGCGTCACGATCGCCTTCACGCGCGTGCCGTGGACGAGGGCGATGCGCATGCCAACAGGCGAGCCGAAGTCGAAGTGGTACATCGCGTAGTCACCGATCCCGAGTGCGTCGATGGCCTTGCCGGTGACCTCGGCGAGCCTGTCGAACGTCGGGCTCCCGGTCAGCGGGTCTGAGCCGCCGAATCCGGGGTAGTCGATCGCGACGACGTGCCAGGAAACTGAGAGCCTGTCGATCAGGCGGATGTAGGCGCGGGTGCTGGACGGGAAGCCCGGCAGCAGGACGAAGGTCGGGCGACGGGGGTCCCCTGCCTCGCGGACGAACACGTTCAGTCCGTCGATGACGATGTTGTGGTGGCGGATGGCGGTCATGGAGCTCTCCTGCTCATGACCGTCGGGGTGGTAACGAGGGGCGCCGGGGCGTCGGGCCTGAGGGGGGTGAACATGCCGAACAGCGGCAGTCTCGCCGGGGGCGGTGGTGGGGTCGATCGGTGCGATCCGTGTCATGGAACCTTGTTCTCCTGTAAGAATGTTGTCGTGTGACCTGCGCGAATTCGTTGCTACCGCCGCGGCTGACCGCCGCCGCGCGAGCGGGACGTTCTGCCCCGCCCAGAGCGGCATCAGTTTCAATCCCGGCACGTCGAGTCCCGCATGGTCAGGCCGCGGCGGACTTCAACAGGGCCACGACCGGGTGCCCCTCGGCCTTCCACGCCCTGAGCCCCCCTTCATAGGCACGCACGTTGGTGTAGCCGAGCGTCTGGAGCTTTTCCGCCGCGCGCCCGCTGGCCGGGCACTCGGTGTCCTTGCAGTACACGATGATCTCCGCGTCCTTGGGGAGACCAAGCCTGGCAGCCTCGCGTCCGACGAAGTCCGCCGGGACGCGGAGCGAGCCGGTGATCAGTTCCCCGGTGAAGTAGAGATCGGACAGGACATTCCAGAACTGGAACGCGCCACCATTGCGGAGGCGCTGGTCGAGCTGGGCGGTGCTGATCGTCTTGACGGCCGACATTGGTGGCGCTCCGCGATGTAATTGACGCACCGGGACCCGTTGTCCCGGTCACGGAGGCGAAGCTAGCGTTTCACATTCTTTCCTGGTAGTATGCACTTTGAAGTGCCATACTATCCCTGGAGAGAGTATGACGACGCGACGGACGGGCAAGGGGATCTGCCACGAAGGCTGGTGCCCCATCGAACGGACCCTGGGAGTGATCGGGGGGGTCTGGAAGGTCCTCATCCTGCGCGAGCTCCTGTCGGGAGCCCGGCGGTACGGCTCGCTCCACCGCACCATCGGTGGAGTGACCCACAAGATGTTGACACAGCAATTGCGGGAACTGGAGCGGGACGGGGTCGTGCACCGCAAGGTCTACCAGCAGATCCCCCCGAAGGTGGAGTACTCCCTCACGGGCCTGGGGATCGAACTCGCCCCGATCCTGAAGGCGATGCATTCCTGGGGCAGCGCGCGTGAGCCGGGGGCCGCGGCCTTCCCGGAACTCGCGGCCGCCGTGGCGAACCCTTCGGCGAGGAGGTCGCGGGTGGCCGCCGGGGCGACGCGATGAGGGTGACGGCCCTCCTCGCCATCTCCTGCAGTCTTCAGGGGCGGTCGCTGAACTCCGGGGTGCTCGGGGCGGCGGCGCTTGCAGCACGATCTCGGATGAATTGAAGCAGGATGGTGCCGCCCCTGCTGATTGACCACCTGGACTCTGTCAGGTGCCGCCACTGAGCGTCCTGCCGCGTCGGTGATCGCCGCTCACTGCCCCGTCCCAGCGCCTGCCGCCATCCGGGTGTCATCGGCGATCCAGTTCACCTCCCAACTCTCGCCCCGATCGCCGGAAAAGGCCTGCTCGAAGTGGGTGGTGGTGGCGGTCACCTGTGAGATTACGAAGCGCACCAGGATCGCGCGGCCGTTGAGCGTCTCCTGGCCGAAGAACACCCCCTTCCCATTCACGAACTCTCCGACCACTGGCGCGCTCAGCGTCCCGGACCGGCTGTTGGAGTAGTTGAGGCTCCACTGCCGGGCGGTGGGGTCGTAGAGCCGGAGGGCGAGTCCTTCGATGTGGCCGGCCTCTCCCTCGACCTCGAGTTCGACCATGTTCGCCCGGCCGCCCCAGATGGGGCGGACAGTCGAGGTCCCGTGATACTCTACCCATTTGCTGGACCCGCTCAGCGGATTGACCAGGCGTTTGAGCCGGGTTTCCCAGCGGCCGATCTCGAAGTCGAAGTCGTGGGAGCCGTCCCGTGGGGTGGCCGGCGTGGCGGCGGGGCCCCGGGGTGTTTGGACGCGCGCGCCGGGAGTGGCGGACAGCAGGAGAGCCAAGAATGCGACTGGCCACGAGCGCGTCATGAGGGATGCCCGGCTTGGGGAGTCGAGAGTCGAGAGACCTGTCCCGAGCGCAGCGAGGGATCGAGAGTCGAGAGAGATGGCAGCAGACATCTTCGTGCAGTGCGGAGGCGCGGGCAATATCCACTTGGCACAGTAGCCGGATATCCAATTCGAGCCCGGTGTTATGTTGGACCGATGGGCCCCGTGCAAGTCCCTCTTCGGCGCCACACTCGGCACGCCCGCTTACCCGGCGCGCTCCGCTGGAGCGCCTGCGCCCTCGCGCTCGCGACGGCAGGTGCCCAGGCACAGAGCAAGACCGCCCCGGAACAAGTCGGCGTCCCGGTCCGCTACAGCCAGGGCACGGTGCATGGCTTCATCCAGCTCCGCTCCGACCAGGACAGCCTGCTCGCCGAGGGGGACCTGCTGCAGGTGGCGGGAGACAGCACCATCGAGAGCAGGATGGTGCTGCGCTTCGCGGACAAGTCGTACTTCGAGGAGGCCACCACCTTCACGCAGCACAAGGTCTTCCGGATGGTGGCGTACCACCTGGTGCAGCGGGGCCCGGCCTTCGATCCGCAGCTCGACGCGGTCCTCAGCCGTGATGGACAATATGCGGTGGTGAGCCGCCAGGGACAGAAGGAGGATCGGGACGCAGGGCAGCTCGAGCTGCCCGAGGACGTGTCCAACGGCCTCCCGGTGGTGCTCGCGATGAATCTGCATCGCGGGGACACGGCGGATGTGCACCTGGTCGCCTTTACGCCCAAGCCCCGCCTGATCGGCCTCAGGATCGCCTTTGCGGGGATGGACACGGTCACGATCGGCGGCCACGCCGAGCCCACTGCCCACTTCGTCCTCTCTCCCCAGCTCGGCGCTCTCACGGGATTCTTCGCCAAGCTGCTGGGCAAGCTGCCGTCCGACGGTCACGTCTGGATTGACCTGGACCGGGTACCGGGGTTCGTGGGGTATGAGGGCCCGCTGTTCATGGGGCCGGTGTGGCGGCTGAGACTTTCGACCCCCGTGTGGTCCGGGAAGAGCCTTAAGCCATAAGCCATAAGCCATAAGCCTTAAGCCGGCGGACCGGCGGACCGGCGGACCAGCGAACCGAAATTTCGACGAGGTTGGGTGCGCCCCTGACTCGTGACCCTCGACTCTCGACCCTCGACTCTCGACTCTCGACCCTCGACCCTCGACCCTCGACTCTCGACTCTCGACCCACCTCCCATGCGTCTCGTAACCTGGAACTGCTGCGCCGGCCGCCTGGCCGACAAGCTCCCGGCTCTCGACTCGCTGGCCGCGGACATCGCGGTAGTCCCGGAATGTCCCCAGCTCTCCGACAATTCCGGCCAGTCCTTCTGGCTGGGCCTCAACCCGAGAAAGGGGCTGGGGGTCTTTGCCCGTCCGCCGTGGCGCCTCACGCCGATCGACACGCCGGTGCCCCTGCCCCGCTTCTTTCAGCCGCTCAGGGTCACCGGTCCGGAGACGTTTCTCCTCTGGGCAGTCTGGCCGATGGATGACCGGCCCGATCGCTACGTCCGCGGCACCCACCGCGCCATCGACGACTGCCGCTACCTCTTCGACGGCACGCCCACGGTCATGCTGGGCGACTTCAACTCCAACGCGATCTGGGACGGTGAGCATCCGACCGACCGCTGCCACTCCGCCCTGGTCCGGAAGCTGTCAGACCTGGGGCTTACCAGCGCATACCATTCCCACTGCGGCGAGGCCCAGGGCAAGGAGAGCCGACCCACCTACTATCAGTACCGGCACGAGGACCAGCCGTACCACATCGACTACTGCTTCCTGCCCACCGCCTGGACCGGCCGCATCACTGCTGTCACCGTCGGCAGTCACGCGGAGTGGGTGAGGCTGAGTGATCATATGCCGGTGGTGGTGGAACTCGGCCGTTAGCCGTTAGCCATTAGCCGTTAGCGGGCAGGCGGGCAGGCGGGCAGGCGGGCAGGCGGGCAGGCCAAACGCTCGCACTGCAAGGTCCAACACGGTGGATTGGGATCGTTGATATGCGGACGTGGCGCAGCCACGCAGGGCGAACGCCGAGGCGCGAATTCATTCGCGCTGACTCTTGAATGAGGAGCTGATGAGCGCTTACCTGCACACACTGGTTCCGATCCTTTTCGTCGTCCTGGGCCTGCTGGTCATGGGATACGGCCTCCGCAAACTCTACGAGGCGTGGGGGAGTGTAGACTGGCCGGCAGTATCAGGGACAATTCTCTCCAGCGGTGTCGAGACCTCGGCCGGAGACCGGGGCGGCACGCTGTACAGCGCCAATGTCCAATACACCTACCAGGTGGGGGACCGGGTGCTCACCGCCAACCAGGTCACCATCGGCGGACCATTGGCCACCAGCTGGCGCTCCCCTGCCGAGGCGATCGTCGAGCGCTACCGCTCTGGCGCGGCGTGCCGAGTGAGTTACGATCCGGAGGATCCCACCGAGTCCTGCCTCGAGCCCGGCGCGAAGTGGTTTCTGTACATCGCCCCGGCGCTCGGCGCCATCTTTGCCGGATCGGGCATTGCGCAGTTGCTCGGCTGGTACACGTTCATCAAGCCTTAGGCCGAAAGCCTTCAGCCTCAAGCATGCCCCTCCTCGACATCTGGATGCCGGAATACGACACCACCGCCACCTACGGCACGACGGTCGCGGCGCCGGCCGAACAGGTCTACCAGGCGATTCTCGCCACCGACTTCGGCCGCCACCCGCTCGTCGCATTCCTGATGGGGATCCGGCTGCTGCCCGGCCTGCTGACAAGGCCGAGGGAGACGCTGCACCGCTTGCGGGAGCGGGAGGAACGGGCGACGAGGAGCCTGGGCAGCATGGTCGGAGCGAACTTCGTCCTCCTCCAGGCCGATCCGCCCCGCGAACTCGTGCTCGGCATCACGGGGCGATTCTGGACCCTGGCCGCCAGTTTGAGCGCCACCGATCCTGCCACCTTTCGCGAGCTGCCACCGGCGGGCACGGCGCGCGCGGCGTGGAACTTCAGCGTGACACCGCTGGCCCAGGGCGGCTGCCGCCTGGCCACGGAAACCCGGGTGCGCTGCGCCGACGACGCCACCCGCCGCCAGTTCCGCCGCTACTGGACGCTGGTGGCGCCGGGGAGCGGGCTTATCCGAATTGCAATCCTGGGGCGAATTAGAAAATCGGCCTTAAGCCTTAAGCCTTAAGCCTTAAGCCTTAAGCCTTAAG
>DATEHG010000007.1:0-5754 GCA_035279705.1 Gemmatimonadales bacterium
CCGGCGTCGTTCCCGTTGGTCCCTCCGGCCGCCGCCGAGTGGGTGAAATAGCCAGTGCCATTGAAGGTGACGTCGAGCAGCCCGCTCGCCGTGTAGCGCCAGACCGTCAGGTCCAGGTCGCCAGCGGCGTTGGTGCTTTCACCGACCAGGATAAGTCGTCCAGCCGCGTCGATCGCGATGTCGCGTCCGGTGTCGGTGCCGTTGCCGCCGGCCGCACCGTTGTGGGTGGCGTAGCCGGTCCCGTTGAAGGTCATGTCGAGCGCCCCTGTCGGCGTCAGCCGCCAGACGGCGAGGTCGTCCCCACCGCCACTGCTGGGACTCCAGCCCACCACCACGATCCGGTTGCTCCCATCGAAGGCTATGGTGCGCCCGACGTCATTGCCGCCTCCACCGCCAGCGTTGTCGTGCCGGAAGAACCCGGTGCCGTTGAAGCTGGCGTCCAGCACGCCGGCGCTGGTGTAGCGCCAGACGGTCATGTCCTGGTTGCCGGCGGCGTTGCTGCTGTAGCCCGCCATGACGATGCGGCCGCTCCCGTCGATGGCGACGCCGACGCCGATGTCCTCGCCCATCGTCTGGCCGGAACCGGCAGAGCTGTTCTGGGTGACAAAGCCCGTGCCGTTGAAGGTTGAGTCTGGAATCCCGTCGGTGGTGAAGCGCCAGACCGCGGCATCCCAGTCGGTCCCGTTCCAGGCAAAGCCGGAGACAACCGGGCGGCCGCTCCCGTCGAGCGCCAGGCCGACGCCGGCGCTCTGGGGATTCTCGAGACGGACAAATCCACCGGTCCCGAAAGTCGCATCGGGCTGGCCGGCGCTGGTAAAGCGCCAGACCGTCACACCCCAGGTCCCGGTGGAGTCGATGTCGTAGCCGGCCACGACGATCCGTCCGCTGCCATCGACCCGCACGCTGCTGCCGATGACTTCCGGTGTGTACAGGCCCCCCACCGTGGAGCCGGGGCTGCGCACCAGCCCCCCGGTGCCGAACCCGCCGTCGATGGTGCCGTTGGTGTCGACCCGCCAGAGCGCCATCTCCAGCGCCCCGGTGGCCGGGTTGAACGAATGACCCGCCACCACCAGGCGGCCGCTGCCGTCCAGCGTCAGCTCATTGCCGGAATCGTCGGTATTGGAACCGGCGTCGAAGGTGGCGAACCCGGTGCCGCCTGGACCGAAGGTATGGTCAAGAGTGGTCGTGACGTCGGAGCAGTCCACGGCAACCGTCGTAACGTCCGACGCGGCAATAGAGCCGACCCCGCCAGTCACCGGGCAGACCATCCCGGCCGGTTGAGTCAGCACCGTCACGTTGTAGTTGCCGCCGCTGGCCAGCCGGGTGGCAAAGGTGAACGGGCCATCGGCATCCAGGGTCTTGTCGTCGCCGCCGTTGTTGCGGAGCACTACGCTCTTGCCCGCGGTCAGGCCGGAGAGGGTTCCTCCGACACTATAGGTCGTCGGACTGGGATTGGTGTTGTCATCGCTGCAGGCCGCGAGGACAGCGGCGGAGATCAACACCACTCCGAATGGGCTGCCCAGGCGGAAACGGTGGATCGGGCGGGATGCCTTGTGCATGGGCCCCTGGCGGTCGCGGGACACGGGCCAAGATAGGTCGGGGGGCGGACCCCGCTAGTGAGATGCCTCACTGCGCCGGCGCCACACAGCCCTGTCCCCCGAGTCGCACCGCCGGCCTCGATTCCCGCCCGCCTGGCGGCCCGAAGAAAACCAATCCGCGTCGGGCGGCGTTAATATGCGTCAACAGCTAACGGATCCGGTCCGATGCCGCGCAACCCGACCCTCGTCCCACGCCTCTCGATGGCGCTTCTGGCACTTGCCTCTGCGGGAGCCCTCGCCGCCACACCCGCACCGCGGCACCCCGGCCGCGCCACCGTTGATACCGCCGTCTTTGCCGGTGGCTGTTTCTGGGGCATCGAGGGGGTCTTCGAGCACGTCAAAGGCGTCATGTCCGCCACGGCAGGGTACGCCGGCGGGAACAGCGCCTCGCCTTCCTATGAGGACGTGAGCACCGAGACCACCGGCCACGCCGAGTCGGTGCAGGTGGTGTACGATCCGGCGAAGATCAGCTACAACCAGCTGCTCCAGATCTTCTTCCTCGTCGCCCACGACCCGACGCAGCTCAACCGCCAGGGGCCGGACGTCGGCACCAGCTATCGTTCCGCGATCTTTTTCCGCAACGCGGCCCAGCAGAAGGCGGCCACCGATTACGTGGCCCAGCTGACGAAGAAGGGCACCTACCGCCAGCCGATCGTCACCCAGATCGCGCCGCTCACGGCCTTCTACCGTGCCGAGGAGTATCACCAGCACTACATGGCGCTGCACCCCGACCAGCCCTACATCGTCTACAACGACGCGCCCAAACTGGTGAGGCTGAAGCAGTCGTTCCCCGCCTGGTACCAGGAGCCCCGGTAACATCATGCTGCTGTATCTCCTCGCCTTTGCCGGCGGTGTGCTCACGATCCTGAGCCCCTGCATCCTGCCGGTCCTCCCGCTGGTGTTCTCCCGCGCGGACCAGCCATTCCGGAAGAGCGGACTGCCGCTCCTCGTCGGTATGGGTCTCACCTTCGCGCTCGTCGCGGGAGTCGCCACCTACGCCGGTGGCTGGGTGGTGCGCGCCAACCAAGTCGGCCGCATCGTCGCCATCGTCATCTTCGCCCTGCTGGGGCTGAGTCTCCTCATCCCCCGGCTGGCCAACTACCTGTCGGCGCCGTTCGTCCGGCTGGGCGGCCGGGTGCAGGGCACCAACTCGACCGAGGTGCCGGGTGTCGGCCGCTCGCTGGTGCTGGGCATCTCGACCGGTCTCCTCTGGGCGCCGTGCGCCGGGCCGATCCTGGGACTGATCCTCGCCGGTGCGGCGCTCCAGGGGCCGAGCGCCAGAACGACTCTTCTCCTGACCGCCTTCTCGGCGGGCGCCGTCGCGTCCCTCGCGCTCGCACTGCTGGCGGGCGGCAGGGTGTTCACCGCGATGAAGCGGTCGCTGGGTGCCGAGGAGTGGATTCGGCGGGGGCTCGGAGTGATGGTCCTCGTGGGCGTCGTCGCGATTGCCATGGGGTGGGACACCGGCGTGCTGCGGCGTCTTTCACTGGCGAGCACTTCGGGGGTCGAGCAGGGGTTGATCAACCGCCTGACCCCGGCCGGCTACACCGAGGCCCAACCCGGCGCCCTCCCCGCGGGTAATGAAGGGGAAATGCCCTCGATCGACGGTGCGGTGGCGTGGCTCAACTCACCGCCGCTCACCCGGGAGGGGCTCAAGGGGAAGGTCGTCCTCGTCGACTTCTGGACCTACAGCTGCATCAACTGCCTCCGCTCCATCCCCTATGTGGAGGCGTGGTACGAGAAGTATCACGACCAGGGGCTGGTGGTCATCGGGGTCCACACACCGGAGTTCGCCTTCGAGAAGGATTCAGGCAACGTGGCGAATGCCGTGAAGAACCTGAAGCTGACCTACCCGATCGCGATCGACAGCAAGTACACGATCTGGAACGCCTTTCAGAACCAGTACTGGCCGGCGCACTACCTGATCGACGCCAAGGGCGTGATCCGCTCGCATCACTTCGGCGAGGGCGCCTACGCCGAGACCGAGATGCAGATCCAGCAGCTGCTCCGGGAACGGGACGGCGCCATGCCGAAGGGTGGGGTGGTCAAGGTGTCCGCGTCCGGGGCCCAGGCCGCGGCGGATTTCAGCGAAGTCGAGTCACCGGAGACCTACCTCGGCTACGAGCGGCAGCAGCGCTACGTGTCGCCCGAGAAGGTGAAGGAGGACCAGCCCCAGAAGTACTCCACGCCGGCAGCACTCCAGCGCAACGAATGGGGGCTCTCGGGGCTATGGACCGTGGCGGGCGAGCAGGCCCAGCTCGTCTCCTCCCCGGGAAGCGTCACCTTCCGCTTCCATGCGCGCGACCTGCACCTCGTGCTGGGCCCTTCGGCCGACGGGAAGCCGGTCCGGTTCCGGGTAATGATCGATGGTCGGGCACCGGGCGCCAGTCACGGGGCAGACATTGACGAAGACGGCAGCGGCACCGTCACCGGTTACCGTCTCTACCAGCTGGTCCGGCAACAGGGCAGCGTGGCCGACCAGACATTCACGATCGAATTCCTGGACCCGGGGGTCCGGGCCTTCGCGTTCACCTTCGGCTGATCCCGGGAGGGGAGTCCCCATGTCCGCCACGCCGTACGCTGATGCCTACACCCTGAGCCCGCTCGGCCGCCGCACGCTGCTCGCCGGGGCCGGCGCGGCCGCGCTCGGCCTCGTGGCCAAGTACCTCAAGGGCGGCCTGCTTCCCGTGCTTTCGGCGGAGCCCGCACCGAAGACCGTCACGATCGTGAAGTTCAGCGACGACGGGAAGCGGCTGGGGGTGGAGTCGGTGCCGATGGTGGTGAAGACCGAGGCGGAGTGGAAGGCACTGCTGTCGGACGCCTCGTTCGAGATCACCCGGCACGCCGGGACCGAGCGGCCGTTTACCGGCGCCCTGCTCAACGAGCACAACAAGGGCGTCTTCCGCTGCATCTGCTGCGACACCGCCTGCTTCGATTCGGCCACCAAGTTCGACTCCGGCACCGGCTGGCCCAGCTTCTACCAGCCGATCGCCAAGGAGAACGTGGTGGAGACCACCGACTCGAGCTACGGGATGATCCGCACCGCCGTCTCCTGCCGGCGCTGCGATGCGCACCTGGGGCATGTGTTCGACGACGGCCCGGCGCCGACGGGGCTCAGGTACTGCATGAATTCGGTGGCACTTCGATTTGCGAAAGCCGCGTAGGAGAGGGCGAAAGGCGAACAGAGAAAAGCGAAAAGCGAAAGGCGAAGAGCGAGGGGTCGGGCCTCAGGTGAGCGGGCGGCGACGTTTCAGCAGTCCGACGAGCATGGCTCGGCAGCGCTCCGAATGCGCCCGCAGTTCCTGACCGGAGTCCGCCGGGAGAAGGTCGGCCTCGATCAGGATTTCTATCAAGTCCGCAGTTTCCACCGCCGACCCATAGGCAATTCCGAGGTGCCTCGCACAGGTGGGCGAACGCCCAAAGGCCCATCCTTCAGCGATGTTCAGCTGTACTGACAGCGACGCTCGCTGAACTTGCCCGAAGACCGCCCCTGCCCATGGGGCCCAGCGGTCCCTCGACGCCTTCAACACGCCGAAGACGACTATCCTGGCTTCCTTCCAGGCCTCGAGCGACCGGTGGTCTCGCATGAGGCTAGGATAGTGGGCGGGGACGGGACTCCGTCATCAACATCCCGCAACGCCCCCACTGAAAAACGCCTATCCGCCCTAAATCGTTCGCTTTTCGCTTTTCGCTTTCCGCCGTTCTCCTTTTCGCCTTTCGCCTTTCGCTTTTCGCTTTTCGCCTCTCAAAACCCCGCCGGATTCTCCCCCACCACTCCCAGCATTCTCTCCAGCGCCACCCCCACCTCCCCAAGCCTTCCCTCCTCGAACAGCCGCCCGATCAGCGTAATGCCGTGCGGCACCCGGCGCGGCGGATTGAATTTCGGCAGCGGGTTGGCGGGGTCGGGGGCCCAGTCGCTCCGGGCCTCCGAGATCTGAACGAAGCCGGTGCGCATGGTGAGCGAAGGGTGGCCCGTGTTATTGGAGATGACCAGCATCTCGTCCCGCAGCGACGGCACCACCAGCAGATCCACTTCCGACATCACCCGCGCCATTTCCGTGGCCACCTTGCGGCGCAGCCGGTCGGCCTGGACGAAGTCCACAGCGGAAAGGAAGCGCGCCTCCCGGAAGAGATTGGGCCAGGCGTCGGGCACCTG
>DATEHG010000008.1:0-50539 GCA_035279705.1 Gemmatimonadales bacterium
GATTTGGCGCGCTTCCGCAGCCATTCGAGGCTGGGGCGCGCCGGGAGGGGCGCGGGCATGCAAACCTTCCTTCTCGAGAACGCCCGTGGTCCGCGATCGCCGGGCAGAAAGAAGGTCGGAGTTGTGACCTGCAGGGGACGAGCGGGTTGAACCCTTTACGCGGACCGTCGGCCGCTCGTACGGCCAGCGCACAAGCTACATCGCGAGCTACGCCGGGGCCAGCGCGTGGTGGCGCCGGGAGCGCGAAGGAGCGGCGGGAGGCTTAGATTCCGGCTAGACCGATCACAGTCCAAGGAGCAGTCCCATGGCCACCGCCGAAGGCCGCACCCTTCCATTTGTCGGGCCCGAGCACGTGGACGTGGCCGTGCTCGAGACCTTCGACTACGCCGGCCCCGAGCAGGAAATCGTCACCGAAACCGATGAGTTCAGCGCGGTCTGCCCGTACAGCGGACTCCCCGATTTCGCCAAGGTGACGCTGCGCTACACCCCGGCCGGGCGCTGCATCGAGCTCAAGAGTCTCAAGTACTACATCACCAGCTACCGCAACGTCGGCATCTTCCAGGAGCACGCCACCGCCAAGATCGCGGAGGACCTGTTCCGCGTCCTCGAGCCGGCGCGGCTCGAAGTGGTCACCGTCTACAACGTGCGCGGCGGGTTCCTCACCACCTGCACCGTCCGCCTCCCTCCCGCCTGACATGGCCGCCACGCTCGTTCCCGCGCCGCCCCGGGGCAGCGTGAGCCGCGGGATCCTCTGGATGAGCGGCCTTTCACTGGTGCTCTGGTGGGTACCGATCTTCGGCCCCTTCGTGGCGGGCTACGTCGGGGGAGCCAAGGCGGGAACCGTCGGGAAGGCATTCGTCGCCGCGATCCTCCCCGGCGTGCTGCTCACGATCGCGGTGAGTCTGCTCAGCACCGCCTTCAGCGGCCTGCCCCTGGTCGGCTTCCTGGCCGGATTCGGCACCCTGATCCTGATCGTGGGAAACATCGGCCCGATGCTGATCGGCGCACTGCTCGGCGGCTTCATGGCGTGAGCCCTCGCGGCAACGCCACCCCGTTCCACCCCTCCAGCAACCAGAGATCCCTCGGCGAGAGTACCCGGTCGCCCCGGCGTCGCTCGGCCTCGGCGATCATTCTAGCCGACACGAATGACGGCGTCAGCCGTCCAATCACGCTGTCCGCCTTGGCCCCCGGTTCGATGACGAGCAGCAGATCATCCCCCGGCCGCGCGGCCTGCTCGAAGCCCGGCCAGAAGTCATACTGATTGGGGCGGTAGTTCACGTTGAGTGAGTACACGGCCGGATGCCCCGGCGCGTGCCATGCCAGGGCCGCCGTCTCCTGATAGCGATTGCCCGCCAGGAGCAGATGTCGACCCGCGGCCTGTTCCCTCCCCTGCACGGCGACTACCGAATCCACCACCGACTGCCAGCCATGGCTTTCGGCCACCTGGTCCACCTCCCGCGCCAGCGGCAGCACCGGTGTGATCAGGTGCACCAGCGCGAGCGCCATGAGCAGGACAGCCACGCCCGCGCCGATGCCGAGCCACCGGCCCGCCCGTGCGCCGAGCGGCATGATGGCCAGCGCCAGCGCGGCGGGCAGGTACGAGGGCGCGGGCCAGTTGGCCTCCACTGGCCGGCGACTGGCACTGATCATGAAAAACCCGAAGACGGATAGCACCAGGATCCCGAGCAGTCGGCTCTCCGGTGCCGGCGAACTGCGTGCCGTGCGCCACGAAGCCCAGGCCAGGAGAGCCAGCATGATGGGATTGGCGATCGCCAGCTGCCCGCCGAGGAAGCTCAGCTCCCTCTGCAGCGTGTTGCCCCCCATGCTCGCCCCCAGGCCATGCTCGAGCTGGAAGCGCAGCGACACCCAGCCGTGTCCGGCATTCCAGGCGAGGACCGGCGCCATCACCGCGAGCGCGACCAGCGCGGCGAGCCACGGACCCGGCGTCGCGAGCTGCCGCCGGAGGGTGGCGTCAGCCAACAGTGCGACTGCCAGGCCGGCAGGCAGGAGGAATGCGGTGTACTTGGCCAGGACCGCGAGGCCCAGTGCTGCTCCCGCCAGCAGCCACCAGAGGATGGCGCCCCGGGCGTCCACACTGCGCAGCGCCCGCAAGGTGGAATACAGCAGCGCCGCTGTCGCGGCGAGAAATGGCGCATCGGGTGTGGCGAGGAGAAAGCTGGCGGTGATCAGAGGCAGACCGGCCACGATGAGCAGGACGCGGCGCCCCGATTCGGCGCCGGCCAGCAACCGGGCGGACCGGTCCAGCAGAAGAATGGCCGCCATTCCGCAGAGGAACGGAACCAGCCGCACACCAAACGGAGAGTCTCCCGCGACGACTGTACCGGCGCGAATGGCCCAGGCAATCACCGGCGGGTGATCGAAGTATCCCGCCGCCAGGTGCCGCGACCAGTCCCAGTAGTACATCTCGTCGGTAAGGAGGGGAGCCTTCGCCGCGGCGACGAGGAACAAGCCCGCCAGCGCGGCCGCGATCAGCGGACGCAGGGGGGAAGCCGATTCGGTGGTCTGGTCGGGGCGCATCGGCCGGAAAGATACCGCGTCACCGGACGACAAAAGGGGGAGCCGGGTGGCTCCCCCTCCTGGTTCGTGCTGAAGCGGAGCGGACTACTTCTTCCTGGCCAGCCCCGGTGAAGGCGGCAACACGGTCCGCGGCGTCACCGGCGTCTTGGTGCCGCGCGGCAGGAGTTCAGGCAGGTTGGCCAGTTCATAGGCGGTCACCGCCATCACGGTCGAGGCCTGCATCATGTCCCTCGGCACGGCGTGATCCCAGGTGTCCACCTGCGAGTGGTGCGTGTGGTTGTACCCGCGGCTGATCTGATCGTAGTTCCACCCCGGCACGCCGTAGGGAATGAAGGACAGGTGGTCGGTGCCGCCCTTGTTGCCATCCTTCACCACGAAGCTGTCGAGGGACGCGAGCGGCGCGAAGAGATCCTTCCAGAGCTGCGCGTCCTGGCTCCGGCCCTGCAGCGACATCCCCGTGATGGCGCCGCTGCCGTTGTCGAGTACCAGCACCGCCTGGATGCTGTCCATATCCGCCGCATGCTGCTCGGAGTAGCCCACAGAGCCCAGCAGTCCTTCCTCCTCACCGGTGAACAGGATGAAGCGGATGGTCCGCTTGGGCGTGAGCCCCGACTTGGCCAGGATGCGCGCGGCCTCGAGCACTGCCATCGAGCCGGTGCCGTTGTCGGTCGTCCCGGTGCCCAGATCCCAGCTGTCGAGATGCGCGCCCAGGATGACCACTTCGCCGGGCTTCTCGCTGCCCTTGATCTCGGCGACGGTGTTCCACTGGGTCACGGGGTCCTTGCTGAAACTGTTGCTGATCGAGCCGGCGATCTGGGGAGTCTGCCCCGCCTTGATCAGCCGGTCGAACATCGCGTAGTCCTCGTGGGCAATCACCAGGCGCGGCAGCGGCGAGACGGCGTACGGTGAGCCGCTCATGTTCATGAGCCCCTGCTCCTTGGCACCGTCCTGCAGCTGGCCGAGGGCGCCGTACTGCTTGAGCAGGTAGGGGCGATCGATGTTGAACTGCTGGCGCGCCTTGCGTGCCGCCTCCGAGGTGTCTGCCGGCGGCTGTCCGAAGTTCCGGCGGAAGAATTCGCGCTGCTTGGCCGAGTCGTCGGCGGTCATGGCCGGCCCGTCCGGATTCCAGATCGGGGCGGGATCCGCCGTCATGAGCCAGGCGCCCTTCACCTTGTCCTTGTAGACCGCCAGGCTCTCGGGCGTCTGGACATTCACCCGCACGATCGGGCCGGCCAGCGTCTTGCCACCCGTGCCGTCCGTCCAGGCCCAGCTGTGCCCGACCAGGTTGCGGGTGAACGGGGAAGTGATGGTGAACTGGGCCGGCCCGCGGGTCCAGGCCAGGCCGAACTTCCACTCCTCGAGATGCGCCTCGAGGCCGTAGGACTTGAACTGCGCCGCCGTCCAGTCGTTGGCCTTGCGGGCCGCCGCCGAGCCGGTAAGGCGCGGGCCGATGACGTCGGAGAGGTACTGCAGGTTCTGCATGACCTCGGAGTGCTCCATGCCCTGCGAAATCAGGGCGCCGGCACCCGCGGTGTCGACGGTCTGGGCCGCGAGCGGGGCCGCCAGGGCAAGGAGACAGGACAGAACGAGTCTGGATCGCATGCGATTTTCCCGATTAGAGGAATGGGCCACGGATAGACACGGATTGAGCGGATCGCTCCTGGAGTTCCGGGGGTTTTACGCGTCCCCCCCTGCTTTCGTTGCAAAATAATTGGAGAGCGCTGGCCCGGGTTTCGGAGATTCGATCGCTACCGGATTGATCCGTGCCCATCCGTGGCCTTCGATTCAGGAACCAGGCCGACCAGGCGATGCGCAAGGGTCCTGAGGCGATCGGCGCCGGACAACGCCGAGATCCAGCGCTCGGGGATGACCGCGTCGCCATCGCGGATGCCCATCAGGGCGCCGGCCACGGCGGCGTTGGTGTCGGTGTCCCCCCCCGCGTTGGCCAACCATGTTACCCCGCGCTCGAGATTCGGTTCGTGATACGCCATCCAGAGCGCGATCTCCACGCAGTGCACCACGTAGCCGGCATTCCCGCCCGTGACCGGGAGCTGCTCCCGCCGCTCGAGCGGCACCCGCCGGATGGCCTCGAGCAACTCCGCCGGCGCCTCGTTCTGCCGCAGCGCATCGAGCACCTCGGGCAGAAAATCCCCGATGCCCCGAAGCAGGCAGTGGGCAGCGACATTCACCGCCACGGCGCCCCAGGTGCAGCGTTCGTCGGGGTGGGTCAGCGCGGCGGTGTGATAGGAGCCACTGACCAGGTTGCGGGGCGAATGGAGCGTGGCGAGCGCCACCGGCACGCAGCGCGACACCGAGCCGTTGCCCGCCTGGCCCCCGCTCGAAGAGGGCGGCGATCCATGGGTCTTGAGGTGGGAGAGCGCCACCCGGGTCCAGTTCCCGATGCCCCGTCCCCCATTGTCCATCCACTCGATCCAGCGCCGGCCCAGGCGTTCCAGGCTCACCTCGGGTTCGAGCAGTTCTTCCGCGAGATGGACGCTCAGTGCCAGGTCGTCGTCCCAGGGCTCGGCCGCGCCGGGCAGAATCGTAGTGACGCCGCCGGGGTACCGCTGCTCGATGGCGGCGGCCGTTCCCAGGAACTCGGTGGGAACCCCGAGCGCGTTTCCGGCGGCGAGGCCGAGGAGGGCGCCGCGGGCGCGGCTGGCAAGATCGGGAGTGGCTCTGGGCATGGAGGAACGAGGCCGAATCTTAAACAGACATCCCATTTCCCGCCGCCGCACCGGCTCGCTATCTTCGGGGTCGCCCCACACCCCTGCAGAGGATTGGCCGTGGCCAAGGATACCCTTTCCGTCACCGACAACCGGACCGGCAAGAGTTACGAGTTGCCGATCTCCGAAGGCACCATCAAGGCGCTGGACCTCCGCCAGATCAAGACCAGCGACGATGATTTCGGCCTGATGACCTACGACTCGGCGTTCCTCAATACCGCCGCCTGTCGCAGCTCCATCACCTTCATCGACGGCGACCGGGGGATCCTGCGCTACCGGGGCTATCCGATCGAGCAGCTGGCCGAGAAGGCCTCGTTCCTCGAGGTGGCCTACCTGCTCAATACCGGCGAGCTGCCGACCAGGGCGCAGCTCGACAAGTGGACCCACGACATCACATATCACACCTACGTCCACACCAACATCATCAAGTTCCTGGAGGGATTCCGCTACGACGCCCACCCGATGGGCATGCTGCTGGGCGCCGTCGGGGCGCTGTCCACCTTCTACCCCGACGCCAAGAACATCGAGAGCCCGGCGGAGCGGTACCTGCAGCGGGTCCGGCTGATGGCCAAGCTGCCCACGATCGCCGCCTTCGCGTTCCGGCATTCCCGGGGACTGCCGTACGAGTTTCCCCGGAACGACCTCGGCTACATCGGCAATTTCGTCAATATGACCTTCAGCATCGGAGGGCAGCACCAGCCCAACCCTGTCCTGCAGCGCGCCCTCGAAATCCTGCTGATCCTCCACGCCGACCACGAGCAGAACTGTTCTACTTCCGCCGTCCGGGCCGTCGGCTCGTCCCACGTGGATCCGTTTTCGGCGGTGTCGGCCGGCATCGCGGCACTTTACGGCCCGCTGCACGGCGGCGCCAACGAAGCGGTACTCCGCATGCTGGACGAGATCCCGAGCAAGGCGGACGTCCCGGCGTTCATTGCCCGCTGCAAGGGCGGGGAGGACCGGCTGATGGGGTTCGGCCACCGGGTCTACAAGTCGTATGACCCGCGCGCCAAGCTGATCAAGAAGGTGGCGTACGATGTGTTCGAGCAGACCGGCCTCAATCCGAAGCTGGAAATCGCGCTCGAACTCGAGAAAATCGCCCTGGAAGACGAGTATTTCATCAAGCGGAAGCTCTATCCCAACGTCGACTTCTACTCCGGCCTGATCTACCAGGCCATGGGATATCCCACCGACTACTTCACGGTGCTGTTCGCGATGGGCCGGATGCCAGGATGGCTGGCCCAGTGGGAAGAGATGCTGATGGACAAGGACACCAAGATCGCCCGGCCCCGGCAGATCTACATCGGCTCGCCGGAGCGCGAGTTCGTGCCGATGGCTATGCGGGGATAATCAATAGCTGCAGTGAGTTACCAGCGAGGCCCGGGAGACCGGGCCTCGTTGCTTTTCAGGGGACCTTGACGTGGAAATATCACAATGATATCATTTTGATACCTACTGACTCCTGAGGCAAGACTGTGATCCGCGAAATCGAGAAGCGCGCCACCAATGGCGCTGTGGCCCTCCTGGTGCTGCTGGCGTTGAGCATCTTCCTGGTGGTCGCGTTCATCAACGCCGTAGCGAGCGGCAACCCGGAACGCCTGGTCGGCATTGCCCTGGCATCGGTGGTGGTCTTCATCTGCTGGCCCGGCCTGTTCGTCGTGCAGCCCAACCAGGGCAAGGCACTGCAGCTGTTCGGCAACTACGCCGGTACGGTGCGGAGCCCGGGCCTCTGGTGGGCGAACCCTTTCTATACCAAGCGGCCGGTCTCGCTCCGGGTCCGGAACTTCGAAACCACCAAGCTCAAGGTGAACGACCACAACTCGAACCCGATCGAGATCGGCGCCGTGGTGGTCTGGAAGGTGACCGACACCGCCGAGGCGCTGTTCGAGGTGGACAACTACGAGGACTACGTGAAGGTGCAGAGCGAGGCCGCGCTGCGCGGGCTGGCCAACCAGTATCCGTACGACTCGCACGATCCGGCGATCAAGTCCCTCTCCACCAACACGGCGGATGTGGCGGCCAAGCTCCAGGCCGAGATCCAGGAGCGGCTGGCCAAGGCGGGCGTCACCCTGAACGAGGCCCGGATCAGTCACCTGGCCTATGCCCCCGAGATCGCCGGCGTCATGCTGCGGCGTCAGCAGGCCAACGCGGTGATTTCGGCCCGCCAGATGATCGTCGAGGGGGCGGTGGGCATGGTGGAGTCGGCGCTGTCGCAGCTGTCCCAGAAGCAGATCGTGCAGCTCGACGAAGAGCGCAAGGCGGCGATGGTGAGCAATCTCCTCGTCGTCCTCTGCTCCGAGCAGGGCACCCAGCCCGTGGTCAACGCCGGCACGATCTACTGAGCCGTGGCCGAGCGGAAACCCTTCCTCCTCAGGCTGGACCCGGCGCTGCACGATGCGGTGCAGCGCTGGGCCGCGGACGACCTGCGCTCACTCAACGGCCAGATCGAGTTCCTGCTCCGGCAGGCGCTGCGCCAGGCCGGCCGTCTCAAGGGTCCGTCCAACGCACCTGACTCCGGAGGCCGCGGCTGACCCCTCTCCGATCTGCAACCCTTTCCCCTGCCCGTCCGTCCATAGTAGGTCCGCCCTCAGGATGCACCGCTGGCCACACCGCTCGAACTCCGCCTCAGGCGGAGCCTGCCGCCCACGCTGACGCTTGACCGGGAAATTCCCGGCGGCGGGATGGCGCGCGTCTTCCTCGCCGAAGACCAGACCCTCGGCCGCAAGGTGGTGATCAAGGTCCTGGCGCCGGAGCTGATCGAGGGGCTGAGCAACGAGCGCTTCAAGCGGGAAATCCACCTGGCGGCGCAGCTCTCCCATCCGCATCTCGTCCCGGTGCTCCAGGCCGGCGAGGCCGATGGGCTGCCCTACTTCGTGATGCCGTACGTCGCGGGAGAATCGCTCCGCAGCCGGCTGCGCGATTTCGAACCGCTGCCGCCCCGCGAGGCGATCGCGATTCTGCGTGATGTGGCCCGCGCCATGGCTTACGCCCACGCCAACGGCATCATCCACCGCGACATCAAGCCCGACAATGTGCTGCTCGCCGGCGGCTCCGCCATGGTGAGCGACTTCGGCATTGCCAAGGCCGTGTCGTCGTCGATCGCCGCCGAGGCCGATGGCGCCATCCTCACCCGCACGGGGAGTTCGCTCGGAACCCCGACCTACATGGCGCCCGAACAATCGGCTGCCGATCCGGCCGCCGATCACCGGGTCGACCTGTACGCGTTCGGCGCCATGGCGTACGAGCTCCTCAGCGGGAAGCCGCCATTTCACAACCGCACGCCGCAGGCCCTCCTCACCGCCCACCTGGTCGAACCGCCGGCGCCGCTGGGCGACAAGGTTCCAGCGCTGCCCGCCGGTCTTTCCGCCCTCGTGATGCAGTGTCTCGAAAAGGATCCGGCCAAGCGCCCGGTCAGCGCAGAAGCCGTGCTCGAACGTCTCGAGAGCATCGACTGGTCCGGAGAGCGGCCCGTGGCGCCTGGCGCCGCGGGGCGGCGCTGGGTGACGCCGATGGCCGCGGTGCTGGCGCTTGGCCTCGTCGCGGCCCTGTTCGGTGTGGCTCACCGGCTCGGAGCCCGGGCCGGCGCGATCCGCAATCCATCGCTGGTGGCGATCGTTCCCTTCCGGGTGGCCAGCGCCGATCCTGCCCTGCACTACCTGCGCGAAGGCATGCTGGACCTCCTGGCCGCCAAGCTGCCCGGCGAAGGCGGGCTCCAGGCCACGGACCCCCGCGCCGTGCTCGACCTCTGGCATGCGGCCGGTGGCAGCGGCGAGCGGGATCTTCGTACCGAGGATGCGCAGAAGCTCACCGCGACGCTGGGCGCCGGGTGGCTCCTGCTGGGCGACGTGGTGGGCACGCCTTCCAGGGTGACCCTCAACGCGTCTCTGCTGGCCACGGGCCAGGCGACTCCCCGCACCAGAATCTCCGTCGAGGGGCCGCCGGACAGCCTGGGGGCGCTGGTGGACCGGCTGGTGTCGCAGCTCCTGACGTCACTCTCGGCGACCGGTGGCCAGGGGCCAGGCCTCAATCGGGCGTCGCTGCCGGTGCTGCGCGCCTATCTCGACGCGACGACCAAGTTCCGCGACGGGCTGCAGAGTTCGGTGATCGCCTTCACCGAGGCGCTCGACCGGGACACCACCTTTGCCCCGTCGGCGCTCGGCCTGGTGCAGGCCATCGGCTGGTACGGAGACGGCAACACGGCGCAGCGCCCCCTCCGGCTGGCGTGGAACGGCCGGCAGCAATTGAGCCAGAAAGACCAGGCCTTGCTCCGGGTCATCGCCGGACCGAAATACCCCGAGGCCTCGAGTACCCGCGAGGCATTCGAGGCGGCGCAGCAATACCTGCAGCTCGCGCCGGAGCGGGCCGACGCCTGGTACAACTACGGCGACAAGATCTATCACTTCGGCAACGCACTCGGATTCGCCGACCGGGCGGCGCGTTCCGCAGACGCATTCCGCAAGGCGCTGGCGCTCGACTCGACGTACGTACCGGGCTACATCCATCTGCAGCAGCTCGCCGCGGAGCTGGGGGACACGGCGCTGGACCACCGACTGGAGCGCCTCCGGGCCGCGATCGACACCAGCGGCATCTGGCTCGAGCAGCAGCGGTGGTATCGCGCCGTCGCCAGCCAGGATGCCGGGGCAATTGCCGCCGCCCTCCGCACCGGCACCGCCACGCCGGCGATTCTGTTTACCATCGCGCGCCTCCCGCTGTTCGTGCCGAACGCCGGCATTGACCCGGCGCTGGCGGCGTACGACAGCCTGCTCGCGCACAACTCCACGCCGGGCGCCAGCCAGAATTTCCGCGGCGCCGCCTCGGCGCTGCTGCTCAACGGCGGAAGGCCGACAGCGGCGCTGGCCCAGCTCGACCAGATCCCGGTGCAGGGACGGATCTACGTGCTGGGCCGGCTGGTCCTGGATGGCGTGCTCGACGCGGGGGACAGCGCGCGGGCGGCCGGTGCGCTAGCCGAACTGACTCCCAAGGCCCTTGGCCCCCTGGCCACCGACTCGGCGGCGGCGCTGGAGCAGGCGATTGCCCTGCGAGCCGTCCTGACGTGGCGCCTGATGCGCGGTGACACGGCGGGAGTGGCCGGACTCCTCGCCCGGCTCAAGACGCTGATGGAAACTCGGGGGTCCCCCTCCACGCGCGCCATGGACCAGGTGTCAGTGGCCACCTTCGAGGCGCTGCTGGCCGATCGGCGCGCCGATCGCTCGGCCCCGGCCCTGGCTGATCGCCTCGACTCCCTGATGGCCAACTTCGATTACACCAATGGCGCGCAGAGCCGCCTCGGGCTCGCGGCCATCGTCTCGGGCCGCCTGCTGGAGAAATACCGCACCCCGGCCGTGGCACTGGCCGCGGTGCGGCGCCGCTCGAGCTGGTGGAGCAACGAGATGCCCTACCTCGGTGTGCAGTTGAGAGAGGAGGGGCGGCTGGCCGCCCTGGCCGGCGAGAAGCAGGAGGCGATCCTCTCCTATCGCCAGTACTTGAGCCTGCGTTCCAACCCCGAACCGGCGGTGGCCGCCGAGGTGGCGCAGGTCAGGCGCGAGCTGGCGCGGCTGGAAGTGGGAGATACCCGCTGAGTCCGTCCCGCCAATCGGCGATAATACTTGACTAGTCAAGTAAACATAGTTAGACTTGGTCATGGCGCACGACACCCGTCCTACCCGCTCGGTGGCCCAGGATGCCCTGATCGCGATTGTCCGGGCCGCGGACCGGGTCAAGCGGGAGGTCGCCCAGGTCATCGAGCCCCATGGGGTTACGCTGCAGCAGTACAACGTGCTCCGGATCCTGCGCGGGGCCGGACCGGAAGGGCTTCCGACCCTCGAAGTCGGGGCCCGGATGATGGAACAGGCCCCCGGCGTCACCCGGCTGGTGGAGCGCCTGGTGCGGAAGCACCTGGTAGCGCGGGCCCGGGGCCATGAGGATGCCCGGCAGGTCATCTGCCGCATCACGCCCAAGGGCCTCGCGCTGCTGGCCCGGATGGACCAGCCGGTGCTCGAGGCGGACACGGCCGCCGTGTCGGCCCTGAGCCGGATGGAGCAGCTGCGGCTCACCGCCCTGCTGGCCCGGCTCGACGGAACGCGCTGATTCAGCGCTCATTTACTTGACTAGTCACCCAATTGAAGCGAACGATCGAAAGGAGCACCGTATCATGCTGAAGAAACTGCTGGCCACCGACCACGACCGCGCGACCCTGCTCATCCGGGTCGCCCTCGGGGTGGTCATCTTTGCCCACGGCGCACAGAAGGTGTTCGGGTGGTGGGGAGGCTACGGCCTCGCGGGTACCATGGGATTCTTCCAGAGCATCGGCATCCCGGCCCTCTTTGGCGCCCTGGCCATCGCGGCCGATTTCCTCGGGGCGCTCGGCGTCATCAGTGGAGCGCTGAGCCGGATCGCGGCGTTCGGGATTCTCTGCAACATGCTCGTCGCCACGGCGCTCGTGCACTGGCCGAACGGCTTCTTCATGAACTGGAGCGGCCAGCAGAAGGGTGAGGGGTTCGAGTTCCACATCCTGGCCGCCGCCATGGCCCTGTACGTCATCATCAAGGGTGGCGGCGCCGCCTCGGTCGACGGAGTCCTGGCCGAGAAAGTCTGAACGGGTTTCGATGTGAAAAGGGCGGTCGGCGCACCCGCGCCCACCGCCCATCTGCCCGCCCGTCTGCCCGTCTGCCCGTCTGCCCGTCTGCCCGTCTGCCCGTCAGGGCGTCGGTAACTCCTCGCCCTCCAGATACGTATACCCCTCGAGTCCCGCCACGTAGTCGGCGATGAAGCGGTTGGCCTCATCCCGGCTCAGGTCCCTGGCCGCCGCCACCTTGCGGCGGAACTTGGCCAGCAGATCGCTGCCCTGGAACTGCACGTAGTTGAGCACCTCGGTCACCGTGTCCCCGTGGACCAGGTCGGTGACCTCGTACCCTTGCGGGGTCAGGCGCACGTGCACCGCGTTGGTGTCGCCGAACAGGTTGTGCAGGTCGCCCAGGATTTCCTGGTAGGCGCCGGTGAGGAAGATGCCGAGGATGTACGGCTCGTCCTCCCGCACCGGGTGGAGCTCGAGGGACGGCTTGCCCTTTCGGCCGCCGGCAAAACGATCGATGACGCCGTCGGAGTCGCAGGTGATGTCCTGCAGCGTGCCGCGGCGGGTGGGCGCCTCGAGCAGCCGGTGGATGGGCATGATCGGGAACAGCTGGTCGATGGCCCAGTTGTCCGGCAGGCTCTGGAAGACCGAGAAGTTGCAGAAGTACCGGTCCACCAGGATCGAATCGACATCCGCCACGATTTCGGAGTGAGCCGCCTTGTCATCACCGATGGTCCTGGCCAGGGCGTTCATGGTGCACAGGTACAGCTGCTCGGCCGTGGCCCGGTCCCGCAGGTTTAGCACGCCGCTGGCGAACAGCTCGCGCGCCTTGGCCTTGCCGAAGGTGGCGTCGTGGTGGACCTCCTCGAGGCGGTCGGGGGCGATCGAGTCGAGGTTTTCCTTCATTTCGACCAGGAGCGGATGCGGCTTCTTGGGCAGCGCCGGCACGTCGAGATCCGACTGGGACTCGACATCGGTCACGTTGATGAGCAGCAGCGCGTGATGGGCCGTGATCGCCCGGCCCGATTCCGAGATGAGGTGGGGTACCGGCACCCCTTCCGCCTCGCACAGGCGCCCCAGGGTGTAGACCACGTCTTCGGCGTACTCCCGTATCGAGTAGTTCATGCTCGCCGGCCGGGTGGAGCGCGAGCCGTCGTAATCCACCGCCAGGCCGCCGCCCACGTCCACGTGGGTCAGGTCGAACCCCATCTTGCGGAGCGCGACATAGTAACGGCCGATTTCCTCCAGCGCCGTCTTGAGGAACTGGATGTCGGTGATCTGGCTGCCCAGGTGGAAATGCACCAGCTTGAGCAGGTCCTTCCGTCCCAGCGCCTCCAGCCGGTCCAGCAGCTTCATCAGTTCGGCGGCGTTGAGGCCGAACTTGGACTTTTCCCCCGCGCTCTTGGCCCAGCGCCCCGATCCCTCGCTGGCAAGCTTGATCCGCACGCCGAGGCGCGGCACGACCGACATCTCGGCGGCGACCTTGAGCAGGGTATCCAGCTCGCTCAGCTGCTCGATCACGATGTAGACCGTGTGGCCCAGCCGCTCACCCATCAACGCCAGCCGGGTGTATTCCTCGTCCTTGTACCCGTTGCAGACGATGACGTGGCCGCTCTTCTCGCTCAGGCCGAGAACAGCCTGGAGCTCCGCCTTGCTGCCGGACTCGAGGCCGACGCCGAACGGGGTGCCGAACTCGAGGATTTCCTCCAGCACGTGCCGCTGCTGGTTGGTCTTGATCGGGTAGACCGTCGTGTACCCCGCGGCGTAGCCCGATTCGGCGATCGCCGTGCCGAACTGGGTCGCGAGGTCGGTGATGCGGGCCTTGAGGATGTCCGAGAAGCGCAGCAGCAGGGGAAGCCCGACGCCCTGGGCGTTGAGGTCGGTGGCCAGCTGAAAAAGGTCGAGGCCGTGATCGGGGCTGCCCTGGGGGTGAACCGCCACCCGGCCTTCCGCGTTGATCCGGAAGAAGCCGAGCCCCCACCCTCGCATGTTGTAGAGCTTCTCGGCGTCCTTGAGGGTCCAGGCAGGCGCCTCGGTGGGAGCGGTACTGGTGGCGATCGTCGGACTCCGGCAAGAGTAGGGCAAAGAGTTTAACGCCCGGCGCCGGTACGCGAAAGACGCCGGGTCGTCTATTTTCCACGCGGCACACACGCCGCCTTACGCCAGACGAGGAAACGGGATGTTGCGAACCACGGTAGTGGCACTGGTATCCGCCGCGGCGCTTGCCGCGATCCAGCCGTTACACGCCCAGTCGGGCTCGCCCGCCGGCCCCGTGCCGGTCGAGCGGCTCAAGGCCCGCCGCGCTGCGCTGCTCGGCCGGATCGGTACCGGGACAGTGGTGCTGCGCTCGGCCGACGAGCGCGACCTGGAGAAGGACTACGCCCAGGACAGCGATTTCCGGCAGGACAATGACTTTTTCTACCTGACCGGGCTTGAGACACCGGGATCCTGGCTGGTCATGCAGGGCCGGGACACCGCCGCCGCCCGGGTGGTGCTGTACGTGCCGGAGCGGGACACGCTGCAGGAACGCTGGACCGGTCCCAAACTCGGACCGGGTCCCGAGATCGCGGCGCTGACCGGCATCGACGATGTGCGTCCTGCCGGCAAGGCGGAAGGCGAGATCCGCGGTTTCGTGTTCGGGGCCGGCCGCCGGCTGCTCATCAAGTTCGGTGACGCCGCTCCGAAGAATGACTTTCTCGACGGCCTGAGCCACAACGGCGTGGCCCAGAAGGTGGAGGATCTTCGGCCGCACATGGCGGCCCTCCGCCTGATAAAGGATGACGACGAGATCCGCCGGATGCGGCGGGCCGCCCAGCTCAGCGCCGACGGCCACAAGGCCGCGATGATGGCCGCGGTGCCGGGCATCTGGGAATACGAACTCGAATCGGTGCTGGAGGCGGTGTTCCGCCGGGAGGGCGCCGAGCGCGTCGGCTATCCGAGCATCGTGGGCACCGGCATCAACGGAACCGTGCTCCATTACGACCAGAACCGCCGCCAGTCGGCGCCGGGGGACATGATTGTGATCGACGCCGCGGGCGAGTTCGGCTACTACACCGCGGATGTGACGCGATCGTTTCCGGTCTCCGGCAAGTTCACCCCCCACCAGAAGGCGGTCTACGAGCTGGTGCTCGCCACGCAGCAGACCGCGATGGACTCCGTCCACGCGGGCCAGACCATCAGCAACCTGAACCGGATTTCCCGCGAGTACATGCGGAGCCACTCGGGTGATCTCTGCGGCGCCAAGAGCTGCGACAACTACTATCCGCACAGCCTCTCCCACTGGCTGGGCATGGATGTGCATGACGTGGGCGACTACCGGACGCCGCTCGAGCCGGGGATGATCTTCACCATCGAGCCGGGGATCTACCTGCCGGCGGAGTCGCTGGGGGTGCGGATCGAGGACGACATCCTCGTGACGGCCACCGGTTACGAGAACCTTTCCGCCGGCGCGCCGCGTTCCGTGGCCGACATCGAGAAGCTGATGGCCCAGGGAGCCAAGGAGCGCAAGAAGAAGTGAACAACAGCTGGAGGCTGGCCACGATCAGGGGCACCGACGTGAAGGTGCACTTCACCTTTCCGCTCCTGCTCCTGATCCGGGCCGTTCCGTACTACCAGGACGGCGGCCTCAACGCCGCGGCACTGGAAGTGCTGGTGCTGCTGGCCCTGTTTTTCTGCGTCCTGCTGCACGAGTTCGGGCACATCGGCATGGCCCGGCGATTCGGCATCGACACGCCCGACGTCATCCTCCTGCCGATCGGCGGGGTGGCCCGGCTGCGCCGGATGCCGGAGGAGCCGCGACAGGAGCTGCTGATCGCGCTGGCGGGCCCGGCGGTGACGCTGGCCATCGCCCTGCTGCTGTACCTGGTCACGCTTGTGGCGGGCATCCCCATCGATTTCGACCGGGTGGGCGTTGGGGTGGGCGGTTTCATCGTCGAGATCATGCTGATCAACGTCTTCCTGCTCGGGTTCAACCTCATCCCGGCGTTCCCGATGGACGGGGGCCGGGTGCTCCGGGCGCTGCTCGCCTTCAAGCTGGGTATTACCCGGGCGACGAGAATTGCCGCGCGCGTGGGGCAGGGCCTCGCGGTGGCGGCCGCGATCTGGGGCATCGTCGGAACCCCGCCGGACATCTGGCTGGTCCTGATCGCCATCTTCGTCTTCTTCGGTGCCGGGGCGGAACTCACGATGGTGGAGCGGCGTTCGCTCGAGGGTCCGCAGCCCGCCCTGCGGGAGCTGATGCTGACCGGCTTCCAGACGATTCCGCTGCACACCCGCCTCGGCGAGGCGGCCGAAATCTCCCATCGCAGCGCCCAGGCGGAGTTTCCCGTCGTGGACAACAACGGCCGGCTGGAGGGACTGCTCACCCGGGACCGCCTGATTCACGGCCTGGCGGCGCAGGGGCCGGCGGGAACGGTGGCGGAGGTGATGCAGGCGGGAGTGGCGACCCTCGAGGCGGACATGCCGTTCGGTGAGGCGTTTGCGAGGCTCCAGGCGAGCGGCCTCCCCGCCCTGCCGGTGCTCGACCCGACCGGGGCGCTGGTCGGGATGCTCAGTCGAGACCTGGTGCGGGACCTGCTGATCGCGGGACGGCTGCGTACCCGCTGAGCCTTACCAGCTCTTGAGCTCCTCGGCGAGCCGGGGGCCGGGCGTCCGGGGCAGCCGGAAGTACCACCAGTTTCGCGCCGGCTTCCACCCTTCTTCATCCGCCACGATCTGGCCCCAGATGCAGCGATCCGACGGGCGCATGGCGCCCTCGGCCCGCTGGTCCGCGGACCGGATCCGGTCCAGGTAGGCGTCGCGGATCTCGGCCGGGGCGAGGCTCATTGCGTTCTCGAGCAGCTGGCGGCCGTCCATGTCATTGAGGTAGTCGTCGAAGGTCAGGTTGTACCCCCGCGTCACCTCCTTCACCACCCGCTCCCAGTTCTCGACCAGGCCGCGCAGCCCGCTCGCAATCACGGAGTGGGAAGCACCGGACTGGCGCAGGTAGTCGCGGACGGGATCGGCCTGACTCATGTCCGGTTGGGCTCGCGCTTCAACTGGCGGAGGAAATAGGCTTCGCCGTTGTTGGGCCGGAAGAAAGTCCGGATGGTGCCGTCCGGATCAAAGGCGATGAACCCGCCGCTCTTTGCCTCGTAGCGGCAGATGGTGCCGTCGGAACGGGTGGCTTCGAGCAGGTCGTCTCCCGCCGGTCTGTCCCTGAGTCGCTGCGCCAGGTGCAGGTACTCGTCAGGGGTGGTCGCGCCGAATTCGGCGCCATGCTTCCGGAAATGTTCCTCGAGATGCGCCCGGTCGCTGAAGCCGACGCGCGACCAGTCCGTGTGTGCGCCGGCCGGCTGGGCCGCGGCGGTGGGCGCACCGGGGGTTGGCGCCGGGCCCCGCGACAGATACAACCCGCCGAGGAAGGATGCCGCCAACAGCAGCCCCAGCGCGGCCCTCCTCATCCGTTCAGCGATGCCACCGGTTGTAGTCCCGGGCGATATCCGGCAGCCGGTGGCCGGGATCGACCACCACCTCCACGACCTCCCGTCCGGGAGGCGCCCGCCAGGTGAACCGCGGCCCGAGGTTCCACATCTCCACCGGGAGACGCACCGTGTCCGTCTCGCCGCCCGCGTAGCTCACCGCCATCGTCAGCGGCATGACCATCTCCCCGTGATTGGAGAGGTAGACTGCCTGGCGGCCGTTGGCGTCCTTGCCGACCGAGTCGACCGCCTGGTCCAGCCGGGCCGTGCTGAAGATCCACTCCCGCCAGAACCAGTCGAGATCCATCCCCGATTCGTCCCGCATCACCCGGAAGAAATCGGCCGGGGTGGGGTGCCTGAAGGCCCAGGCCTTGATGTAGCTCCGGAACGCATTGTCGAAGCGTTCGCGGCCCAGCACCTCATCGCGGAGTACCGACATCATGAGCGCCGGCTTCTGATAGCCGGTCCAGAACAGGTCCCGCGATTCGACCGGCCGGGTAATGAGCGGCTGTTCCTGGCCGGGCACCGCGTGGTCGGGATACAGGTGCAGCGGGTGGATCTCGACCGTGTCCCCGTACGGCGTGCCCTTCCAGTAGCGGGCGGCATTGGCCAGGTCGATGAAGGTGTTGAATCCCTCGTCCATCCAGGGGTAGAGCCGCTCATTGCTGCCCACGATCATCGGCATCCACTGGTGCCCCAGCTCGTGAGCCAGGACCCATTGCAGGTCGACCCGGTCAGGACCCGCGGGGTCGAAGGTCATCATCGGGTACTCCATCCCCTCGATGGGTCCCTCGATGCTCGACATGTGCGGATAGGGATAGTGGTACCATTGCGTGCTGTAGTACGACAGCGCGTCCCGCACGATGCGGTTGGCCTCGGTCCACAGGGTGGCGGCGGGCCGGTAGTACGTATGGATCAGGATGCCGTCCCAGCTGCTGGCGTCCCAGCGGAAGTTCGGCGCTGCGGCAAAGGCAAAGTCCCGGACGCTGTCCGCGCTGAAGCGCCAGGTGATGCTGCCCGCCGTCCTGGGCCGGGTCCGCGCCGGATCGCCCGCTTCGGCGGCCGTGATGATCGCCACTGCCGTGTCCGACTTCGCGGCCTGGGCCAGGCGGGCCCGCTGCCGGGCGGTGAGCGCTTCCAGCGGATTGCCGAGGCGGCCGGTGGCCGCCACGATGTAGCCGGCGGGAACGGTGATTGCCACATCGAAGCGGCCGTATTCGAGATAGAACTCGCCGCTGCCGATGTACGGCTCGTGGTTCCACCCCTTCACATCGTCGTAGACCACCATCCGCGGATACCACTGGGCCATCTCGTACAGCGGCCCATCGTGCCCCATCCGCCCGCTGCCGAAGGCGGGAACGTTGAAGTGCCAGGAGAGCTCAAGGTCCACCGCCGCACCGGGCGCCAGCGGTCTCGCGAGGTCGAGACGCATCGTGGTACCGAAAACCGCGCGGGGCACATCCTTGCCGAGAATCCGCACATATTCGAGATGCCCGCCGCCGGCGAAACCCTGGCAGGAAAAGTCGAACGCGGTGTTGAGGAAGACGAGCGGCGGCTGATCGAGCACATTGGTGATGCTGTTCGGCGCGCAGATATTCTGCTCGAGGAACAGCCAGAGGTACGGCAGCCGGTCGGGCGAGCGATTGACGTAATGGATCGTTTCCTTCCCCTGGAGTTCATTCTTTTCAGGGTCCAGCGTGGCGCGGATCCGGTAGCTGGCCTTCTGCTGCCAGTACCCGGCGCCGGGACGCCCGGCGCCATTGCGCACGCTGTTGGGCGCCGGCAGCTCCAGCGCCCGGAAGGGCGAGCTGTCGCGCACCGCGAAGGCGTCTTGCGCCGCCAACCGGGGCGGCAGCGCCGCGGCGAACGCGGCAAGGCATGTGAAGCGGATGACGGGCCTGACCAGGCGGGAAACGCGCAACCGATGAATCATGCCGGCTCCAGGGAGGGGCGTCCTGATGGCTGAAGTTATGGCGGCCCGGCCCGGTCGGCCAGACGGGCGGGGGTATCGCTTCGAGCGGACCAGCGAACTGCCCGTGAGCGCGGATGCCGCCTACGCCTGGCATGCGCGGTCCGGCGCCCTCGAGCGCCTGCTGCCGCCGTGGGAATCCGCGGTGATCGTGGCCCGCCGTGGCGGATTCACGGACGGGGCCGAGTCGGAGCTCAGGGTCGGCATCGGCCCGATCCGGCGGAAGTGGGTCGCCCGTCACAGCGATCACGTCATCGGCCGCCAGTTCGTCGACGAACAGATCGAGGGACCGTTCGACCGGTGGGTCCACACCCATCGCTTCCAGCCACTCGACGCGCACCGCTCGACGCTCGTCGACCGGATCGAATTCGTCCCGCCCCTCGGCCCGCTCGGCGCGCTCGCGGCGCCCGGCATCGAACGCCGCCTGGCGAGGGTGTTTCGCTACCGGCATGAAGTCGTCGCCGGTGATCTGGCCGCGCACGCCCGGTACCCTGCGGCGCCACTCACGATCGCGCTGACCGGCTCCACTGGCCTGCTGGGCCGCGCGCTCTCGGCCTATCTCACCACCGCGGGCCACCGGATCATTCCCGTGGTTCGCAGCCGCCCCCGCGAGGGCCAGATCGGCTGGGACCCGGAGGCGGGGACCATCGACGCCGCCGCGTTCGAAGGCCTCGACGCGGTCGTTCACCTGGCCGGGGCCTCCGTCGCCGGCCGATGGACGACCGCGCGCATGCGCCGCATCTGGGACAGCCGGGAGCGCGGCACATCGCTGCTGGCCCGGACACTGGCCGGCCTGGGTCGGCCTCCGACGACACTGGTTTCCGCTTCCGCCATCGGGATCTACGGTGACCGGGGAGGCGAGGTGCTGACCGAGGGCTCGGAGCTGGGCTCGTCAGGCCGCTCGCTGCTCGCGGGCGTAGGCCGGGCGTGGGAAGGCGCCACGGACCCCGCGGCCCAGGCAGGCCTCCGCGTCGTCCGGCTTCGTATCGGCATCGTGCTCACCTCCGCCGGTGGGGCATTGCCGCCGATGATGCTGCCATTCCACTTCGGCGCCGGCGGACCGACCGGGAGCGGCCAGCAATGGATGAGCTGGATCGCCCTGGATGACCTGCTCGGCGCCTTCGAACACGCGCTCCAAACCACGAGCCTGCACGGGCCGGTGAACGCGGTGGCTCCCACCCCGGTCACGAACCACGAGTTTGCCGCCGCGCTCGGCCGATTGCTGCACCGGCCGGCCTTCTTCCCTGCCCCGGCTCTCATCCTCAAGGCGGTCCTCGGCCAGATGGGAGAGGAACTGCTGCTGTACAGCCAGCGGGTGGCCGCCAACCGGCTGCGCGAGACGGGCTTCCAGTATCGCTATCCGCTGCTCGAGGGCGCGCTGCAGCACGTGACGGGACGGGCGCCGCGGGACTAACTTTGGCCCATGCCTGCATCACAGTCGCGCGCCGTCGTGCTGCTGTCGGGGGGACTCGACTCCGCCACGGTCCTGGCCATCGCCAAGTCCGAGGGGTACGAGACGTACGCGCTGAGCTTCCGGTACGGGCAGCGGCACCAGAGCGAACTCGAGGCCGCGGGTCTCCTCGCGAAGCGGGCCGGCGTCACCCGGCACGTGGTCGCGGAAATCGACCTGCGGGTCTTCGGCGGCTCCGCCCTCACCGCGGACATCCCGGTGCCGAAGGGGCGCTCGCTCGACGACGCCACGATTCCGGTGACCTACGTCCCCGCGCGCAACACGATCTTCCTGTCGTTCGCGCTGGGCTGGGCCGAGGTGCTCGATGCGCCCCACATCTTTCTCGGGGTCAACGCGCTCGACTACAGCGGCTATCCCGACTGCCGCCCGGAATACATCGCGGCGTTCGAGCGGATGGCGAGGCTCGCCACCAAGGCCGGCGTCGAAGGGGGCTGGGCGCTCCGGGTCCACACGCCGCTCATCGATCTGACCAAGCGGGACATCATTGCCCGGGGGCTGGCGCTGGGGGTGCCATTCGAGCTCACCCGCAGCTGCTACGACCCGGATGCCGCCGGCCGCGCGTGCGGCGAGTGTGACAGTTGCCAGTTGCGCCTGAAGGGATTCGCGGAGAACGGAATCACCGATCCCGCACCGTACGTGAGGGAGCTGGGAGCCGGGAGCAGGGAGCAGTGAAAGTCATTCACGAGGCATCGCCATCCGGAATGCGAGAGCCGTTCCCGCTCCCCGCTCCCTGCTCACCGCTCCCATGACCTACTCGGTGAAGGAGATTTTCTACACCCTCCAGGGCGAGGGCGCCAATGCGGGGAGAGCCGCGGTGTTCTGCCGCTTTGCCGGGTGCAATCTCTGGACGGGACGCGAGAGCGACCGGCCGCGCGCCGTCTGCCGCTTCTGTGATACCGAATTCGTCGGCACCGATGGGACCGGAGGGGGGCGCTTCGCCACGCCCGACGCGCTGGCCGACGCGGTGCATGGCGCCTGGCCTTCCCCGGCCGATCCCTCCGCGAAACGCCTCGTGGTCTGCACCGGCGGCGAGCCCCTGCTGCAGCTCGACGAGGCAGCCATCCGGGCACTCCACGCGCGGGGATTCGAAGTGGCCGTGGAAACCAATGGCACGCTGGCACCGCCGGCGGGACTCGATTGGATCTGTGTGAGCCCGAAGGCCGAGGCGCCCCTGGTGCTGACCCGGGGGGACGAGTTGAAGCTGGTGTTCCCCCAGACCGGCGGCGACCCCGCGCGCTACCGGGGCCTCTCGTTCCGGCACTTCTTCCTGCAGCCGATGGACGGACCGGAACGGGAGCGCAATACGGCCCTCGCGCTGCAGTACTGCCTGACGCACCCGGAGTGGCGGCTCAGTCTGCAGACGCATAAGATGCTGGGCATTCCGTGAGACTGAGGTCGAGGGTCGAGAGTCGAGGGGCTCCGAAACCGCTCTCGACTCTCGACTCTCGACCGAATGCACTCCCGACTCACCCTTCAACCGAGCCCCCATTGCCCGGCTACTCCGACCGCATCGCCCACGCGCTCGCGTTCACCGCCAAGCACGCCCCGCCGCGCGCCGGCGGGAGTGCCCTGGTCCGGGCCGCCAGCACCGCCATCATTCTCTCCCGCTATGAATGCGATGAGCCCACCATCGTCGCCGGGATCCTCCACCTGGTGCTGCTGGACAGCGGCGGGCAGGAGCGGCTTGTGATGGAGCGGAAGATCCGCGACAAGTTCGGCCCGATCGTCATGGCCGTCATCGGCGACGTGCTCGAGCCTCCCGCGGCGCCACTGGCCAAGGAGCGGGCCTGGGAGGCCTGTCGCCGGGAACAGCTGGGGCGGCTGGCCATCGCGGAGCCGCGCGCACTCGATATCTGCGCGGCCTCGGAGATCCACCTCTGCGGCACCCTCGTCGCGGACCTGCGCCGCCTGGGTGCCGAATACTTCCCCACCATTGCGCCGGTCAACGCCCGCCAGGCGCTCTGGTGGTATCGCGCGCTCTTCGACGCGCTCTCCAGCCACGAGGCCTGGCCGCGGCGGGCGATGCTCGACGAACTCGACACGCTGCGCCGGGAGCTGGAGCAGGAGCTGGCGCCCGAGGGCTGACCCGGACACACAAATCCCGGCGCACCTTTCGGCACGTCGGGATCGGTCACCTGGCCGGAATTGATCACCCAGACCGGACGGCGTGTCCCTCTGGGGCCCCTTGGGGCTATGCTCCGGGCTCCCGCGGACGGGGGCCGAACTCTCGGTGGACCCGCCGGTTATTCGCAAACTTTCTGCCAGACGGCCTCAATCCCCCCAATGTCCTTGGCGGAAAACTCTCTTCCTCCCCACCCGCCGGGGCCCTATATTGTTGCAGGATGGAGACTTCGCTCACTCACTCCACGCTCGCCGGCCTGCCGAGCGCGTTTGCGGCAGCCTGCCGTCATTCGCGGACGGATGGGGAGCTGTTTCAGCACTGCCGCGATGCGCTGATCCAGCGGTTCCAGACCGAAGAGATCTGGTTCAGCGTCAAGACGCCGAGCGGATTTACGCCCGTCGCCCCGCCCCCTGCCTGGCTTTCCCACGGGGTCGAGGTGGCCCGGATGACCAGCGGCGAGACCGAGGTCGTGGTTTCGGCCGGTCCGGCGGCCGCCGCCCAGCTCCGCGGTCTGGCCATGCCGCTGGCGCTGGGCCTCGCGGTCATGGTCGAGTTGCACGGAGTCCTGCAGGAGCGGCAGTCCGCGCTGGAGGACGCCACCTTCCAGCTCCGGGCGCTGCGCCAGGTGGCCCGCCTGCTCTCGTCGGTGCACTCCACCGAGGAGACCGAGCATCTCATCCTCGATTTCATGACCGAGGTGTTCTTTGCCTGGTGGGCCTGCCTCTACCGCCCGGTCGAAGGCCAGTACATCCCCAAGGTGTTCCGCTCCCTCAAGGGCTCCACGCCACTGCAGCCGATCGACCGCGCCGCCCTGGACCGGGCGATGCCGGCCAACGTGCCCTCGGCCGACACCAGCGACGTGGCGCTGGCGGCCCTGCTGCCCAAGGCCACAGAGCTGCTCATTTCGCTGGAAGCCGGTGCGGAGCGATTGGCGGTGATGGCGCTCGGGCCCAGGCTCCACGACCGGGCCTACGGACCGGCCGAACACGAGCTGGCGGGAACGCTGGCATTCGCGGCGGCCATCGCGCTCAAGAACGCCCAGCTCGTCGAACAGCTGCACAGCGCCGCCACCACCGATGAGCTGACCGGGCTGCTCAACCGCCGCGCCATGGAAGAGCGCCTCGAGGCGGAAACGGCGCGCGCGCTGCGCCACCAGCTCCGCACCAGCGTCGTGCTGTTCGACATCGATCGCTTCAAGCTGGTCAACGACAGCCTGGGACATCCCGCGGGCGACCGGATGCTGGTGCTCATTGCCGACCTGCTCCGGGCCCAGTGCCGCACGCTGGATGCGGTGGGCCGCTTCGGCGGTGATGAGTTCCTGGTGATCCTCCCCATGACCTCGCCGGACGAAGCCATGGCCTTCGTGACCCGGTTGCAGCAGCGCGTAGCGGGTCTGGAGCAGAGTCATCCCGAGTTCGGCAAGCCGACGCTGAGCCTCGGCATTGCCGAGACGCCGAGGCACGGGTCCACGGTGGGTGAAATCCTGGCGGCCGCCGACGCGGCACTTTACCGGGCCAAGCGCAGCGGCCGTGACGGCATCGCGTTTGCCGACGACCCCTGAGCCATGGCATCACCGGCGTTTCTGCTGCTGGGCGAGGCGTTCTGGCTGGACCTCGCCAATACCGCTCCCCCTCCCGCCGCCCGCGATCTTCGACCCGATGCGCTTTCCCACCCCGGAGCCGTGAGTGAATTCCTCGCCGCCGCCGGCCTCCCGCCACTCGACACGCCGAATGGCACCGCCGCAGTGCTCGAGTTGCGGAGCGAGCTGATCCACCTGGGCGATGCGCTGGCGGCGGGTGAGCGGCCTCCCAGCGGCGCGATCACCGCGATCAACGGCGTGCTGTCGCGGCACTCCGGCCGGGAACAGCTGGTGCGGGTGAGCGGCAGCTGGCGTCTCGACTTCGTGCCGGCCGACGTGTCGGGGGCGCTCGAGGCCATTGCGCGGTCGGCCGCCGAGACGCTGGCCAATCCGCTGGCGCAGGTGCGGCGCTGCATCGACCCGACCTGCCGGCGTCTGCTGGCCGATACCTCCCCGGGTCACTCGCGCAGCTGGTGCCGCGAACGCTGCCGCACCGTCGCCGGAATCGAACGGCGCCGCGGCAGCCGCACCGTGCCCACCGTGTAGCCGTGAATACCCTTCCTCCGCTCGCCTACTTCGAAGGCACCCAGGCCGCGCTGGGCCACCGCTTCGAGCTCGAGCGGCTGGTGGCCGCCAATCGTGAACGGGTGCTGTTCACCGCGGTCGACCGGGTGCTCCGCCGGCGGATCAGTCTCCGGGTCAACTTCTTCTTCAGCCAGGAGCTCCGCACCTGGTTCATGCGGGAGGCCGAGGGTCTGGCCCAGCTGGATCATCCGGCGATCCGGCATGTCTACGACGCCGGTGTGGTGGGCAACCTGGCCTACCGGGTGGGGAACTGGATCGACGGCGAGAACCTGGCAGAAGCCATGCTGCGCGGCTCCCGTCCCCTGCCCGCGGTCATGGGGCTGGCGCGCGACCTCCTGAGTGGCCTCGAGCACATTCACGCCAACGGCATCATCGTCCGCCGGGTCGTGCCGGCGTCACTGCTGGTCAATCTTTCCGGCCGCGGCACGATCACCGATCTCCGCTTTTCCAGCTTCGTGCTGCCGGTCATTCCCCAGGGCGAGACCCCGAGCGGCCTGCACTACATGGCCCCCGAGACGCGGGACGGCGGCGTGGGCGATCCCGCGAGCGACATCTATACGGTCGGGGCGCTGCTGTACTACGCCATCACGGGACAGGAGCCGCCGCTCGACAGCGCCTCGATCAAGTCTCCGTCGGCGCTGCGGCCCAATACCCCCGGCGCCATCGAACGGATCCTGATGCGCTCGCTGCAGATCGATCCCGATGAACGGTATCTGAGCGCGCAGGAAATGCTCGAGGACCTGGCGTCGGAGGCAGGCACGTTCGATTCTCCCGTCAACATGGTCGGGCAGCGCATCACCGCGACCACCGACGAGGGCCGCCACTGGGAAAAGCGCCTTCGCCGGGCCCTGGGCGATGACTACGAGCTCCTCGGCACACTGGGCTCCGGCGGCTATGGACGGGTGTACCGCGTGCGCGATCTCCACCTCGAGCGGGAAGTGGCGCTCAAGGTGCTGCATCCGCGGCTGACCGCCGATCCGGCGGTATTGGAGCGGTTCCGCCGCGAGGCGCAACTCGCCGCCAGGCTCAATCACCCGAACATCGTGAACATCTACGACATCGGGGGACGCGCCGGCCTGATCTGGTACACGATGGAGCATGTCCGCGGCCGGAACCTGGCCCAGATCGTGGAAACGGATGGGCCATTCACACTCGAGGCGGCCATCCGGCTGCTGCGCGAGGCGCTCTCTGCACTCGGGCACGCGCACGCGGCAGGTCTCGTGCACCGGGACATCAAGCCCGAGAACATGCTGATCGACGGCGAGGGGAAGCTCCGGATCACCGACTTCGGCCTCGCGCTGGCGCTCCGGGGACAGGGTAAGTTCGGCGGCGCCACCAGCCAGAGCGGCACCCCCCAGTTCGCCAGCCCGGAGCAGCTGCTCGGCGAGCGGGTGGACCAGCGGTCCGACCTCTACAGTCTTTCCGCGGTGGCCTACTTCGCCTTCCTCGGGGAGCCGCCGTTCGGCGGGAATACGCCCGAGGCGGTCCTCGCCCGGCAGACGACCAACCGCTTCCCCCCGCTGGCGGAGCAGCGGGCCGACCTGCCGATCGAGCTTCCCCGCGCGCTGGAGCGCGCCCTGCAGGCCGAGGTGGAGCTGCGCTACCCCTCCGCCATCGAGATGCTCCAGGCGGTCAACCGGGCCGTGGGTATCCGGCGCCGGAGCGGGGAATGGGCCCGCCAGGCCATGCGCTGGTGGCGCCCTTAAGGGGCCCCCCTCTTGACGTAGGGGCTCCGCGCAGGAATACTCTTGGCGCCCGCGTCGGCACCATCCGGACCCGGGTCTTCAACCACAATTCACCAGGAACCAGCGGACAGCGGACTTCCCGCTTCCGTCAGTCGCGTCGGCTCTTCCAGAGGCCGCGCATTCCGCCGCCACCCCTTCGGGGGTGTCCGGCACGTCCAACCCCCAAGGGAGTCAGGTCATGGCACGTATCAGTGGAACGGTCAAGTGGTTCAACGACGCCAAGGGCTTCGGGTTCATTACCCCGGACAACGGAAGCAAGGATTGCTTCGTGCACCACACGGCGATCAAGGCAGACGGATTCCGGAGTCTGGCCGAGGGGGACAAGGTCGAGTTCGACGTGGTGGAAGGACAGAAGGGACCCGCGGCGGAAAACGTCATCAAGCAGTAGCCGCGGTTCCAGGCCAGGCAGCAAACGAGGGGCGGGTCCCATGGACCCGCCCCTCGGCATTTGTTCGGCCCGCTCGAGACTACTTGTGCCGGTAGATCACCCGTCCGCGGGTAAGGTCGTACGGCGAGAGTACCACGCTCACCCGGTCTCCCTCCAGCACCCTGATCTTGAATTTGCTCATCTTGCCCGCTGCGTATGCCAGGATGGAGTGGCCGTTCTCCAGCAGGACCCGGTAATTGCGGTCCGGCAGCACTTCCGTGACCACGCCTTCCATTTCAATCCCTTCTTCCTTCGCCATTCGGTATGCTCCAGGGGGTTGATCGCAGCGGAACCGGCCATGGGGGACGGTCCGGGTGGCGCCAAATGTCGCCGCGGGGGGTAAGGGGCGCAATGGCGCCCGTCTCAGCGCTCGGGTGCGCCGTCCCAGCGGGTCAGCTCGGTCTCGACCAGCTCCACCAGCGGGCCCATCAGCTCGGGCTTGAAGGAGAACTGTGCTCCCGCCGCGGCGAAGATCTCGGGAAGTGGCCTGGTGGCGCCCAGCGCCAGCGCGCCGCGGTAACGGCGCACCGATTCCACCGGGTCCCTGAGGCTGTTCCGCCAGACCTGGAGTGCCCCGAGCTGGGCAATCCCGTATTCGATGTAATAGAACGGATACAGGAAGATGTGGAGCTGGCGGTACCAGCGCCCCACCCGCTCCGCTTCGAGGCCGCTCCAGTCGACGCCCCGCTCAAAGCGGCTCCGGATCCGGAGCCAGGCCTTGTCCCGTGCCGCGGCATCTCCCCCTTCACCGCTGGTGTAGATCCAGCTCTGGAACGCATCCACCGAGGCCACATGCTGGAGGGTGACGAGGATGTCTTCCAGGTGCTCGGTGCGTGCGCGGGCCAGATCCGCGGGGCTGTAGAACCCGCCGCGTTCGACCCCGAGATAGGGAGCCGCCAGCAGTTCCATCGACATCGAGGCCAGTTCGCATGCCTCGAGTCCGGGCTGGCGCTGCCACACCAGCGGCTGCTGATGCGCGGAGTAGGCGTGAAAGGCGTGCCCCGCTTCGTGCAGCAGCGTCGAAACGTCGTCCGCCACGCCGACGGCGTTCATGAAGATGAAGGGGCGGCCGCGGGCGTGGAGCGTCTCGCAGTACCCGCCCGGCGCCTTGCCCTTCCGGGCGCCCAGGTCGAGCAATTCCTCGCGCACCATGGTGGCGAACTCGCCGCCCAGTTCGGGAGAAACCTGGTCGAAGATCCGCCCTGCGCCGCCGATCAGCTGGCCTGCTTCGCGGAACGGGGTGAGACCCGGCCGGCCCTGTGGATCGGCGCCCAGGTCCCAGGGGCGGAGCTGCTCGAGCTTCATCTTCTGCCGGCGCCGCTGATGCAGCCGCTCGACGGCCGGGGTGACGAATTCCTCCACGGCGTCGTGGAATCGGAGGCAGTCCGCGGGGGTATAGTCGAAGCGGCACTTGGCCCGGAAGGCGTACGCCTGGAAATCGGCGAACCCGGCGTTGCGGGCGATCTGCTGGCGCAGGCCGAAGAGCTGGTCGAAGAGACCGGCCAGCTCCGAGCGCCGGCTCACGTAGGTCTGGATGCTGAGCCGGAAGGCCCTTTCGCGGATCGCGCGGTCGGGACTCTGCAGGTACGGCTGCAGCTCGGGCAGGGTCTTTTCCTGGCCGTCCCAGTTGACCGTGAGGCCGCCGGTAATCTTCTGGTATTGCGTTCCCAGCTGCTCCACTTCCGTGAAGAGGGGAACGTTCGCCTCCCGGAAAATCTCGCTGGCCGTGCGGAACCGGCGGATCATCTCCTCGGTGCCCGGGGTGGTGTACCCGAGCGCCAGCAGCCGGTCGGCCAGGCGCACGCCCAGCTCATCGGCGCGGGGGAGGATTTCGCTGGAAAAGCGGAGGTGGGCCGATTCCTTGGCGGCGTCGGCCGTATCGCAGGTGTAGGCGATCATGGCCAGCGCGGCCGCTTCGGTCAGCGCCGCCTCAAAGGCGGACCAGGCCGCCAGCCACGACTCGACATTCCCGAGATCCAGGGGAGCGTCGAGCAGCGCCTGATACCGGGCCTCCACATCGGGCCAGGTCGCAGCGGACAGATCGGCCGGGCTCGGGACCCGGGCGGGTGAAGCGGCAGTGGTCAGGCGCGGTCTCCCAGTGGAGTCGGCCCCGCAACGGGGGCAGGCTCCAATCTAACCGCGATCAGGCCGACGAGGGCGACCAGTCCCGCGCCGAGGTAGAAGGGGGCGCCGTGGCTGATCGTCTGGTAGACGAAGGTGGCAATGATGGGGGCAACCGCCCGGGCAATGCCGCCGTACGTCTGGGCCACTCCCATCACCAGCCCCGTCTCGGACGGGTTGGAGTAGCGGGAGATGAGCGATGTCGTCGTGGGGAAGACGAGGGCGGTCCCGATCGGGACCAGCGGTATGATGAGCAGCAGCTGCCAGAAATGCTGCGCCGCCGGGTAACAGAGCAGGCCGGTAATCAGGATCAGCATGCCGATCCGCATCCCCCGGAGCTCGCCGAAGAAGCGGATGGCGGGCCCCAGCGCCACCCCCCGGATCACCACGCTCAGCACACCGATGTACGAATAGATCCAGCCCACCGTTCTCTCGGTGATGGCGAACTCATCCTTGAGCAGCAGCGCCAGGATGGCGGTCAGGCAGGTAAAGGCCAGCATCCCGCCCGCATAGATCCAGATCAGCGCATTGACCCGGCCGCCCGGATGCCGCAGCACCTCCCACGCCGCGTGCCAGACTGGCTTGCGCTCCTGCGAGCCGGTGTGCGCCGACTTGGACTCGGGCAGCCAGCGCCACGCGAAGAAGGCGTTGGTGGCGCAGAGCAGCGCGGCGAAGATGCCGGGTGCTGCGGCGCCGAAATGCGCCGCGGCCGAACCGATCGCCGGCCCGATGACCACGCCCGCCGAAGTGGCCGCCGAAATCCATCCCAGCGCCTTGGCCCGTTCCGCCGGTTCGATGGTGTCGGCCACGTAGGCGTTGAGCACCCCGGTGGTGCCGCCGCCCGCTCCCTGCACCAGCCGCGACAGGAAAAGCAGCCAGATCGTGTGCGCCAGCCCGAAAACCACGTAGGCCACCGTGGACGCGGTCAGGCCGATGAGCAGCGCGGGACGCCGGCCATAGCGGTCCGAAACCCGCCCCCAGAGCGGAGCCGACAGCAGCTGGGCGATGGAGAACGCCGCGATCATCCGGCCGATCATCACCGGATCAGCCCCGAGGTCGGTGGCAATGAACGGGAGGAGCGGCACCACGATCATCAGCCCCACCATGTCCACGAAGGCCACGGCGATCAGGACCGACAGTTTCTTGAAGTGCGACGCGTTGGCGGCGGGAGGATTCACTGGCTGACCGTCCGGCGTTCATTGCCCAGGGCGAAGACGACGCCAGCCAGCACCGTGAGCACCATCCCCAGTGCCGCCGCCACGCCGATGTCGGACGAGCGGAGACTGGAGAGGATTTCCAGGGAAATGGGCCGGGTATCGTAGGTGTACAGCACGATCGAGGTCACGAAATCACCCAGCGCAGTGGCAAACGCCAGGGTGGCGCCGGCCGCGAGCGCCGGTGCCATCAGCGGCAGGGTGATCCGGCCCAGCCGGCGCCATCGTCCGGCGCCCAGCGACGCGGCCGCCTCGTCGAGCGCGGGATCCAGGGCGCGGAAGCCCGCCAGGACCGGCCGGCTGGCCAGCGGCAGGTTGCGGATCAGGTAGGCCAGCGGCAGCAGCCAAGGAGTTCCGATCAGGATGAAACGGAGCGCGAGCGGCCGGTCGACGCTGAACACGGCCGCCAGCGCGATGGCGAACACCGTCCCGGGCACGGCCCAGGGGACGGCCAGCAGGGCTTCGATGACACGGCCGCCGGGCAGCCGCCGGCGCACCGAGGCGATACCCGACGTCACCGAGATCAGCATCGCGGCGCCGGTGGCGACGATGGCCATCCAGCAGCTGGTGAGCAATGGGCGGAGCCGCTCCGGTTCGGTCAGGAGGGCCCGGTAGTTGCCTGACGTATAGACCGGGGGAAGCGTTTCGACCGTCCAGGTGCCCGCGGGGACGAACGACAGGAGGAGCAGCGTGGCGTGGGGCAGCAGCAGAACCACCGCCACCGCCCACGCCAGCAGGGCAATCGCCCGGCGCCGGCCAGGCGTGCCCGGCGTGGTGCGCGCCGGCGCCCCTCCCTTGGATCCGCCCGTCAGCACCGCCCGCCCCTCGAGCCGGCTGGCGATCCAGAGTCCCGCCAGTGCAATCAGGGTGAGGATCGTGGTCTCGACCATCGCCACGCCATCGTCGCCGTTGAGGCGGGTCGCCACGATCTGGGTGGGCATGACCCGGAAGCCGCCGCCGAAGATGTAGGGCGCGCTGAACGACGCCAGCGAACTGAGGAAGACCAGCAGCCCGGCGCCCACCAGCGTCGGCCGGAGCAGCGGCGCCACGACCCGGAGCAGCGTCCGCTTGCGGTCGGCGCCGAGCGCCGCAGCGGCTTCCAGCAGGGACCGGTCCAGTCCCGCCAGGCCCGCCCGGCCGAGCAGATAGAAGTAGCCGTAGAAGGCGTAGGCATGGACCAGCAGCACCGCCCACGCCCCCTCGAGGCGCCAGGGCGGCTGCTCGAGACCGAACACGGCCTGCACCAGCCGGGCAATGAAGCCGCTCTCGCCGAACAGGAAGAGGAAGGCCACTACGCCCACCAGCGGTGGCATCACCACCGGGAGGGCGATCAGGGCACCAAGCACCCGGCGCCCGGGAAATTCGACCAGCGCAAAGAGGCCGGCGAGCGGCAGGCCGATCAGCGCCGCCAGGAGGGCGCTGGCGAGCGAGAGCCAGAGGCTGTTCCAGATGGCGGAAATTTCGGTCGGTCGCTTGAGCACCGCACGAACAAACTCGAGCGTCCACCCCGCGTCGCCGCGGACGGCGCTGAGCCCCACGAGCACGAGCGGATAGACGACGAGCCAGCCCAGCAGCGCGATGAGGCCCATCGCCAGCCAGGGCATCCGGACGCGCCTCACGAGGATCCCGCGCCGAAGAGATGAATGCCGCGATCCGCCGGCAGCACGCCCACCCGCTGCCCCACCTCCGCCGCCCGAGGCTCGGCCACGACTTCGAGTTGTGTGCCCCGGTCCGTCCGCAGGCGGAAGAAGGCCTGCGCCCCGGTAAACCGTCGCTCGGAAACGGTGGCGGCCAGGAGACCTTCGGACGCCGAAACCATCCGGAGTGACTCGGGCCGGAGGTACAGCACGACTTCCTGTCCTGCCCGCCGGTCGGGAGGATCCGCCGCCTCCCGCCCGAGACGCCAGGTGGCTCCCTCGACTTGCAGGCAGGTCGCGCCGTCATCCAGCGACACAATCCGCGCCTGCAGGGTACTGACCCGGCCCACGAACCCCGCCACGAAGGCGTTGCTCGGCGCGCCATACAGTTCGTCTGGAGTGCCGACCTGCTGCAGCACGCCGCCCCGGAGCACCGCGATGCGGTCTCCCAGGTCGAACGCCTCTTCCTGCTCGTGAGTCACGATGATGGTGGTCATCCCGAGGCGGTGCACGAGGCTGCGGATCTCGCCCCGGGTCCGCTCGCGCAGGGTCGGGTCGAGGTTGGAGAGCGGCTCATCGAGCAGCAGCACCCGTGGCTCGGGGGCGAGCGCCCGGGCCAGCGCCACCCGCTGCTGCTGGCCGCCGGAAAGTGCCCCCACCTCGCGGCGCTCGAACCCGTCCAGATCCACCAGCGCAAGAGCCGCGGCCACCCGCCGCCCCAGCGCTTCGCCGCGGACACCCAGCGACTCGAGGCCGAAGGCTACGTTCTGCCCCACGTCGAGATGAGGAAAGAGGGCGTAGTGCTGGAACACCATGCCGAAGCGGCGAGCGGCCGGCGGCACGGCAGTGAGATCCTCCCCGTCCACCACGATCCGCCCGCCATCAGGGCGATCGAACCCGGCAAGCAGCCGCAGCGTGGTGCTCTTGCCGCTGCCGCTCGGCCCGAGCAGGGCCAGCGTTTCTCCCCGCGCCAGGGCGAGCGAGAGCCCATCGACCGCGGCAAAGGAGCCGAATCGCTTGCTCAGCGATTCGAGCCGCAGGAATGCCGCCGCGGCTTCCCCCTCACCTTTCACCGGTCACCTCTCATCTTCATTCCCGTCCCTCGCACATGCTGGTCCCAGTATCCCATCCACTCGCCACCCTGCCTGGCCAGGAGCGGCCAATCCATCGGGGCCACCTTCATGTCCCGCTCCACCTCCGCCACCCACGGCGGCACCGAGTCGGCAGGCAGGTCCTGGCGGGCGGGCAGCCGGTACACCTCACGGGCCGTCAGCAGCAACGCCTTCTGCTCGCCTACGAAGTCGATGAATCGCTGCGCGGCCGCCGCGTGTCGCGAGGCCCGCACCAGTCCGATCGCGTCGTCGATCACGACCGATCCGCTCCGGGGGAAGTGGTATCCGAACGGCATCCCCTGGCTCCGGCTGATCAGGATATCGGGCAGGTCCCACAGCGTTACACACCCTTCGCCGCGGGAAAGCTTGGCGACGAGCACCGCGGGGTTGAGCGTGTAGGTCCGCGTCTGTCCATCGAGGCGGCGGAACCACATCATGGCTTCGGCGGTATCGCCGCTCCGGGACAGGCTCCGCTCGACGATGTAGCCCCAGATCGCCCGCATGGTGCCGCTGGCCACCGGGTCGCGGATGATGACCTGGTCGCGCCAGCGAGGCTCGAGGATTTCGTCCCAGTCGGCCGGCGCCTCGTCCTTCGCAACCAGCCGCTCATTGTACGCGATGACCGTCGGCGTCCGGTACAGCGGAAAATAGAGATCGGCGGGCCCGACTCCGTCCGGCCCCACATGTCCCGCCCAGCTGGGCCGGTAGGGCGCCAGCAGCGACTCGGCCACACCCCGGTCGAAAATCGTGGTCGGCCCGCCAAACCAGACATCCGCCTGCGGATTCACCTTCTCGAACCGCAGCCGGTCGAGAATCTCCTGGCTGCCGAGGTCGAGCCAGCGCACGTCGATGTCCGGGTTTTCCGCTTCGAAAGCCTTTTCCAGCAACTGCAATTGCTCCCGGCCGTGCGGCGAATAGACCGTCACCGGCGTGCGATGATCGCGGGCGCAGCCCGCGAGGAGCAGGACCCCACCCAGCCATGCGACGAGTCCGGGACAGCGGACCCGCGACCCGCTGCTCAAGGCGTGGTGCCTCCCCGGGCCGGCTCGGCGAGTGCCAGCAGGTTGGCAAAGAGCCGGAACGCGCCCGGCACGCCGGCCGGCAGCTGGCGGAAGAAACTCAGTCCGGTATAGACGAAGGTGCCCTTCCCCATCCTGGCGACCAGCAGGCCTCCTTCGAGCGGGGCCTCACCCGGATCGTGGGTTTCCAGCGCCGGTTTCCACTCGGAACTCCAGCTCCGGGCAAAGTAGAGGCCCCGCTCCTGGATCCAGCCGTCCCAGTCGGACCCGCTGATCCGGTTGGGGCTCTGGAACAGCGGCGAGCGCGGATCGAGCAGCCGCACCGGCGCCGTCTCGTCGGTGACCCGGTCGTGGCTGATCGGAGGTCCGGCCGGAAGGTTCTTCGAACCCGGGCCGCTGTCACTCGTCATGCGAAGCGGCTGCCCGCCGACCGTGACGGGGAATGGAGCGAAGCCGCCGTTGAACCAGATGTGCTGCTGATACTGGATCAGCACGAGGCCGCCCGCGCGGGCGTAGGCCAGCAGGCGCGCGTTGTTGCGCACCAGTGCCGTGTCGGTCTCATAGGCTCGCGGGCCGATCACGATCGCGGTGTAGCGCGAGAGATCACCCTTCTCGAGGGCCTCGCGGCCCAGCAGCTCGATCGGGAATCCGGCGCCGGTCAGCGCTTCCGGCACCCGGTCGGCCGCGCCCCTGATGTATCCGATGCGCGCCACCTTTGGCAGGGCAATCGGCGCCAGCGTGACTCGCGCCAGGGCGGGCTGCAGCAGGACCCGGGGGTGAATGTGCGCGTAGTCCACCGTGACCTGGCCGACATCGAAGCGGTGGCCCGCCCGGTCGCTGGCCACGGCCCGGATCTGGACCACGCCCGGCGCCGCGCCGGCCGGCGGTCGCAGCTCGAACACCTGGGTGACCCGCTGCTGTTCGTGATCGAGGGTGAAGGGGCGGGCTTCGGGCGCGGTCCATCCGGGCGGGACTTCGAGACCGACGGTGCCGGACGTCGAATCGCGTGAATTCGAGATCAGCGTCACGCTGAATCGGCGCGGTGAGCCCGGGGTCAGTGGCCAGGCCAGCGAGGCGGGGTCGAGGGTGACGTCCACGCGTGGCACCAGCCAGATGGGGTGCCGCACTTCCCCGCGGGACTGGTCGTTGGTGCGAAGGCTCGTCTCGCGCACCGCCAGTGCGCCGGCGCCGCAGCTATCGCTGCGCCCGTAGAGCAGCACGACACCCGACTGCATGGGCCGCTCGAACGGAACCCCCGGCAGATGCTCCTCACTCCCCGCGGGCCAGGAATACAGATCGCCGAGGCGGGGACGCTCGAGAAAGTAGGGCTGGCTCAAGGGCTGGTTCAGCCCGGGCCGGTAGGAGACGCTCCACCCCGTCGCCTCTCCGGGGAGCAGCCGCACCGGTTTCGCTCCGCTGTCGGCCCGCATCGCGTCCTGGGCAGGACAGACCCACGCCGTATCGCCGCCGGCATTGCGAACCGTCAGCGTCGAGTTGAGGACGGATCCGGGGACCACGCGGTCATCATCCGCCAGGTCGTCGACCAGGATGCCCGCGGCACTGATCAGCGCGCGATCGAGGTGGCGCCGCTGATCGGCCAGCGCCGTCCCCAGTTCGCCCCGGAGGCAGTTCGACTGCGCGCAGGCCGACTGCACCTGGTCGAGCGTCCCGCCCGCCTGGCGGAGGCGATCCGCCAGTTCCCGGTTGGAAAGAGGTGCGGCCGGATGTTGCACGGAGCCGACCAGCGAGACATAGCGCTCCAGTGCCTCGGCAAAGGGAGCGCCATCACTGCCGCTGCCGCCTTGTCTTCCAGCCAAGGGTCCGAGGACGGTGTCCACGCCGGCGAACAGCCCGCCCTGACCGGCGCCGGTCCGGTCCACCCAGAGCACCAGCCGGGATTCCGACGGTCCCATCCCCTGCAGCTGGCCCATGTCCTGCGAGCGGTGCAGGCTGCGGCCGCGCATCGCGATCTGGTGATAGGTCTGACCCACCACTTCGTCGAGCGCCCCGCTGTCGAGACGCAGATTCGTGCCGGTGGTGTCGAACCGGGCGTTGCGATACAGCTTGGCCGGGGACCACGCCGCGAGGTGCTCCTCGGTGGCGAGTTCGGGAAAGCGCGAGGGATCGCCTGCGACGCGAAAGGCCTCCTGGGCCGCCCAGCCGGCCGCCTGGTGCTGACCGTGACCGTCGGCAGGAGTGCCGTGGAAGATCGAAACGATGACCTGGGGCCGGAACCGGCGGACGATCCGCACCACGTCCTTGAGCACGGAGTCTTTGGGCCAGTGGGCCCAGGTGTCCGTCAGATTCTTCGAGAAGCCGAAATCGTACGCCCGGGTGAAGTATTGCCGCGCGCCATCGAGTCGCCTGGCCGCGAGCAGCTCCTCCGTGCGCAGAATCCCCAGCCCCTCCCCCAACTCCGGGCCGATCAGGTTCTGGCCACCTTCTCCCCGGTTGAGCGAGAGGTAGGCCGCTTCCACGCCGAGTCCGCGCACCAGCAGCGTCAGCAGCTCGGTGTCCTCGTCGTCCGGGTGTGCCCCGATCATGAGGACCCGCTTGTCGTGCCCCAGCATCCGGAGCTCCTGGGCCACGGCGACGGCCCCTCCGGTGGAAGGGGCCTCGAGCTGGGCGTGCAGCAGACTGGGAAGAAGGAAAAGGGTCGGCAGGACAAGCCGGGAAAGGCGACGACAGTACGGCACGGGCAACCCGCGGATCATGGGGCCCTCAAGCTACTCCGTTCGGGGCCGTTTTGCTCCGCGGGGTGCGCGAGCCGGTCAGGCCCCCAGCGGCTCGCGTCCGATGGCCCGCCGGAGTGCCGGGTGGCGCCGCCAGAAATAGGCGCCCATGACGCCGGCCGCCAGCAGATTGCCGCTCAGGACCCAGAAGGCCGGAAAGAATTGACCGACGCTGTCCGAGAATGACTGCGTCACCACGAAGAAGAAGAATTCAAACACGACCAGCAGGACCAGCATCGCGAAGCGGGCCAGTGAGTGAAGTACACCGAATCGGATGAGCCAGGAAGCCAGCAGGCCGAACAGCACGAAGGCCAGGAAGTGGGCAGCGGTATAGACGACGACGGCTCCGAAATCGGACGGGGCGATGATGGGAGCGCGGGATGGACTGAGCAGCAGCTGGCCCAGGATGCTCGGCGTGCGGAGCGGGTGCCCCGCCAGGAGATCCTTGAGCAGAAACCAGACGGCTACCGTGGTGCCGCCCAGCAGCCCGGCATCGAGCCCTTCACCGGGCCAGCTGTGGTGATGGTGGATCATGGCGCCTCCTCGGCCGGATGGGCTATCAGAGGAATGATGCCTCGTACCGCCCGGCGCAAGCCCTGCCGGAAACGACTCAGCGCAGATGGGCCTGCTTTTTCTTGCTGGCCTCGATGCGCCGCCCCCAGATGAACGCCGCCACGAAGGTGACCAGCGCGAGGACCAGCAGGGCATATCCGAGGAGCCCGGCGACCTGGTACAGCAGCAGGAGCATCCCGATGGAGGCCAGGATCGTTCCGACTCCGCGCAGGACCTCGTCCAGGTTTCTCCAGTTGGTTTGCCGCCCCCACTGCACCGCCGCCACCAGGCCGATCACCCCCAGCGCCAGGATGCCGTACCAGATCCAGATCCAGTAGCGGTGGGCGAACATCGCTACTCCCGGCGTCCGGTGCGGCAGGCGGGACAGGGACAGTGGGCCCGGAGCCGTTCAAAGGTGTAGATCCCAGCGCCGTGTCCGTCACTCCAGTTGATGCGGAGCCCGTACGCGCCCACCAGGGCCATCGAGAGCGGCCGGATATCGTCCGGCACCCGGCCCGGGTCGAGCAGCGGTCGCCCGGTCATCTCCTCGACGCATTCCGCGCAGGGACACGACAGGCGGAGCACCCGGGCCGGGAAAAAGCCAGTGTGGCCCGCCCCGTCCCAGTCGAAGGTGAGGCCGGCATCACTCCGGTCGATGGCTCGGGGGGTCACGAAGGCCATCAGCACCCGGTGCTCCCCCGCGCGCCGCGCCGGCTTATAATACCCGTGAACCTCAGACCCCCGAGCTCAGGCATTCGCATGGCTTCCCAGTCTCCCAATCCGTTCGGCGCCCGGACCACGATCGACTTCGGATCCGATCGGGCCACCGTGTTTTCTCTTCCCGCCCTGGCCCGGGCGGGGGTGGGCCAGCTCGACCGCCTGCCGTTCTCGATCCGGGTCCTGCTCGAGAATGCCCTGCGCTTCGCCGGCCGCGGCATCGTGACGGACGAGCACGTCCGGGCCCTGGCCACCTGGTCGGCGAAGCCGGCCGGGCCGAGCGAGATCCCGTTCATGCCCGCACGGGTGGTATTGCAGGACTTCACCGGCGTGCCCTGCGTGGTGGACCTGGCCGCGATGCGTGATGCGATGGCCCGGATGAAAGGCAATCCGGACCTGATCAACCCCATCGTGCCCTGCGATCTGGTCATCGACCATTCGGTCCAGGTCGATTTCTACGGTACGGCGGACGCCGAGAGCCGGAACGTCTCGCTCGAATTCGAGCGCAACCGGGAACGCTACCAGCTGCTCAAGTTCGCCCAGCGCGCCTTCCGTGATTTCCGAGTGGTCCCGCCCGGCATGGGCATCGTTCACCAGGTCAATCTCGAATATCTCTCGCCGCTCATCCAGCTCCGGCCCCAGCACGGGGAGCTCACGGCATATCCCGATACGGTGGTGGGCACCGATTCGCATACCACCATGATTAACGGCCTGGGCGTTCTGGGCTGGGGGGTGGGCGGCATCGAGGCCGAAGCCGTGATGCTGGGCCAGCCCTACTTCATGCTGATCCCGGAAGTGATCGGGATGAAGCTCACCGGCAAGCTTCCCACCGGGACCACCGCGACCGACCTGGTCCTCGCCGCTACCCAGATGCTGCGCAAGAAGGGGGTGGTGGACAAGTTCGTCGAGTTCTTCGGGCCGGGCCTGTCGAGCCTCGGCCTCGCAGACCGCGCCACCATCGCCAACATGGCGCCGGAGTATGGCGCCACGATGGGCTTCTTCCCGGTCGACCAGGAGACCCTGCGCTACCTGGAGCGCACCGGCCGGGACCGCAACAGTGTGGAGCGGGTCGAGCGGTATTGCAAGGAGCAGGCTCTCTTCCGCACCGACCAGACGCCGGATCCCGAATTCACCAGCACCCTGGAACTCGACCTCGGCACTGTGGTGCCCAGCCTGGCCGGGCCCAAGCGGCCGCAGGACCGGGTAGCACTCACCGAGCTCAAGCGGAACTTCCAGGTGGCGCTCCCCGAGTTGATGACGCCCTCGGTGCCCGCGCCGCGGCGCGAGCTGGCCCAGGCCAACTACTCCCGCTGGATCAATGAGGGGGGCGGCGGCGGCAGCGCGGTCGCCGATGCTCCGGCCGTGGCCCACGCCGTGGTCAACGGCGAGAACTGCGAACTGCGGGACGGCTCGGTCGTCATCGCGGCCATCACGAGCTGCACCAACACCTCCAATCCCTCCGTGATGGTGGGGGCCGGCCTGCTGGCGAAAAAGGCGGTCGAGAAGGGGCTCCGTCCGAGACCGGGGGTCAAGACGTCGATGGCGCCCGGCTCCCGGGTCGTCACCGACTACCTGACCGGCGCAGGCCTTCTTCCCTACCTCGAACAGCTGGGCTTCAATGTGGTGGGGTACGGGTGCACCACCTGTATCGGCAACAGCGGCCCGCTGCCCGACGAGATCACCAAGGCCATCGAAGATCACGCGCTGGTGACCGCCGCAGTGCTCTCCGGCAACCGGAACTTCGAAGCCCGGGTGCATCCACTGGTGCGGGCCAACTACCTCGCCTCCCCCTTGCTCGTGGTGGCCTTCGCCCTCGCCGGCCGCGTCGACATCGACCTGGCCACCGAGCCACTCGGCACGGGCAAAGATGGCAAGCCGGTCTTCCTCAAGGACCTCTGGCCCGGCCCCGAGGAAGTCAACGCCACAATGGCCTCTGTCCTCAAGCCCGAGCTCTTCCGCCGGCAGTACAGCACCGTCTTCGAGGGCGACAAGGCCTGGCGCGACCTGCCGGTCCCGGAAGGGAGCCGCTACGCGTGGGATGCCGCCTCCACCTACGTCCAGGAACCGCCCTTCTTCAAGAACCTGCCGCCCGAGCCCGGGCCGCTCAAGGACATCGGTGGCGCACGGGTACTGGCCGTGCTGGGCGATTCGGTGACGACCGACCACATCTCCCCCGCCGGCTCGATCCCGAAGAACGGCCCGGCCGCCCGCTATCTCAAGGAGCACGGGGTCGAGCAGCCCGACTGGAACACCTTCGGCGCCAGGCGGGGCAACCACGAGACGATGATGCGCGGCACGTTCGGCAACGTGCGGATCAAGAACGCGCTGGTGCCCGACAAGGAGGGGAACTGGACGGTGCACTTCCCCACCGGCGAGGTGATTTCAATCTACGACGCGGCCATGCGGTATATCGCCGAGGGGACGCCGCTGGTGATCCTGACCGGGAAAGAGTACGGCACCGGCTCCAGCCGCGACTGGGCCGCCAAGGGCCCCGCCCTGCTCGGTGTGAAGGCCGTGATCGCCGAGAGCTATGAGCGAATCCATCGCAGCAACCTCGTCGGCATGGGCGTGCTGCCGCTGGCGTATCAGCCCGGCACCACGAGGGCCTCGCTCGGCCTGACGGGCAGGGAGACCATCAGCATCTCCGGAATCGCTCAGGGACTCACCCCCGGAGGCACCGTGCAGGTGACCGCCCGGGCCGAAGACGGGAAGGAGACGAGGTTCCCGGCGGTCGTACGGCTCAACTCGCAGGTCGAACTCGACTACTACCGCCACGGTGGCATCCTGCAGCGGGTGCTGCGGATGTTCCTGGCGTCGAAAGGCTAGAGACGAGAGACGAGGGCCTGAAATTGAAAGCCCCCGACGCCTGAGCGTCGGGGGCTTTCGTTTTGCTTAAGGCTTATGGCTTAAGGCTTATGGCCGTTACGCGACCAAGTCCTTCAGCCGCTCGCCGGTCTCGCCTTCGCGGAGCCGGGTCAGGGCACGGTCCCGGAGCTGACGGATCCGCTCGCGGGTCACGCCCATCATCCGGCCGATCTCCTCGAGGGTGCGGCTATTGCCGTCTTCGAGGCCGAAATACAGCCGCAGCACCTTGGCGTCGCGGGGCGGCAGCGCCGCCAGCGCAGCCTCGATATCCCGGGTCTGGCTGTTGGCGATCGTGGCGGCGTCGGTGCCTTCCTGGTCAAGCGCCGAGAACCGCTCGATCCGTTCGCTCGAATCACCGTCGCGGGTCGGATGATCCAGCCGCACGGCTTCGGTGTTGAGCGCGCTGAGCGAGCGCACGGCCTCGACGGTCAGTCCCGTGGCGCGTGCCAGCTCCTCGGTGGTCGGCATCCGGCCCAGCTTGTCCTTGAGCAGGGTCGTGGTGCGCCCCAGCCGGCTCAGGTCCGCCGTCCGATTGAGCGGTACCCGCACCGGGCGCCCATGGCGCGCGATGGCGGCCTGCACCGCCTGGCGGATCCACCACACGGCGTAGGAAATGAACTTCACGCCGCGATCGGGATCGAACTTCCGCGCCGCGGTCATGAGGCCGAGGTTGCCCTCGCCGATGAGATCGACCAGCGGCACACCGCGATTCTGGAACTTCTTCGCCACACTGACTACGAACCGGACGTTATGCCGCGCCAGTTTTTCCTGGGCGGCCACGTTGCCCCTGAACGCCTTGCGCGCGAGAGCCATCTCCTCTTCGCGATTCAACAGGGGGACCCGGCTGATTTCGTCGAGATACAGATCGAGACTTTCGCGACCCTCATCGACCGCCTTGGCGATCGGGGTCGGCCGAACCGCGCGGCGCTTGGAGCGCGGAGTCACTTTCACTATTCGGCCCTCCTTTGGCTGAACGTCGGCACTGCCGCCGAGGCAGTCCGGAAAAGCGCGTGCAATATACACCTAAATCACTAAAAATCAATGGTTTAGCTAACTCTGTGTCACAAGCGACCTTGCGAAGTTATTCACAAGAATGGCCTGAATTTCAGCCAGGGCCGCTTCCTCTCCATTTCCGCCTTGTCTGGTCGCCCTTACATAGATGCGCGAGAACGCCTTAAGCGGCACACGGGCTTGGGTTGTTTCAGTTATGAACCATTTTGAGTCACCAGTCCCGCGCCCATCCAGCGGACGGTTACCTTCCGGCCCGTTGCCGGCCGCTGCGCGGCTCCCGTCCCACTGATTCCGGACACTGCGATGGAAACCACACCCGCCTACGAGCTTCTCCGGATTTTCGCCTCGCCCCTGGTGGCCATCACCTCGCACTGGCAGGGCAAGAGCAACGGGATGATCTCCGACGCCGCGATCCGCGCGTCGATTTCCCCGCGGGTCCCGAGGCTCTCGGTATATGTCCATCGCTGGCACCTGAGCCACGAATACATCTGGAAGAGCGGCCGCCTGACCGTTCATCTGCTGCACCAGGGCCAGCTCGAACTGGTCCACCAGCTGGGGTTCGTGTCGGGACGGAAGCAGGACAAGCTGGCCGATGTGCCTCACCGCCCCGGTCTCGAGCAGGTCCCGCTGCTGGCGGACTGCTATGCCGCCTTCGAGTGCCGGGTACTCAACGCCATGGATACGGGGTATTCGACGCTGTTCTTCGGCGAGGTGCTGGCCACCCACCGGGGCACCGGAGAAACGCCGCTGACGGCCGAGTGGTTCCGCGCCAACATGCCCGCGGCCTGGAAAGCGGATTCGGACCGGAACTATCGCGAGGCGCAGGACTACATCGATAGCCATACCGCGATCGCCTCTCGTCCCTGGCCGGGTCCCGCCTGAAAACACGACCGGGTGCCGGCAGCGCCGGCACCCGGTCGATGGCAGCCTCCCTGGGCGCGCCGCTACTGGCGCGGCATACCCATCTGCATCTCGGTCGGCGTCCCGGTGAGCGCCGTCTTGGCATCCTTGCCCGTGGCGGTCAGGAGCGTCTGGCCCTCCTTGCCGCTGTACTTGATCACGCTGAACGGGACATCCGCGCTGGCCCACACCTCGTCGCCGGTGTCGTTCTTGAGGTGGGTGGCCTTGAACGTGCCGGCGGGAACGGTGATCGACTCCTCGCCCACCACCTTCATCGCCGCGCACTTCTTCGCCAGGTCCCCCGGTCCGCCGTTGTTTGCCGGCATGTGGGACCGCATCATCTGCAGCATCTGCCCCGACATCTTCATCGGCGCCTGGCCGGGTCGCTGCATCACCATTTCCTCGACCTGGTCGATCTCCCAGGGGAAGGCGGGCACCACCATCTGCATCACGTTGCCGCCGTTGCCCACTTCCACCCGGTAGAGCGTCTTGCCGGCCTTGTCCTCCTGGTCGATCACGGACAGCCTGGTCTTCCCTTCCTTCCCGGACCATTCGGCCCAGCTGCCCACCGCCGGGATCTTCCATTCCTTGCCGCACGCATTCTGGGCCCGCGCCACGGACGGCATCGCGATGGTACAGAGCGCCGCCAGGACCAGCCCGCCAACCTGCTGCTTGCTTCGCATGGGACTCCGCTCCGGAAGTGGGTTCCGCCTACCCGTTCTTGATCTCGGCGACCAGCCGGGTGAGCGACGATTTCGCGTCACCGAAAAGCATCTGGGTCTTGGGCAGGTAAAATAGCTCGTTCTCGATCCCGGCAAAGCCGGGGTTCATCGAGCGTTTCATCACGATGACGCTCTGCGCCTTGTCCACGTCCAGGATGGGCATGCCGTAGATCGGGCTCGACTTGTCGTTGCGGGCCGCGGGATTGACCACGTCATTGGCGCCGATGACCAGCGCCACATCACAGTTGGGAAACTCGTGGTTGATCTCGTCCATGTCCTTGAGCTTGTCGTACGGGATGTTGGCCTCGGCCAGCAGCACGTTCATGTGGCCCGGCATTCGCCCCGCAACCGGATGGATCGCGTACTTGACCTCGCCCCCGTTCTTCTCGATCAGCTCGGCCAGCTCGCGCACCTGGTGCTGGGCCTGCGCCACCGCGAGGCCGTAGCCCGGCACCACGATCACCAGGCGGGCGTACGCCAGCCGCAGCGCCGCGTCTTCAGCCGTGACCGCCTGGACCGTGAGGCCCTCGACCGACTTGGCGCTCCCGGCCGCCGGTGCGCTGCCGAACGCCCCGAACAGGATGTTCCCGAACGAGCGGTTCATCGCCTTGCTCATGATGATCGACAGGATGAAGCCCGAGGCCCCGTCCAGCGCGCCGGCGATGATCAGTACGTTGTTGCCGATGGCAAAGCCCGTGGCCGACGAGGCGAGGCCCGCGTACGAATTCATGAGCGAGATGACCACCGGCATGTCGGCGCCGCCGATGGGCAGTACGAGCAGGAAGCCGAACAGCAGCGCCAGCCCCACCATCGTGTAGAACAGCGCCGGGTGCCCCGGATTGACCACCAGGTACCCGAAGATGCCCAGCGCGGCAATGAAGATTCCGATGTTCATGAAGTTCTGGCCGGGATACGTCACCGGCTTGCCGGTGATGAACTCCTGCAGCTTGCCGAAGGCCATGAAACTGCCGCTGATCGTGAGGGCACCGAACAGCACTTCGAAACCCAGCGCGGCCATCTCGGCCGCAGGAATTTCCGCGCCGTTGTGAATCCGGGTGTAATACTCGGCCACACCGACCAGCGTGGCGGCCAGCGCGCCGAACAGGTGGGAGATGGCGATCCGCTGCGGCATCGCGGTCATCGGCACATAGACGCCGAGCGGATAGCCCAGGATCGAACCCAGCACCAGCCCGGCGATGATCCAGTCGTAGCGGACGATATCGTGATGCAGCAGCGTGCCCACCACCGCCACCAGCATGCCAAGGGCGGCCTGCTGCATGCCGCGGCGGGCGCTGTCGGTCTTGGTGAGGCTGCGGAGCCCCAGGATGAACAGGATGGAGGCCACCATGTAGGTGGCCTGGACGAAGAGCTCGCGACTCACTTGCCGGCCTCCGGCTTGGCGGGCTCCGTGGGCTGGTGCCGGAACATCTTGAGCATCCGGTCGGTGATGATGAATCCACCGACGGCGTTGATCGTGGCCGAGGTGACCGCGATGAAGCCGAGAATGGTGCTGACGGTGTTGCGGTCGGCACCGGCCGCCACCAGCGAGCCCACCAGGGAAATGGCCGAGATCGCATTGGTGGCGGACATGAGCGGCGTGTGCAGCAGCGGCGGCACCCGGGTGATGACCAGGAAGCCGACGAAGCCGGCCAGCACGAAGACGTAGAGCTCGATCACAGCGGTGGCGTTCATCAGGTCCTCACGGAGCCGGCGTGGACCACCACCATGGCGCCGGTGATCTCGTCGGCCAGGTCAACCGAGAGCGCGCCTTCCTTGGTGGTGAGGTGGTCGAGGATAGTCTGCAGGTTGCGGCTGTACATCTGGCTGGCGTGGAGCGGGACCGACGAGGCGAGGTTCAGCGGTCCCGCGATGGTGACCCCGGCCACCACCACCGTTTCGCCCGGCTTGGTGAGGACACAGTTGCCTCCCGTCTCGGCGGCGAGATCGACGATCACGGCGCCGGGGCGCATGCCCTGGACCATCGATTCGGTGATGAGCCTCGGCGCCGGCTTGCCCGGAATCGCGGCGGTGCTGATGACCAGATCCATGTCCTTGATGTGGCGGCCGATGGCCACCAGCACCTGGCGCTGCTGCTCCTCCGCGAGCTCACGGGCGTAGCCGCCCTGCCCTTCCGCACTCACCTGCTCTGCCTCGACGAAACTCGCTCCCAGCGACTGGACCTGTTCGCGCACCACCGGCCTGACGTCGAAGGCAGAGACGACGGCGCCCAGCCGTCGCGCCGTGGCTATGGCCTGGAGCCCTGCCACGCCGGCGCCGATCACGAATGCCTTGGCTGGCGCAATGGTGCCGGCGGCCGTCGTCATCATGGGAAGGATCTTGCTCATCTGTGTGGCGCCGAGCAGGACCGCCTGGTAGCCGGCAAGATTGGCCTGGGAGGAAAGGGCGTCCATCGCCTGGGCCCGGGTTATCCGGGGCACCTTTTCCATGCTGAGCGCCGTCACCTGTCCCTGCGCCAGTCTGGCCAGCAGATCCGCGCTGTCGGCGACCGGCAGGAAAGAGATGAGCAGCGTGCCGGGCTTGAGCCCGCCCGCCTCCTCGAGTGTGGGCTTGCGGACCTTGAGCACCACGTCCGCATCACGCACGGTGGCGGCGAAATCGGCGGCCAGGGTGGCACCTTTGGCTTCATAGTCGGCGTCAGGGAAGCCGGCCGCGAAGCCGGCGCCGCGCTGCACCACGACCTGCCGGCCGGCCTTGACCAGGCGGCCGACCGTATCGGGTACCAGCGCAACCCGGCGCTCCCGGGCGGCGGTCTCCAGGGGAACTGCTATGCGCATCCGGAATCTCAGGGCGAGGGGACAGGCCAATCTACCCCTTCCGGAACCCGGCGCGAGAGGGCGGACCCGCCGCGACCTTGACAGTACGACAAGCATCGTAGAGATTACGACGCATATCGTACTGGAGCCTGTGTGAGCCGAACCCGCCCGTTGCCGACCGACGCCGAACTGCAGGTGCTGAGGGTGCTGTGGAGTCGTGGACCCTCGACCGTGCGCCAGGTGCACGAGGAGCTGTATGCCGACGGCGGGACCGGCTACACGACTTCGCTCAAGCTGATGCAGAACCTGCACGCCAAGGGGCTGGTGGTGCGCGACGAAACCGGGCGCCAGCACATCTTCCGGGCCACCGAGCCGGAAGCCACGACCGTGCAGGGCGTGGTCCGCCAGTTGATCGACCGGAGCTTTGAAGGATCGGCCGCGAGTCTCGCCATGCACGCCCTGGGAGCCAAGCGGGCCACGCCGGAAGAATTGAGGCGGCTTCGGGCGCTGATCGACGATTTGGAGGCGGAGGACAGACAGAAATGATCCGTCAGCTGATCGATACTCCGCTGCTGCTGTGGTGGACCGCCGCCGCCGTACTGGGCCAGGGCCTGGCAATCCTGGCGGCGTTCCTGATTGCCCGGCGGTACCTCGCCTCGGCAGCAGCGGATGTGCGCTACCGGCTGACGCTGGGCACGCTGCTCCTCGTGGCACTCTCGCTGCCCGTCACTCTCTTCATCGCCGACCAGGCGCTCGGTGTGCGACTGGCGGGCCTGGCTGCCGCGGCTGCCCCGTCCTGGCCAGTGTCAGCGCTGACCGACCGGCTGCGCCCGCCGCTGCCCTGGCTGGTCATCATCTGGAGCGCCGGGGCGCTGGCGATCCTGGTCCACCTCGCCGCCGGCGCCTGGCGGCTGCACCGCCTCATCCGTGCGGCCCGACCCGCGCCGCCCCACCTCTGCCCCTCGGCGGAGGCGCTCGCGGCGGCAGGATTGCGGGTGGCTCCGGCGGTGCGCGAATCGGCGATCATCCCCGGACCGTTCGTGGCTGGATGGGGACGTGGCGTCCTGATGATTCCGGCGGGGCTGGCAGCCCGGCTTACGCCGCGCGAGCGGGAGGCCGTGCTGCTGCACGAGCTGGTGCACCTGCGGCGCCGGGATTTCGCGGTCAACCTGCTGCAGCGCGTGGTACAGGCCGCTTACTGGTTCCACCCCGCCGCATGGCTGCTCGGCGCCGAGCTGGACCGGATGCGGGAGGAGTGCTGTGACGAGGCCGTCGTGCGGGCGGTGGGGCGGGCGTCAGACCTGGCCCGGGCACTGGTCCACCTCGAGGAACTTCGGTCGGGATCGGGCGTACTCGCGATGGCCGGTTCCGGCGGCCACCTGTCGAACCGGATTCAACGACTGCTCGCAGGGGTCGCGCCCCGGCATTCCCGATCCGCACCGGCCTGGTGCGCCATGAGCCTGATCGCGCTGGTTGGTGTCCGGGGGGCCGACGCCGGCGGAGGATGGGCCGCCGCAATCACCAGCCGCTCGGTGCCGGTCGTCACGATCGCGGCAGAGGATCCCGCCGGTCATTTCACCCTCGAGATGGCCGGTGGTGTGGTGCGCGGGCTGAGGCTCGAAGGCGTCGCGGTGCCGCGCCGGCGGCTGTTGCAGTCGGGAAGGACTGTGCGTCTGCTCGATGAGCGCGGAGCAACCGCGCTCGACATCGAAATCCAATCGCCGGGGACCATCCGCTGGTCTCCGCGCGCTCCACCAAGCCCCTAGTCCAAGACTGGAGCACCACCGATGCCTGTCGCCCGCCTTTCATGGCTGGCGAGCGCCGCGGCCTTGTCCCTGGCCGCCGTCCTCGCCCCACCCGTCGAGGCCCAGGAGCCGATCGACTCCGCGGTCCGCGCCACGATGCGTGACTACCTCCAGGCCTGCAAGGCCGATAACGCCGTGCTTTGGCGGCGAAGCCTCTGCGGCCCGATCATCCTTGTCGATCCCGACACCCGCCAGGCCATTGCATCGGTCGAACCGCCGAGCGGCGGATTCACCCAGTGGATGGGAGCGTGGGAGGGGGTCGTGCCGCCGGGGATCCCACTCTCCAACACCTCGCTCGACTGGGCAGGCACGCCATGGGCGTTCGTGCGCCTGCCGCTGTCGAGCGACCGCCTGGCCCGCGTCCAGCTCCTGCTCCACGAGTCGTTCCACCGGATCGAGGATTCGCTCAATCTCGCCGGCGGGGACCCGATGCTCCCGCACCTGGACGAGCGCGACGGTCGCTACTGGCTCCGGCTCGAGCTCCGCGCGATGAGCGCGGCATTGAGCGCAACCGGAGATTCGGCCCTCCAGGCCACCCGCGATGCTCTCCTCTTCCGCGCCCGCCGCCACCAGCTCTATCTGGGCACCGATACACTCGAGGACCAGGTCGAGCGGCACGAAGGGATGGCCGAATACACCGGGATGGTGCTGGCCCTGCGCCAGACCGGTGAGCCGGTTTCCGTCGCAGCCCGGTCCTTCGCCGAATTCGAGACGCGTCCTTCGTTCGTGCGCGCCCTCGGCTATGGCACCGGCCCAGGTCTCGGGCTGCTCCTGGATCGATACGCGGACGGGTGGCGCGGGCGGCTGGCCGGGAAATCCCCGTCGGGAATACTGGCGTCGGCGGTGCGATTCACCCTGCCAGCGGACCTGGAACGTGCCGCCGCGAACCGTGCCACCCACTATGCCGCTGCGGCGCTGGCCAGCGAGGAAGACGCCCGCGAGCAGGCCCGCCAGGCGCGACTCGCCGACTACCGCAAGGCGCTGCTCGAAGGGCCGGTGCTCGTACTTCGGCAGGACCGCCTTTCGCGGGCCTTCAATCCCAACAACCTGGTCGCATTCGGCAATGATGGGACGGTCTATCCCGACGGCACCTTCTCCGGAGAATGGGGCTCACTGGAGGTGGAGGAGGGTGGGGTACTGGTGGCGGGAGACTTCAAGACCCTTCGGGCCCCGCTGCCGGCGGACACGGCCACGCGTCCGATCCGGGGCAAGGGCTGGAAACTCGAACTCGCCAGCGGTTGGCACCTCGCTCCCGGGAGCCGCCCGGGCGATCTCGAGGTGAGGCGGAACTAGAACTTCGGCAGCTTGATGCCGCCGGCCCCGCCGCCGTAACGGGCCAGCTGGGCCTGCAGCTCCTTCTCGACCTGCGCGATCTGGTCGGACTGCAGGCCCAGCTTCTTGCCCAGATCGCCGCTGACCGCGGTCACGCGCTGCTGCGCTTCGGCGATCCCCTGGCTCACCTGGCGGTCCACATCGGCCCGCACCTTGGCCTCCGCCTTGGCAACCTCTTGCCCAAGCACCTGCTTGATGCCGCCCGCCAGCGCGTCACCGACATTCGAGCTGATCGAGATCGAGGGCTTGGTGATGGTGCCGCTGATGCCGGCGTCGAGCGTCAGGTTGTGCACGTTACCGAGCACGCCGCCCACCAGCGTCTCGAGCTTGTTGAGCGCACGGCCCTTGGCCGAATCGGCGAGGCCGGATGTCAACGTCTGCGAGAACACGCTCCAGCGGCCCCGGATCCGGTCCCCTTCCAGCGCAAAGCTGAGCGAGGCCTGGCCGCGACCGGGATCGAGGCGGAAGGGGAGCCCGGGAAGGTTGAAGGCCGGGAGCGGCACTCCCCTGGCAGACCCGGCAACCGAGTCGAGCGGAACGCTGCGAACATGGTCCAGCGCGCCGCCAACGCTCAGTCCGAGTGGATTGGCGCCTTTCAGGGCTCCTTCGGCACTGAAGATCGTCGGCTTGCCGTACAGTGCGGGCTGCGTGGTCACGCCCTGCACCGTTGCATTGAAGTTGCCGCCGGTGGTATCGCCACCGAAGCTGAACCCGATCTTGCCCTGGCGGAGCAGGAACGTCGGGTACGCATGCAATTTGGGGAACGAGATCGTCGTTCCTGCCATCCGGAGGCGTTTCGGCCCGGGATTGCGCAGCGGATCGAGACCCGGCGGTAGG
>DATEHG010000009.1:0-8993 GCA_035279705.1 Gemmatimonadales bacterium
CTCCACAAGATCGAAACGCTCGGCTTCGACCTGAAGAAGATCGTGCACGGCATGGGCACCGCGCCGCTTTCGCCGGTGGCGAAGAACGACGGGCGCGGCATCGGCCGGACCAACGACTGCATTCTCTACGGCGGCCAGGTGCACTACACGGTGGACGCGACGGATGACGAGCTGGCGGCGCTCGCCCCGAAGGTTCCCGCCAGCGCCTCGCGGGACTACGGCCGCCCCTTCTACGAGATTTTCGAGCGCAACGGCAAGGACTTCTACAAGATCGATCCGCTCCTGTTCAGCCCTGCCGAGGTGACGCTGACCAGTGCGAAGAGCGGGAAGAGTTTCCGGGCCGGCGCGGTGAATCCCCCGGTGCTGGAAGAATCGCTGTACGGCAGCGACAAGTAATCCACGGCTGTTCCCTTCTCCCCTACTGAGGACCCTATGCGTCGTCTGCTCGCCTCCGCCCTGATCCTGGCCGCCGCCTGCGCCAAGCCCGCGCCGAAGCCGGCTGCGGATACCACCGCGGCCGCCCCGCCACCGCCGCCGCCGCCGATGGCGTTCGTCACGGTGATCTATCATACGCCGAAGAGCGCCGCGGCCTTCGAGAAGTACTACTGGACCAATCACATCCCGCTGGTCGGGACGAAGCAGGCAGAGGTCGGCTTCGTCGGCGCCGAACTGACCAAGTTCGATGCCACCCTCGATGGCAAGGCGCCGACCGAGTACCGCCAGGCCGTCCTCTGGTTCAAGTCGATGGCCGACCTGGAGAAGGGGGTGGCCACTCCCGGCTTCAAGGCGATCGGCGATGATCTCAAGAATTTCGCCACCGGCGGGCTGATCGCGATGGTGGGGGAAGAGACCGGCACCCACGCGGACCTGCTCTCGGGCGACACCACGGCGTTCGTGACGGTGATCTACAAGGCGCCGACCGACCCGGCCGCCTTCGAGTCGTACTACAGCGCGAACCACCTGCCGCTGGTCGTATCCAAGGCCGGCGAAATCGCCTTTACCCGGGCCGAGCTCACCCGGTTCGGCAAGAATCTCGACGGCACCACGCCGCCGGCGTTCTACCGCCAGGCCAAGCTCTACTTCCCCAGCGCGGCGGCGCTCAAGACCGGCACTTCGACCCCTGGCTTCAAGGCCGTGGGCGATGACCTGCCCAAGTTCGCCACCGGCGGACTGGTGGCCCTGGTGGGGCATCTGACCAGCAAGCCGTAGTTGGCCGGATCGATCGTCGTACTCTCCGCGCGGCAGGGCTGGCATACCGACCAGCTCTGCCGCGCGGTGCGTTCCCGGGGCCTCGAGCCGCTGATTCTGCCCTGGGAAAGCCTGACGAGCCGGATGGGGCACGGCAGCGCGGTGACCAGCGACCAGGAACGGCTGGCCGACGCCGAGGCGGTGCTGGCGCGCATCATTCCCAACGGATCGCTGGAGCAGATCATCTACCGGGTGGACACCCTGCACCGCCTCGAGGAGGACGGAGTGCGGGTGATGAACTCTGCCCGGGCCATCGAGCGTTCCGTGGACAAGGCGTGGGCCTCGGCGCTGCTCGAACGTGCGGGATTGCCGACCCCCGATACCGTGGTGTGCGAGCGGATCGACGACGCCTTTGCGGCGTTCCGCGCCATGGGAGACGTGGTCGTCAAACCCCTGTTCGGCTCCATGGGCCTCGGCATGGTGCGGGTGAGCGACGAGGACATCGCCTTCCGCGTCTTCCGCGCCATCGAGCAGGTCCGCGGCGTGTTCTATCTGCAGCGCTTCGTGGCGCCTGGCGGCCGCGATGTCCGCGCCTTCGTGGTGGGGGACCGGGTGATCGGGGCGATCGCGCGCAGCGCCCCCGGGTGGCGGACCAACGTGTCCCGCGGCGGCAAGGCGGAACCGATCGCGCTGTCCGCGGAGCTGGAGGCCATGGCCATCCGCGCCGCCGAAGCCATGGGCGCGGAATACGCGGGCGTCGACCTGCTGCCGGCCAGTGACGGAACGGTCTACCTGCTCGAGGTCAACGGAATTCCGGGGTGGCGCGGGCTGCAGGACGCCACCGGGATCGAGGTGGCCGACGCGGTAATCGGGAGGCTCCTCAGCGGTACCTCCCGGCGGTGAGCACCACCCGGACCGCGGAGGCCGTTGCCGGCGCTGTCGAGCTCGCCTGCCGGCTCGAAGCCACGGCGCCCAAGCCGGGCAATGTCTCACCGACGCGCGCGTTTGCGAACATGCGCTACGAAGATTTCCTCGCCAGCGCGGCGGCGATCGCGCCGATCCTGGCCGACACCTCGCTGGGGCTGGGTGCCACCATCCACTGGGCCGTCGTCGCCACCCGACGCCGGGTGACGGCCAACACCAACCTCGGCATCGTCCTCCTGCTCACGCCGCTGGCGCGGGCGGCACGGACCCAGTCCGGTCCGCTCCGCCCGGCGGTCCGGAGCGTGCTCGACACAACCACGGTGGCCGACGCCGCCGAAGTCTATCGCGCCATCCAGCTCGCCGAGCCGGGTGGGCTCGGGCATGCACCGGAGCAGGATCTGGCGCGGGCCCCGACTGTCACGCTCCTCGAGACCATGCGGCTGGCCGCCGGGCGCGATGCGATCGCGGCGGAGTACGTCTCCGGCTACCAGCGGACGTTCGAAGTCACCACACCCGCGCTGCGGCGCGCCCGGCTGGACGGCCTGAGCTGGGACGACGCGATCGTCGAGGTCTACCTCGCGCTGCTGGCCTCCCGGCCGGACACCCTGATCGCCAGGAAGCACGGCGTCGCGGCGGCGAAGCAGGTATCCGACCAGGCCACCGAAGTCATCCAGGCCGGCGGGGTGCGCACCGGCCCCGGCCGGAGCGCCCTGGCCGCGTTTGACGCGAGCCTCGCGGACCCGCACAATTCACGCAACCCGGGCAGCACCGCCGACCTGCTCGCCGCCGGTCTGCTGGTCCTGCTCCTCGTCGACGGTCTTCCCTGAATCCCAAGAGCCAAGCGTGCAGAGCGATTTCAAGGTCTCGGTCAGCAAGGACTACCTGGTCTTTTCGTCGGCCCATTTCATCACCTTCAAGGGCCACCAGTGCGAGCCGCTGCACGGCCACAACTACCGGGTCGGTGTCGAGGCGGAAGGGAACATCGACGCCGAGTGCCTGTTTGTGGTGGATTTTTCGGTGCTGAAGAAGATCGTGCGGAAGCTGGTGGACCAGATCGACCACAAGGTGCTCCTCCCCACCCGCAATCCGAAGCTCCGGATCGTCACCGAGGGGGACACGGTGTCGGTCTACTACTTCGAGAAACTGACCTACACTCTGCCTGTGGGTGACTGCGCCCTGCTCCCGATCCAGAACAGCACAGCGGAGATGATGGCGCAGTACCTGGCGGAAGGGGTGCGGCGGGACTTGCTGGCTGGCGGGATCACCAACCTGACCCGCCTCGAAATCGAAGTGGAGGAGAGCTTCGGTCAGTCGGCCACCTACCGGATGGACATCTAGCCCAGCCGCCCCTCATGCAGCGCCGTGGCCACCAGGGCGCCGCTCGCTCCCCGTTCGGCCAGCGCGGCAAGATCGGCCGGTCCGCGGATTCCTCCGCCCGCCAGAATCTCGATCTCGCGGTAACGGCTCCTGAGCGCGGCAACCGTATCGAGTGGCGGGCCCTCCGCGCCACCCACCCGGGCCAGATCGAGCACCAGCAACCGGCGCACGCCGCGGGCAACCACAAGATCGGCGATCTCCAGGGCACCGACTCCCGAAGGCCACGCTGATCCGGCAGCGATCACGGGTCCGCCGTCCCGGAGATCGAGACTGAAGAGCGCGCGTTCCACGCCCACGGCCGCGAGCAGCTCCGGCAGCGCCTTCGGACCAGGCAGCGTCTCCAGGCCGATCACCACCGTGGCGACGCCCAGCTGCAGCAATTCAGCCGCTGACCCGGGATCGCGAACGGCGCAGTCCACCATGAGTCCGGGGCCGAATCCCGTCTCCCGATCGGCCAGGCTGGCGAGCAGGGCGTGCTGGCGGGTGTGACCCGACAGCGCATCCAGGTCGGCGACGTAGCAGTGGCGCGCGCCGAGCCGGTCGCGATAGCGCCGCGCCAGTTCCAGGGCGTCTCCCGGATGCCGGGGCGCCAGAACCGAGTGGACGGGCCGATATTCTGCCCGCACTCCACCGCGGGCATGGACCGCCCGACCCTGAGCGAGATCGAGGACCGGAATGAGTTCCATCACCGGAAACTATCAGCCCGGGATCGTGGGCTGGGACATCGGGGGAGTGAACCTCAAGTGCGTCCGTGTGGCCGAGGGGGCGCGGCTCGTCAGCCGCTCCACGCCTTTCGAAATTCAGCGCAGTCTCGGCACGCTGGCCGAGCAGATGGCCGTGCTGCACCAGAAGGTGGGCGGAGAGCCCGGTGACCGCCACGCGGTGACGATGACGGCCGAGCTTTCCCAGCTCTTCCGCTCCAAGCGGGAAGGGGTCAACCGAGTACTCGACTCGGTACGCCTCGCCTTCGGCGAGCCCTCGGTCCGGGTCTTTGCTACCGATGGCCGTTTTCTCACCATCGAGGAGGCCCGGCACGCGCCAATCGCGGTGGCGGCGTCGAACTGGTCTGCCACTGCGAGGCTCGTGGCCAGGGTACGCCCCGACTGCATCCTGATCGATATCGGCAGCACCACCAGCGACATCATTCCGATCTCCGGCGGCAGAGTGGTCGCGAGTGGCGCGACCGATCCGGCCCGCCTGGCCAGTGGCGAACTGGTGTACACCGGTGTGCTGCGCTCGCCGGTCGAGTCGTACGCGGTCACGGTGCCGTTCGAAGGACAGCCGGCGTTCATCTCGGCCGAAGGATTTGCCATCGCGGGTGATGTATGGCTCACGCTCGGCAAGATCCGCGAGGGCGATTACAGCACGCCGACACCCGATGGCCGGCCGAAGACCGCCGAATTTGCCCGCGAGCGGCTGGCCCGGGTCATCTGCGCCGATCTCGAAATGCTGAGTCCCGACGCCGTACTGGGGATCGCGGAGGCGCTCGGTGCGGCGCAGGTGGTGCGAGTGCGGGAGGGACTGGCGCGGGTGAAGCGGCGCTGGCCCGCACTTACCACGGCCGTGGTGACCGGACTCGGAGCCTTCCTGGCGCAGGAGGCCGCGCAACAGGAAGGGCTCTCGGCCATCGACCTGGCTGACAGTATAGGCGCCGATGCCGGGAGGACGGCGCCGGCAGCGGCGGTCGCGCTGCTCCTTGGAGCGAACGGGTGAAGGGTCCCGCGGTCATCAAGATCGGCGGCAGCCTGGTGGCCGATCCGGGAACGCTGCGCGAGGTCGGCGGGGCGGTTGCGCGGATGGCGGGGCGCACGCCCGTCGTCGTGGTGCCCGGTGGCGGACCGTTCGCCGATGTGGTGCGCAGCGTGGACCAGTCGTTTCCGCTCCCGGCATCCACTGCCCACTGGATGGCCATTCTGGGCATGGACCAGTACGCGCACCTGCTCGCGGCCATCATCCCCGGGGCCAGTGTGGTCAACGACCGATTGGGCATCCAGCAGGCGCACGCGGCCGGCGCCGTGCCCGTGCTGGCGCCATGGCGCTGGCTGTCGGCGGCGGACGAGCTGCCGCACAGCTGGGAGGTCACCAGCGACAGCCTCGCGGCCTACCTCGTGATGCTGCTGGGGAGTGACCGGCTGCTGCTGGTGAAGCCCGCCAGCGGCAACGGCGACGCGATGGTGGATCCCTACTTCTTGAAGGCGCTGCCCGCAGGAGTGAGCTGGCGCACGACGGGACCGCGCGAACTGGCGGCGGCGGAGGAATGGCTGCTGGCGCCCGGGCGGGGAGCCAGGGAGTCCAGCGACTGACGCAGTGCCCGCACCCGCAGCGTTTCGATTCTTCCCTGCCGCCCTCCTCCGCACGCCGCTCCCCGGATGCCGATGATGTCCGCACCGATCGCGAGGGCCCGCGGCAACTCCGCCGAGGTGAGACTGCCACCCAGCGACATGAACATTCCGGCGGCATGCACGCGTGCCGACAGCACGGCCAGTTCTTCGGAACTCCAGAGCTGCATCACTCCTCCCGCGTCCTTCCCTGCCGTATCGAGCAGCAGGCCCGCGGCACCGGCGCCCCGCGCGAGGGAGAGGACGACATCGGGAGCCGGCGCCGAGGCGGCCGCCCAGTCGGCGTAGGCCACCACCACCAGATCGGCCCCGGCCTGGTTCCGGAGCCAGGCACCCGCGCGCTCGAGCGTCCGGCCGGCGACCGCTGCATCTGCGGCGCCCGCGAGGCCGATCTTGCCGAAGGCCAGGCGCCCGCGAGGCACCGCGTCCGAGAACCGGGAGAGAAGGTCATAGGCGGGCAGGTCTCCGAGCGCCGCGCTGACCGGCCGGCTTTCGGGCACCGCCTGCATGATGGCGATCAGCACCTCGGGAGTGACGGGGCCGAGCGCACCTGCGGCGGGATCCTTCGCGTCCACGATGTCCGCCCCCCCGGCGACGGCGGCCCGCGCCTCGTCGGCATCGCGTACGCTCACGAGGAGGCGCGCGCGGCTCCGCTCCCTTGTGGGGGACATGGCCCCCGGTAGCTTACCCGTCACCATGCCCCAAGTTATCTCGTCGGAGCGCGACGCGCCCCTCCTCAAGGACAGGATGGCCGTGGTCACCGGGGCATCGAGCGGCATCGGGCAGGCCATCGCGCTGCTCGCGGCCCGGGAAGGCGCCGACCTGGTCATTACCTATCAGCGCAACCGCGATGGGGCGGAGTCCACGGCTTCCCGCGCTCGCGAACTCGGCCGACGGTGCGAGGTGGAGCAGGCCGACATCGCGAATCCCGACGATATCGACCGCCTCCTCCGTGCGACCGTCGCCCGTCTGGGACGAGTCGATGCCTGGATCAACAACGCCGGCGCCGATATCCTGACCGGAGATGGGGCCAGCCTCAAACGGCTCGAAAAGCTCGATCTGCTGCTGGCGGTCGATGTCCGGGGCAGCATGCTGGCGTCGTGGGCCGCCGCAGAGCAGATGGGACGCCAGCCCGGTGGCGGGGTCATCGTCAACCTGTCGTGGGACGGCGCGCTGCGCGGACTCGCGGGAGAAAACCCCGAGCTGTTCGCGGCGGCGAAGGGAGCGGTGCTGAGTTTCAGTCGCGCGCTCGCCCGGTCGGTGGCTCCGAAGGTCCGTGTCAACGTCGTTGCGCCCGGCTGGATCGAAACGGCCTTCGGCGAGGGCGCCAACCCGGCGTTCAAGGAGCGCGTCGCCAAGGGCATTCCGCTGGGACGGTGGGGAACAGCGGGCGATGTGGCGGGGGCGGCGGTGTTCCTGGCGTCGGACGCGTCGCGGTATATGACCGGGCAGATGGTGGCAGTCAACGGCGGGGATTTCATGTAAGTAGCGAGGTGCTGAGTGCAAGAACACAGGTACTAGAGTACTAGAGTACTCGAGTACTTCAGCACTTCAGCGCCTGTTACTCGACCAAGGCATGCGACCGGAGGATCCGAACATGGCCACCAAAGAACCGACCTACAACGACGCCCAGATCGCCGAGAAGCTGCAGGCGATCCCCGGGTGGTACTTCGAAGACGGCTGGATCCGCCGGCAGTACAAGACCGACGGCTGGCTCACGACCCTGGCGCTGGTCAACACGATCGGCTTCCTGGCCGAAGCGGCGTACCACCACCCCGATCTCACCGTGACCTGGGCCAAGGTGTGGGTCAAGCTGAACACCCACTCGGCGGGGGGAATCACGGACAAGGACTTCGAGCTGGCCCGCAAGATCGAGGAATCAGTGCTCTGGAAGCCGACCGGCGGCGCCCTCGAAGGAACGCCCAACAAGTGGGTGCGCGGGGGGGATCCGAAGTAGTGGGGCAGACGGGCAGACGGGCGGACGGACAGAAAAAGCAGAACTCGATCGAGGGCAAACGCTCGTCCCCCGCTCCAACACGCGTGCTGTTCGTGACCGGGCGGCTCGCGGAGCCGGCGCTGCGGCGTGTGCTGGCGGAGATGCAGGCGCCGTTTGCGTTCGACGTCGCGGTGCTGCGGATTACCGTCGCCGCGCTCATGACCACCGATTTCATTACCCGCCTGCTCACCATTCCCGCCGGCACCGATCTCGTCCTCCTGCCCGGCCTCTGCGAAGCGGATCCCGAAGCCCTCGAGACGAAGTTCGGGGTGAAGTTCGCCAAGGGCCCCAAGGATCTGCGCGAAATCCCCCAGCATTTCGGCCGCCAGGCGCTGGCCATCGACTACGGCGCGTGGGACATCGAAATCCTGGCCGAAATCAACAACGCCGTGAAACTGGACCGGGCCGAGATCCTGGCGCAGGCGGAATACTTCCGGACCAGCGGCGCCGACGTGATCGACATCGGCTGCACTCCCGGGGTGCCCTTCCCCGCCCTGGGATCCCTGGTGGCGGAGCTGGTCGCCAAGGGGTTCAGGGTCAGCGTCGACTCCTTCGTGCCCGAGGAGATTCGCGCCGCCGTCGACGCGGGCGCAGAGATGGTGCTCAGCATCAACCGGTCGAATCGCGAGCTGATTCCCGAGCTGGCCCGGCGTGACGTCCGGGTCGTCGCCATTCCCGACTTCGGCGAAGGACTCGACACCCTCGGCCCCACCCTCGCCGAACTGGACCGGCATGGCGTGCCCTACCTGATCGATCCGGTCGTCGAGCCGATCGGCTTCGGCTTCCTCGATTCGCTGGTGCGCTACGCGGAGACGGCAAAGCGCTGGCCCGAAGCCCCGCTCATGATGGGGATCGGAAACATCACGGAGCTCACCGCCGCGGACTCGACGGGCGTCAACGCCGTGCTGATCGCCATCTGCCAGGAGGCCGGCGTCAAGGCGGTGCTCACGACCGAGGTGATTCCGTGGGCCAAGGGGAGCGTGCGCGAAATCGACGTCGCCCGGCGGCTCATGTACTACGCGGTCCGGAACCGCGAAGTCCCCAAGCGGATCGACGACCGCCTGGTGACGCTCAAGGACCCGAAGATCCTGGCCTACAGCGAAGCCGAGCTGCGGGAGCTGCAGGCCCAGGTGACGGATCCCAATTTCCGGATCTTCACCGACGGGACC
>DATEHG010000010.1:0-19283 GCA_035279705.1 Gemmatimonadales bacterium
AGGAGTTCCTTGCTGCGGCAGCGACGGTCATGAGAGACTGACTGAAACTTGACGTAAGCTCGCGGGCCGGCTGCCCGCGATCTGGGCGCAGTCTGTTCGGAGGCCAATTAGTGCACCTGGCTCGATTTCCCACCCTGACCGCCGGCTGCGCCGCGCTGCTCCTCACGGCCGGCTGCACTGACCTTGGCGGCGGCCGCGTCTGCACCGAGTCGTTTGCGGTCGCGACCATCGTCGCCGTCGATTCGAACGGTGCCCTGGTGCCGGATGCCACCGTGATCACGACCCTGCTCCGGACCGGACAAATCCTCACCCCGACCACCGTCATGGACTTCATGAGGGGTGTCTACCCGATTCTCGACGACGGAGCCATTCCGAGCCTCGACTTCAGGGGCGATTCCGTCGGGGTCCATGCGGTCAGGGGCCCCGCTTCTGCCGCAGCGACCTATTACTTCGACGTACCGGGCGGCTGCCACATCCAGCGGACCAGCGGCCCCGATACACTCCAGCTCCGATAGACTCCGACTGCACACCCGGACGGACCCCATGGTTCAGAGCGCCGCCCAAACCGTACAGGGCTATCTCGCCGAGCTTCCCGCCGATCGTCGGGCAATCATCTCGAAGATGCGGGCCACGGTGCGCCGCCACCTGCCCAAGGGATACAAGGAGACCATGGGGTGGGGGATGATCAGCTACGGCATCCCGCTCAGTCGCTACCCCGACACCTACAATGGTCAGCCGCTCTGCTATGCGGCCCTGGCAGCGCAGAAGAATTTCAATGCGCTCTATCTCATGTGCGTCTACGGCGACCCCAAGCGCCGAGCGAAACTCCAGCAGGGCTTCAAGGACATCGGGAAGAAGCTGGACATGGGCAAGTCGTGCATCCGGTTCCAGAAGGCGGAGGATCTGCCCCTCGACGTGATCGGCGAACTAATCGCCGGCGTCTCCCCTGAGAAGTACATCGAGTTCTACGAAAAATCGCGGGAGGGCCGGAAGAAGTAGCTCCTCCCCCTCGCATTCCCACGGCTCACCCCACCCGGGCCGCCACTGGCCCCGGCGGCCGTCACCGATCGAGACCGCAGCCCGTTCTCCCGGCATCACCTTTCCGGGGGAATGCATGGCACGCTGGCAGTGGTGGCTCACCGCGCTGATTTCGACTTCACCATTGGCCGCCCAGGGTGCCCGCCCGGCGGCAGACCGCTGCGAAGCGCCGCCGGCCGGATGGCCCGCGGCACAAGAGTGGTTGCGCCTTTCACGGACGGCGCTGGGATTTCCGCAGGGGGATTCGGTGCTGTCCTACCAGGGCACCGACACCGACGTCTACAACTATCAATCCGACCGCTGGTACGCTCCCTACGCCGGGGCCTCGAGTGAGGTCAACAACTGGCTCGACCTCTCCAGCCGAGTCGAGCGGGTGGGCGCCGGCGGCCACCGTCCCGCATTGCTGATGGCCGAGCATGCCGCGGTCGTCCTCCGGGACACGGCCGCGGTTCCTTCGCCCCAGGCGCAGGCCGCATTCGGTCCCCGCCGTGGCCTGAATCCGTGGGCCATCCTGGCCGACTGGTCTGCCGATCCGGGTGTGCGGGTCAGCGGCCGCTGCTGGATCCGCGATTACTGGCGTGTCAGCCTCACCCGCCAGGGCGACGTCGGCGAAGACCATCTCTACCTCGATCCACTTTCAGCCTTTCCGGTGCAGCTGAGCCGGGTCGAGGCCCACTATCTCTGGGGCCGGGTGCGGGCCGACTATCGGTACCTCACCTGGTACGACCAGCTGTTGCCCGCCGCCGCGGCGCGCGAAATCGACGGGGTACCGGACGCCTACCGGGTGTACACCTCGAGCCGGCTGGTGCCGAGGGACAGCGCGCCCTCCTTCGCGCTGCCGTCCGGGCTGGCCGCGATGCCGCGGGTCCTGCCGCAATTTCTGCAGGCGATTCCACCGGACACGATCCGGGTGAGCGCCAACCTTTACCTGCTTCGCAATCCGGGTTACACCGAGGCCGTCGCCCTGGTGCGCGACACGGTCTGGATCCTCGACGCCACCCAGAGCGAGCAGCGCGCCGCGCTCGACTCGGCGTGGATCGGCAAGCTCTTTCCCGGCCGCCACGCGCTCATGCTCATCGTCACCGACCTGGCGTGGCCCCACATCGCCGGCGTGCGGTACTGGGTGGCGCAGGGGGCGACGGTAATCTCGCACCGGATGTCCACCGATCCGCTGAAGGCGGTGATCGAGCGGCGGTGGAGTGACAGCACCGACCTGCTGGAACGGCGGCGGACCCAGGTCAGGTTCCGCTTCCGCGCGGTAGATCAGCCCACCGAACTCGCGGCCGGCGCTCTCAGGGTGGTGCCGTTGCAGGGAGTCGGGAGCGAGGGAGGCCTGGGAGTGTGGATCGCGACCGAGAAATTCTGGTGGGCGGGGGACTACGTGCAGCGGCTGGACGCGCCCTCGCTCTACGGGCGCGAGATGATCGGCACCGTCCGCTCGACGGGAGTCGAGCCGGTGCGGTTCGGCGCCCAGCATGTGGGCCTCGCTGACTGGAGCAAGCTGGTAACTGCGAACCCGGGCAGATAGCCCAGGCGAAAGGTGAAAAGCGAAAGGCGAAAAGCGAAAGGCGACCCTCAACCCCTTCACTTTTCGCTTTTCTCTTTTCGCGCAGTTCCCAACCGGCCCCTGTCAGGCAACCCGTCCCCGAATTAACGTCAACCCGCCATGTCCCGCTCACGCGCGTCCATCATCCTCGGAGTCCTGCTGCTGTGGACGCTGGTGGCCCTGCTCGCGAGCGGCGCCAACCTCGTCTTCAGCCAGCCGATGGAGCAGCCGCCTTCGACCTGGCTGACCCTGGCCTTCCAGCTGGCGTCCTGGTTGCCCTGGGCGGTGATGTCTCCGCTGGTCTTCTGGCTGACGCGCCGCTACCCGCCGCCGCGCTTCGTCGCGCTCCACCTGGCGGCGTCGATCGCGGCGGCGCTGCTGCATCTTGCCGTGACCGCGGCCCTCGGGCAATGGCTCTTCGCCGATATCACTCCCGAAGCCACCTGGAGCTACATCTTCCGGATGTGGCTCGGCTCGCGGCTCATCATCAGCGCACTCACCTACTGGCTCATTGCCGGAGCGGCGCTGGCGCTTACCTACTACCGGCAGTGGCGGACCCAGGAGGTGCGCAGCGCGTCACTGGAAGCCGAACTGGCACGGGCGGAGCTCGCCTCGCTCCGGATGCAGCTGCAGCCGCACTTCCTGTTCAACGCGCTGCACGCCATCAATGTGCTCATCCGGGAAGACCCCGCCGCCGCGGGGCGGGTCGTGGTCGGACTCGGCGAACTGCTCCGCGCCTCGCTGAACGGCGCCCCCGATCAGGAGGTGACCCTGGCGGAGGAACGGGCATTCACGGAGCGCTACCTGGCGATCGAGACCCTGCGGTTCCAGGATCGCCTCCGCCTGGAAGTGAGCATCCCGGCTGAGCTCGATCGCGCCCGGGTGCCGCACTTCCTGTTGCAGCCCCTGGTGGAGAATGCCTTCAAGCACGGTCTGTCCCGCACACCCGAGGGTGGAGTCCTCAGCCTCACCGCGCGCCGCGAAGGGGAGAGGCTGGTGCTCGAGGTGGCCAACGACGGTCCTCCCGTGCCCGCCGGGTTCAGCGACGGCGTCGGCCTCGGCGCCACCCGGCGCCGGCTCGCGCACCTCTATGGAAATCGCGCGACCCTCGAGCTGCGCTCCGGACCGGGGGGACGCGGTGCCCTGGCGGTGGTTTCGCTGCCCTTCGTGACATGAAGCCGTCCGCCCCGCTGCGCGTCGTGGTGGTGGACGACGAACCGCTGGTGCGGGTCGGGCTCCGGCGGACGCTCGCGGCCATTCCCGGCGTCGAACTGGTCGCCGACTGCCGCCACGGCCTCGAAGCGATCAAGGTCATCCGCAGCCAGCGCCCGGACCTCGTGCTGCTCGACATCCAGATGCCGGGGCTCACCGGCTTCGACGTCGTCACGGCGCTCGACCAGGCCGAGCGGCCGGCGATCGTGTTCGTCACCGCGTTCGACGAGCATGCGGTGCGGGCATTCGAGGTGCAGGCGGTGGACTACCTGCTCAAGCCGTTCGACGACGAGCGGGTGGCGCGCGCCATCGAGCGGGCGCGCCAGCGACTCGAGGCCGACCGTGTCCTTGCGGGCACGACCGGGCTCGCAGGGCTGGTGGGGGTGCTGAACGATCGCTCGCCGTGGCTCGAACGGCTGCTGGTGCGCGAGCGGGGGCGCACCGAGGTTGTTGCGATCGATGAAGTCGAGTGGTTCGAGGCAGCCGACAACTACGTCCGGCTCCACCTCGGGGCGAGGCGCGAGGTCGTGCGGGAGACGCTGAGCGGTCTCGAGCGGCGCCTCGACCCCGCCCGCTTCTGCCGGGTGCACCGGTCGATCATCGTCAACCTGTCGCGGGTACGGCGCCTGGCGGTTGCCCAGAGTGGGGATGGCGAGGCCACCTTGCAGAGCGGCGCCAGCATTCCAGTCAGTCGAGGGTCCCGGAAGTCGCTGGAGGAGGCGCTGGCCGGCCGCAGCGGATAAGAAAGGAGCGGCGTCCTGGCGGACGCCGCTCCCGGGTTGCCGGATTGCAGGCCGACCTACTTGACGCTGTAGCCGCGCCCCTCGAGGCACACCGACATCGCCTTCTTGAAGGTCGCCGCGTTCTGCGCATTGATGGCATCAGCGTGGGCGGCGCCCTGCTGCTCCGCCTGGGCCTCCGCCCGCTTCTTGGCCCGCCGCCCCGCTACGGCCCCCGTCACCGCCCCGATCGCCGCTCCCTGGCCGGCATCGCCGGCGATCGCACCGATAGCGGCGCCACCCGCCGCACCTCTCGCGGCGCCTCCCACCGCGGCACCCGTGGTGGCCGCGGCGGCCTTGTCTCCATTGGCGGCAGCCGCCGAGTCGCGGTTGGCGCCGGGAGCGTTGGGATCGACGCTGCTCTGCTGCTGGGCCCACGCATAGCACTGGTTTTCATCGAGGCGCTGCTGGTCGGCGGTCTGCTGCTTCCCGGGGTAGACGAACAGCCCCACCTGTTTGGCGACGTCCGGCAGGCTGGCTGCGGCAGGCGGACTGGCCGAGTCCCCGGTTGCAGCAGGTGCAGGTGCGGGCGCCGGGGTCTGGGCCAGGGCGCTGGCGCCAAGCCCTAAGGAAAGCCCGAGACTCAGGGCGATGGTATTCCGGGTATTCATGGGAACGGTCCTCCAGAGGCACAACGCAGCGCCGGAATTCAGTCAGCAGCATGGAGACTCGAATGGCGGCGTGAGATCAAATGTGGGGGCCGGGGGGCAATTGTCCAGCATTCCGGCGAACGCGGGAGCCCCGGAGACGCACTTCACGGTGGAACGGTCGGGTTGACAGGGCTCCCTGCTTGCGTATGATCGGATGTGGCGATTCGTACCGGGCATGGCCGCCGGTAGGATGAGCGCAACTCTCCATACCCTCAGCACCAGGAGTAGACCGTGAAACGTCTCCTGTCCGTGAGCCTCGTCCTGGCCTGCGTCGTGACCGGCACCGCCAGCGCGCAACTGCAACCGGTCTACTCCCGCAACCGGATGGAAATTGCCCCGGTGTTCGGGTACATGTGGGGCGGCTCCGCCGACTTTGCCTCCCAGGGTGGCCAGCCCGGCGGGTCGATCAACTGGGCCAGCAGCTTCCTCTGGGGCGTCGATCTGGCGTTCCGCGCCTCCCGCGGCTCGTGGCTCGAGCTCTACTACCGGCGCCAGGACACCGAGATTCACGGCAACCAGAACTTCGGCGTCGGGGACAGCGTGGTGAAGGCCGCCACCAACATCATCCATATCGGTGGCCGGCAGGACTTCCAGAATCACACCCGGGTCATCCCCTACATCCGCGGCTCGCTGGGCCTGACCGTCTTCGACAACAAGACGGCCGGCAAGGGTACCCACACCGACTTCTCGCTCGGCATCGGTGGCGGCTTCACCTACATGATGCCGAACAACCGGATCGGCATCCGGGCCAATCTGAACGGGTGGTTCAGCTTCGTGCCGAGCAACCAGGTCGGCATCTACTGCAGCCCGTACTTCCCGTACTACTGCTACGCGGCCACCACCAGCCAGACCGTTTCGCAGGGAGAAGTGTCCGGCGCGCTGGTGTTCCGCTTCTAGCGCCGCCCGGAGCGTTCGGGTCCCTGCGGGCCGCGGCTGCGTACGCCGCGGCCCGCAGTCATTCCGGGACACTGTTGCAGCGCGGGACACCCCGCCAGATTCCAGCGCGTCAGCCAGCCAACCTTTCACCGGCAGAGAGACATGATCCAGCCGCGCCGCACCTTCCTCGGCCTCATGGGCCTGGGATCGCTTGCCAGCCTCGTCCGGCCACTGTCGGCCTCGGAGCCACTGGCGCACTCCGTTCACCCGGAGCCGGTGGACGATACCTGGGACATGAGCTGGGTGGACAAGGTGTCCGGCAAGTACAAGGCGGTATTCGATTCGCCTGAAGTGTCGGAAGGGGCGGCGCTGTTCCGGGCCTGCGTCTGGCGGGACAACTACAAGACTGTCTACGGCACGGACCCGGGCGAGATGAGCGCCGTGGTGGTCTTCCGCCATGAGGCGATCGCACTGGCCATGAACGATGAATACTGGGACCGCTATGACCAGGGCAAGGAGAACAAGCTCAAGGACGAGGCGACGGGCAAATGGACGCGCGTCAATCCCATCCGGGTTGCTCCGCCCGGAACCCCGGAAAAATGGGCGTCGTACAACCTGACCAGTTTCATGGCTTCAGGGGGTGTGGTGCTGGCGTGCCGCATGGCGTTCGCGGACGTCGTGTCCAACGTGATGAAAAAGGAAAAGCTGGCCAAGGACGCGGCCATCGAGAAGGCCAAGGCGCTGCTGGTGCCGGGGATCATCCTCCAGCCTTCAGGGGTGTTCGGCGTGCTCCGGGCCCAGGAGGCGGGCTGCGCCTACATCAAGGCGAGCTAGTGGATGTGAGGATGGAGGGATTGAGGGATGGGTGAGTTGTGCCATCCTCCGATCGTCCAGCGAAGTACGGAAAATCCCTCGAGAGCTTGCTCCCGAGGGATTCTTGTATTTTGTCGCCCCGCCCGCGACCGCAGGGAGTCCTTTAGGGCCCGCCCACCTACCTCCGCTGCTTCTCTCTCCGATAGTACGCCGCGGCCTTGGCCCTGGCTCCGCAGCCATCCATCGAGCACCAGCGGCGCCGCTTGTTCCTGGTGGTGTCGTAGAACCAGAGCACACAGGCCGGATCTTCGCACTTTCTGAGCAGGTCGGGCTCGCCATGCTCGATCAGCCAGGCGGCCGATCGAGCGACGGGGACGAGCAGATGCAGCGGCTGCACCGAGACCGCCCGCTCCTCCATCCTCCATTCTCGTCCTTCCGCCGCGAGCATAGTCACCACCGGCTTTGAGGCCAGCACCGCGTTGATGGCGCGAACGAGCCCCCCCCCGGCCTTCCCGCCCTCCGCCAGTCGCGGCGCCACTTCGCGCAGTTCCTCCCTCAGCTCCCTGGCGGCCTGAAGGACCCTGTCCCCCGCGGCTTTCCCATCCCAGCGCCGGAGTGCGCGGCGACTCGCCTCCCCGTCAATCAGTCCGGCCCGCTCGAGCCATGCCACCAGGTCGGCAAAGGTGGCCAGCAGCTCCTCGGGCTCCCCATGCCTGAGGGGCCGGGTGTTGACCAGGTCCAGGCAGGGGAGGTTTCCCACCAGGATGAAGTTGCGGGATGAATCATGAGGGCGCGGCATCTTACCTGTAAAGTAGGGGTTGAATGGTGAGAATGGAACTATTACCGTTAAAGCGTCGTTTAGGCGGTGAGAATCACCGATGCATCCTTTCACCCCAGCCTGGAGCGCAACATGGTGGCAACCGCGGTGGCAACCGGTCATGTCGGTCTCAATGTGTCTGACCTGCCCCGGTCGATCGAGTTCTATCAGCAGGTCTTCGGTTTCGAGCTCAAGGGGCAGTCCGACAACCCGGCCCAGCCCTACGCCTTCCTCGGCACGCCGGAAGCGCTGGTGCTGACGCTGTGGCAGCAATCGCAGGGGGAGTTCGTGAAGAATCGCTCCGGACTGCACCATCTGTCCTTCCAGGTGCCGAGCCTGGCGGAGGTCCGGCAGGCACAGGAGCGGGTCACTGCCGCGGGGGCGCACATTCATCATGGCGGGGTGGTGCCGCACAGCGAGGGCTCGGCTTCGGGTGGGCTCTTCTTTGAAGATCCGGACGGGATCCGCCTCGAGATCTATGCGGCGGATGGTGCCGGAGAGGCACCGGCGCCGTTTGCGCACGCGCCGACCTGCGGCTTTTTCTGAGATCCGTCATGACCGACACCCCCTTCCACGCCGGCGAACTCGAGGCGCAGGCGCGCGCCGGCGTCGGAGGGATGGCCGCACGGGTGGGCCGCTCGATCCACCCCGAGTTCGTTCCGGCGGCGGCCCACTTTCTCGAGCAGGCCTCCCTCCTCGCGCTCGCGACGACGGATCCCTCGGGGAATCCGTGGGCGTCACTCCTGGGTGGCCCGCCGGGGCTCGCGACTGTGCTCGACCCGCGCACCGTGCGGCTTCGCGCCTCCCCGGTGACAGGAGACCCGGTCGGCGAGTCGCTGCGGCCGGGTGCCCCGGTGGGGCTCCTTGCCCCCGACTTTGCCACGCGGCGGCGGCTGCGGCTCAACGGCACGATCGAATCGATCGGCGCTGAGGGCCTGGTGATCAGGGCGGCGCAGATCTATGCCAACTGCCCCAAGTACATCCAGCGGCGGCAGCCATTGCCGGTGAGGCCTGCGTCGAATCCCACCGCCGTGGCCGCCTCTTCGCTCGATGCGCGGCAGCGCGACTGGATCCGGAGGGCCGATACTTTTTTCCTCGCCACCGCCAACCCGGGTGAGGGGGCCGATGCCTCCCATCGGGGCGGGACCCCGGGATTCCTCTCGATCGAAGGGAATCGTCTCAGCTGGCCCGACTACGCCGGCAACATGATGTTCAACTCGCTGGGCAATATCGTGGCGCATCCGCATGCGGGGGTCACGATTGCCGATTTTGCCAGCGGCGATGTGCTCATGCTGAGTGGGGGAGCCTCGATCGACTGGACGCCGGATCAGCAGGCCCGCCCGGAGGGAGCGGAACGGATGCTGCATCTCGTGATCGAACGAGTCGTGGAGCTGTCGGGGGCGCTGCCCCTGCGGGCCGACTGGGTGGAGCCCAGCCCTTTCAATCCAGGGCAATGAAAATGGCCCGGCGCCGATGCTTCGGCGCCGGGCCTTTGTCACTGGCGATCCGCGGGTGTCAGATGGTGCCCGTGGACGCTTCTGCCGTGCCGCTCCGCGCGCTGTTGCGGAACAGTTGGGCCAGGGTGGGCCAGAGGCCGGTGTACACCGTCTGCCGGTACGGCGAATCCGCCGGCAGTTCGGCGAGCAGCCGGCGGTGCGCGGCGCCCAGCGAGTGGTACGGCAGGCCGGGGAGCAGGTGGTGCAGCGCATGGAAGCGCAGCCCCACCGGGGCCCAGAGGGTGGTGATCAGCGGGTTGCCCGGGACGTTGACCGAATCGAGCAGCTGCTGCTCGATGGTCATCTCGGCGCCTTCATTCTCGAACAGATGGGCCGCGGCGGTGCGGATCTGGTTCACGAATCCGACCGTGGCGGCCACGCCGACGGCGTAGAAGAAGCCGTGCCACGGAACCACGTGCGTCACGAGCAGGGCCAGCAGCGCAAAGGCCCAGAGCGTGGCGGCGATTTCCTGGCGGCGGAAATTGACCAGGTCCTGGCCGGTGGGCACCCGGCGCTTGAATGCCGGATTGATGGCCAGCGCCGAGGCGCGGGTCACGGTCAGCTCACGAAGCTTCGGATGGAGCAGGGAGAGCGGGGCCAGGAGCACGAACCGGGCAATGAGGCCGACCGGCAGCAGCGCGGCGGCGACCAGGAAGACCACCAGGTTGAATGGCGAGCGGTGGGCCAGCGGCAGGTACTCCGGATCCTCGGCGGTGCCGTACCGGGACCGCGCGTGGTGCAGGTGGTGCACGCCGACATAGAAGAAGCTGGGCAGCAGGAGCGGAATGCCGATGACCACGTTCCAGCCGGTCTCGAAGTTCGGCACCGCGCCGGCCTTGAGATGGGTCAGCTCATGAATGAACAGGCTGGCCCGGTAGAGGGCCAGCGCGGAGAGCACAAAGCACGCTATCGCGAGGCCGCCATGGGTGTTGGCGCCGACGATCATCGTGCCCCAGCCGATAGTCGCGCTGAGCATGAGGTCGGTCCAGTAGACCCAGGGCTTCGGCTTCATCAGGTCGACCACCAGCTTGTACGCCTGGCGAACCATCTGGGCGCCGGCCTGCGGCGTCTCGACGGCTTCGACCGGGGACTCCATCAGCTCCACCGACATCGTTCCATCCTTGGTTGATACCACCCGTGCCGCCAGCGGCACCTCGCCGTGCTGCGGCACGCCGCGGAATCGGTCCCTGCTCACCTGCCACGCGGCGTCCAGCGCAAACCGAACCACGCCGGCCGCAAACCGGACCCGCTGCTGGAACGGGGGCGATGGCGTGGCTGGGCGGGACGTCTCGGGCAAATACGCTCCTTCGGCGCAAGGCCGGGTAACCGCTGGCCCCTGAAAATAAGAGCGCCCCCGGGCGACCGCCATGTCTGACCGTGGTACAGGTGAGACAGGTGCCCGGGGGCCCAAATCTAAAGGCTGCTTCACGTTGCGCGGCCGCCGGACCCCTCAGTTCGGGGCGTGCACTCCCGACCCGCCATAGTCCCGGTCATCGCCGATCGCGGGACCCTCGAAGCGGAAGGATTCGGCGTTCTTCTTCTTCGCGATGAACTGCCGGATCGAGCCCGGGAACGGGGAAGTGCTGGCGTGGCCCCCCATCGGATCGGTGTACCAGATCTCGGGACCGTCGGCGTTATCGAGGAAATTGCCGTTGATGTCCACCACCCGGTGGGCGCCGTTGAAGGGGGAGCGCGGATCGTCGAACGCCAGCGAGTCCAGGGTGCCGTTGGCGGTGGCCTGGTTGCAGAGCTGGCCACGGGCCAGCTCGCCGTTGGAATCCGGATGGAAGCAGGCGTCGATCACCCGCCCGGTCAGGTTGGCCAGCGCCGGATCGTAGAAGCGGCTGGGCAGGAACACCTGGAAATACGGATTGAACGCGGCCAGGGTATGGCCGTTGCCCTTCCGGATCGAGGTGGATGTTTCCCAGCTCTCGTGCAGCGCTGAAAAGAACTGCGAGTTCTGGCCCGCCGGCACCCGGAGGAACTCATCGACGCAGTGCTGGTCGGGGATGCGCCGCTGGCCGCCGCCGTCCGGTGAGTTGCTGGGCGTCGGCGTGCCGGCATCCACATGGATGCCGTTGTCGCAGGCCTCGACGAACTCGCCGGGAGTGCCGATGGCGGTCAGCACGGTGATGTCGAGGCGGGTGCCGTCGTTGCAATCCACGTAGTAGACCAGTTCGTGAAGATTGTTGGTAAAGGCGTCCTTGGAGTGGGTGCCCTGGTGCAGCTTGGTGAGCACGTTGCAGGTCACCCGGAGCACCTGGCTGGCCAGCCCGTCGCCCAGGTTGAACTGGACATCGTTGGCCCACTCGATCTTGTGGCCGAAGTGATCCTCGTGGCGGATGCCGGCCGGATCGTACGTGTCAAGCTGCTCATTGGCATAGCCGAACGGAATCGGCCCGGTGCGGGCGTAGATATGGGAGCCGCGGGGATCCCGGCCGTGCTCATGCCCGAAGTGGCAGCCGGTGGCGGGGTCGATCGGCGGATGCCAGGTCGGATAGCGCTTGCCATCCGGCCCCACGACGGAATAGCTGTCGTGAATCTCCTTGGTGCAGTCGTCATGCGGCCCCGGGGTCCAGACCCCGAAGGAAGCGGCATCTCCATTCACCGCCACCTGCGGCGGCGGAGCGCTGTGGTCGTCGCTGCAGCCGGCCAGGAGCGCCAGCGAGGCGGTGACGAGAAGGCCAGGGACAATGGTGGTGGAATGGCGCATGGCCACCTCCCGCTCAGTGCAGCACGAGGGCAATTCCGAACTGCACGAAGCTCACCCCGGCATCGTCGGCGATCGGCTCGCCGTCGAACCGGAGCTCACCCGGAATGCCCCGCACGTAGTTGACGAAGGGACTCAGCGAAAAGGCGGGGGCGACCCGCCACTCGTAGCCGGTGCCCACTTCGAAGGCAGGACGGGTGGCGGTGATGGCGTCGGTGCCGTCCACGGCGCGGTACGTGATCACCCCGGCGCCGCCTTTGAGGAACAGCGCCCCTTCCGGCCACGGATACCAGAGCGCGACGATCGTGGCGCTCAGCGCCCGCCGCGTGACGGTGCCGGTGCCGCCCTTGCCGCTCCAGGCGTTGACCTCGCCACCCAGGAGCCAATGGGGGGACAGGGTGCCGCCGAGGCGGACCGTACCGCTCAGGTCGATCCTGCTCTCGTCGGCGCAGATGTCGCAGACCAGCTTGCCCTGCGCCCCGCCGAACCCGAACGACCACCAGAACCCTTCACGCACATTGGCTTGCGCCTGCAGCGGAGCGCTGGCCGCGAGGCCCAGCAGCACGGCAGGCAGCAGCCATCGAGGTCCTCGCACGATGAGTTCTCCCCGGCCACGAATTCACGGATTTTCTTGAGAGCCGGCCCTCGGCCGGCGACCGATCAGTATGGCCGGAAAGGACGCACAGGCCTGTGATGAAAGCCACACCGGAGCGCGTTCGGGTGTGTCACAACTTCGCTATCCAGAAATTTGGCGGGAGAGAATCGTTGACAGCGAAAGGCGAAAAGAGAAAAGAGAAAAGAGAAAGGAGAAAAGAGAAAGGCGAAAGGAGAAAAGAGAAAGGAGAAAGGAGAAAGGAGAAAGGAGAAAGGAGAAAGGAGAACTGATTGATGAATCCAGGTTGAAGTTTCAACATCACTGCCCGCCTGCCCGCCTGCCCGCCTGCCCGCCTGCCCGCCTGCCCGCCTGCCCGCCTGCCCTCACGCCGGAGCCGGAGGCGTACTTCCTGTCTCATGCCGCTGCCAGCGGAAGAAGACGACGCCGAAGCCGGCCCAGAGCGGGATGTCGCCGATGACCTTCATGAGCAGGCCGGCCAGTTGCTGATCGTTGCGGGCGTTCAGGATGTCGAAGACCCTCGGGGCCAGCTCGTACAGGCCATAGAGCGGATAGTCCGCGAAGACCAGCATCATCGCCGGAACGGTGGGGAGGATCGAGGCCACGAACAGGTACCCCATCTGCGCCGGCTCCGAGAGGCGCCCGATCGCCGGTCGTGGAGCCAGCACCGGCCACCAGAGGATCAAGCCGCCCAGCAACCACGTCATGTCGGTGCCGAACGCGCCGCCCTGGCTGCGCATCCAGCCATCCACGAAGTCGGGCAGGTGGGTGAGCGCGAGGATGCCGTTGAACAGCACGAGCGCGGGGAGCGGCGCGGCCAGGAATCGGAGGAGATGAAACAGGATCCCGCCCTGCTCGAGCTTCAGCGCCCCTCTTGGCAGGCCGATCAGAAGCAGCGGCGGAGCCACCAGCGAGAGCAGGATGAACGAGATGGTGTGCGCGCTGAGCAGGTATCCGGCGCCGAGCGGCCCCAGGGGCCAGTCGACCGCGGCCCAGAGGGCCACCATGCCGAGGCCATAGACCAGGGGGCGGCGGACAAGGCCGGGGCCGGAGGCCTCCCGCCACGCGCGGCGATAGATCCAGACCAGGAGCAGGAGCAAAAGCCAGACGCCCGGGTAGGGGCGCCAGCTCCACTCCCACGCGGCGTCACTCGCCGAACACCACCACTTCATCGGGTCATTGTTCCGGCGAATCGCCGTAGCGGTACACCGGTACGGCAACCTGCGCCGGGCCGCCGTGGGCAAAGCGAAGCGTCAGATGCAGACTGTCTCCCGGGCGGGGGATCGGGCTCAGGTCGGTCATCATGAGGTGGATCTTGCCGACGGCCAGCGCCACGGTCGCGTTGGCCGGGAGCGGAAGCACATCGAGCATGGTCATGCGGACGACCCCACCGCTCTCCTGGCTGCCGTGCAGCATGGCGGTGCCACCCACCACCGAGACGCCGGTCAGCGTATCGTCGCGGGCGGCGGTGTTCGTCATGGTGAAGTAGGCGGAGCCTTCGTCGCCGATCACCGGCGCAAAGGCGTAGGCATGGGAGACTTCGATGGCGCCGGCCCGGGTCACGACCGGTGCCGGCGCGCGGCAGGCCACGGCAACCAGGGCCAGCGCGAGCAGTTCAGCGCGCCGGCGCATAGGCGTCGATCATCCGGGGCAGATCCTTGGCCCAATCGGCCTGGCGCACGCCGAAGGGATAGAGGGTGTGGGCGAAGTTGTCCCGGGTAAAGGCGAAGACCACGCCCAGGTGGCCGATGGTGTAGTCCTTCTTCGTCGTGTCCTCGATGAAGGAGGTGCCGAAACCCAGCCTGGCCGTGATCGCGTTGACGGAATCGATGGGGCCGCGCAGCCCGATGAAGGCGGGATTGAGCGCGCCGAGCCAGGCCTTGAGCCGCTCGGCGTCGTCCCGCGCGGGGTCGGTGGTGACGAACACGACCTTGAACCGCCCGGCGTCCTCCGAGCTCATCCGCGCCAGCGCGCTGGCGATGTTGCTCATATGCACGGGACAGACGTCGGGGCAGTGGGTGTAGCCGAAGAACAGGAGGGCGACGTACCCCTCGGTGTCCTTGCGGAAATCGAAGGGCTTGCCGAACTGATCGGTCAGCACGAAGTCCGGCTTGAGGATCGGCCGGGGGAGCTGGGCCCCGCCTTCGGGCAGTTTCGTTTCCTTCGGGCGGCTACAGGCGGCGGCGAGGACCAGCGCGGCGAGGACCGGCCAGCGGATCGAGTGTGATTTCATGCGGCGGAAGGTATGTCGGCGAGTCGCGAGTCGCGAGCCTGTCCCGAGCGCAGCGAGGGATCGAGAGTCATGGGTTCAAGCCCTGGAATCAGGGGGCGGATCAGGTCGCCCCCTGACTGGTGTGGATCACGTCAGCATCTTCGGCACGCTCAGACCTCCAGCCGATCTCCTTCCCGCGACACCAGCGCGTACAGCACCGGCATCAGGAAGACGCTGATCAGGAGCCGCGAGAAGAGGCCGCCCACGATGACCATGGCGAACGGGCGCTGCGAATCGGCGCCGACTCCTGTGGCGAGCGCGGCGGGCAGCAGCCCGAACGCCGCGACCAGCGCCGTCATCATGATGGGACGGAGCCTGAGCAGCGCCGCGTCCCGCGTGGCCCCCGCGATACTCGCGCCGCCGCGGCGGAGCTCATTGGCATAGGAGATGTACACCACCGCCGTCTGCACTGACACGCCGAAGAGCGCGAGGAAGCCGATGCCGGAGGATACCGAGAAGGCCGTGCCAGTCAGAGCCAGCGCCAGGATGCCGCCGATCGGCGCCGAGAGCAACACGCCCAGCACCGTGATCGCGGGAAACTTGAAATTGCTGTACAGCGCGAAGAGGATCAGGAAGATGAGCAGGAGCGTCAGGGGCAGCACCAGTTGAAGCTGGCTGCGGGAGGCCGTGTAGTCCTGATAGTTGCCTCCCCAGGTCACCCGGTAACCCGAAGGGATCTTGACCCGCTCCACGACCTGCCTCTGGGCGTCCTGCACCGCCCCGGCCAGGTCGCGGCCTTCGACCGAGTACTGGATCCCGATGAAGCGGGAATTGTTCTCCCGATAGATGAAGGATGCCCCGCTGGCCACGCCGATCGTGGCGATTTCCTTGAGCGGGATCTGCGCGCCGCCGGGCGTGGCGATCAGGATGTTTCCGATCTGCTCCGGCGACTCACGGAACCTGGGTTCGAGCCGGACCACGAGATCGAAGGTCCGCTCCCCCTGCACCACCTGCGTGGCGCTCACTCCGCCGACGGCGGCCTCGATGAGGCCGTTGACGTCATCGACGTTGAGCCCGTACCGCGCGATCTTGCCGCGATCGATCGAGACGGTGAGGCTCGGCTGGCCGAGTTCGCGGACCAGGGTGACGTCGGTGATGCCACGGACGCCTTCGAGCACGTGCTTGATCTCCAGTCCCTTGGTCTGCAGCGTCTCGAGATCGGATCCCGACACCTTCACGTCCAGAGAACTCTTGAGACCGGTCTCGGCCTCGTCGACGGCATCTTCGGCCGGCTGGGTGTAATTGAAAATGATGCCGGGAAAGGCCTCCAGCTTCCGGTCGATGGCGGCGATCAGCTGGTCCTTGGTGTGGTATTCCCCGTGCCACTCATTGTACGGATGCAGCCCGACATAGAACTCCGCGTTGAAGAAACCGGTCGGGTCGGTCCCGTCGTCATCACGGCCGTGCTCGTTGGTGACCACCGTGACCTCGGGGAATGACTTGAGGATGGCGCGCACCTGGGGCACGATCTTCGAGGATTCCTCGAGCGAGATCGTATAGGGCATCGTGGCCCTGACCCAGATGGCCCCCTCGTCCAGCTTGGGCATGAACTCGGCACCGACCCTGGACATCACCAGCAGGGAACAGGCGAAGAGCCCGACGGCACCGCCGATGGTGGTCCGCGGCCTGGCCAGGCACCAGTCGAGGCCCCTGGCATAGTGTCCACGGATCCACTCGAACATCGGGTTCCGCCGTTCGATCACCCCGTTGCGCATCACCCAGGAGCACAGCACGGGCATCAGGGTCAGGGCCAGGATCAGTGAACCGATCAGGGCGAAGATCGTGGTGTCGGCCATCGGCGAGAACAGCTTGCCCGAGGGGCCGCTCAGCACATAGATCGGCAGGAAGCCGGCCACGATCACCGCCCTGGCATAGACGATCGGCCGATCGACTTCGGCCGCCGCGGCCGCGATGACGTCGAGCAGGTGATAGGTGGTCCCGTGCCTGAGCGCCAGTTGCCGGTGGATGTTTTCCACCATGACGACGGCGCCGTCCACGAGGAGGCCGAAATCGATGGCCCCGATCGACAGCAGGTTGGCCGGCACATGCTTGAGGTCGAGGCAGATGAAGGCGAAGAACAGCGCCAGCGGGATAGTGCAGGCCACGATCAGCCCGGAGCGGACGTCGTAGAGGAAGATGATGAGGACCGCGACGACCAGGATGATGCCGCGGAGCAGGTTCTCCTCGACGACCCGGGTCGTCAGCGCCACCAGGTCGCTCCGGTCATAGAACGGGTGGACCTTCACATCCTGCGGCAGGATGCTGTCGTTGAGCTCCCGGGTCTTGGCCTGGACCCGCTGCAGGACCGTCTGCGCCTGCTCCCCCTTCCTGAGCAGGATGACGCCTTCCACCGCATCGTCGATCTGATTGAAGCCGAACTGTCCGAGGCGCGGCGCGTGGCCGATTTCGACGTGTCCCACATTCCTGACCAGCACGGGGACACCGTTCCGGTTGGCCAGCACGATGTTGCCGATGTCGTCGGGGGTCACGATCCGGCCGAGTCCCCGGACATAGTAGAACTGCCCGCCCTCGGAGTAGAAGCCGCCGCCGGCATTGCTGTTGTTGGCCGACAGGGCCGACACCACGTCGTGCACGGACAGGCCCGCCCCGGCCAGGCGGGCGGGATCGAGCAGGACCTGGTACTGCATCGTTTCACCGCCCAGCGTGGCAACGTCCGCCACTCCGGGCACGGCCCGGAACTGCCGGGTGATGATCCAGTCATTGATGATCTTGAGGTCGCGGGCGCTCTGATCCGGGCTCTGCACGACATACCGGTAGACGAGGCCCGACGGTGAGGCCAGGGGCGAGACCGAGGGGGTCACCCCGTCCGGCAGGCCGAAGTCGGCCAGCCGCTCGAAGACCTGCTGGCGGGCGAAGTAGTTGTCGGTGCCGTCCTCGAAGGTGAGCCGGACGCTCGACAGGCCGTACAGCGAGATCGAGCGGATGATCTCCATCCGCGGTATGCCATTGACCCCGAGCTCCACGGGCACGGTGATCAGCCGCTCGACCTCTTCCGCCGCATGTCCCGGCCACTGGGTCACAATCTCCACCATCGGCGGAGAGAGATCGGGATAGGCATCCACCGGCAGCCGGGAGAAAGACCAGGCGCCGACCCCCAGCATCAGCAGGGCCATCAGGCAGACCAGAAACCGCTGCTCCAGAGACCAGCGGACAATCCCGTTGACGATCGAGTTGCGATCGTCCGAGGGCTGCTCGGCGTCGATGTGCTCGCTCACTGGCTCTCCGCGAACTGCACGAACAGGGCGCCGTCGCTGATAACCCGGTCGCCGACGTTGATGCCGCGGGTGATTTCGATGCGGTCGCCGACGTGGGAGCCGACCGTCACCGCCTGGCGGGCGTAGGCCGAATCGTTCTTCACCACGAAGACGAAGGGGAGATTCTCCTCGTCGCGCAGCACGGCGGACGACGGGAGCAGGAATCCGGTGCGCGGCTTCCGCGAGTGGATCTCGGCCCGGACGTACATGTCGCGGCGCAGCGCTTCACCGCTGTTGGTGGTGAGCACCCGGACCGCGGTGGCGCGGGTGTTGGGATCCACCAGCGCGCCCACATAGGTCACCCGGCCGCGGAAGACCCGGTCGGAATCGTCGGTCGGGCGGACCAGGACCGAGTCTCCTTCGCTCACGTAGGGCAGTTCCGTCTCGAACACATTGGCCATGACCCACACCGTGCCGAGACCGGCGATGGTGAAGCACGGGGTGCTGCCCGCCTGGAGCAGCTGGCCTGGCGAGATGAGCTTCTCCACGACCGTGCCCTCGATCGGGGCCCGGACTTCACCCAGCGCACCCGATCCCGTGCGATGCGTCTGGATGTCCGCCAGGGTGGTGGAGTCGATTCCCAGGCCTCGCAGCTGCTCGAGCGCGGCCTCGCGATCGGCCACGGCGCTCGCGGCATCCGTCTGGGACTGCTCGAGATCGCGGCGCGCCAGCGCGTCGTTGTCGAACAGCTTCTGATTGAGCTCGGCGATGTGCTCGAGATTGTTCGCCGCCGCCGCCGCCTTCCGGTAGTTGGCTACTGCGGCCGCGTAGTCCGGCGAGGCCACCAGGGCGAGCACCTGGCCGGCGTGGACTCGCGCCCCCGGTTCCACCAGGATCTTCGAGACCGGGCCCGAGATCGGGCAGAGCAGCTGGGTGCTCCGGTCACCGTCGAACGCCACCGTACCGGTCACCTCCACGCTCGGCCGGAAGCTGACCGGGGCCACCGTTTCCACCTTGAGCCGGGACCGCTGCTCCGCCGTGATGGCCGGCGCCCCGCCGGTGGGGTGGGGCTCGCGACCGCCGCCGCACGCCATGGCCGCCATCGCCCCGCCGGCGATCGCCGCGCGGAACCACCTGCCTGTGCTCATTGCGAATCTCCGGAAGAAAGCAGGCCGCCCACGGCGCGCTCGAGGTCGGCGCGGGCATCGTTGGCCGCGCCCAGTGCGTCGGCGTACTGGCTCAGGGC
>DATEHG010000011.1:0-64677 GCA_035279705.1 Gemmatimonadales bacterium
GAGTCCGATGGCTCCGAACAGCCCGCCAACCAGCAGGTCAACGTCCATGCAGGACCTCGAAGAGTAGAATGCCCGCCGCCACCGCCACGTTGAGCGACTCTGTTTCTCTCCGGAGCGGGATGCCGACCCGGCCCGCGGCCCGGGCCAGCAGTTCGGGCCGCAGCCCCGCTCCTTCATTCCCGACCGCCAGCGCCACCACGCCCTTCGGTTTCCACCCGGCCAGCGGGATTCCGTCCATCGCCGCGGCCCAGAGCGCCGCCCGGTGCCGGGAGAGCCAGGGCTCGAGCTCGCTGTCCTCGGCGGGGATGACCGGCAGGCGGAAAGAGGAGCCCATGGCGCCACGCAGGACCTTGGGATTGGTCACGTCCGCGGTGCCCTTGAGCGCAATGACCCCCGCCGCGCCGAGTCCATGCGCGGTGCGGATCAGCGTGCCGACATTGCCGGGGTCCTGTATCCCGTCGAGCACGAGCACCACACCGTCGGTCCCCGGGTTCAGTGCCTCGAGTGACCAGGCCGGCGGAGCGATGACAGCGACCACCCCCTGGGGTTGCTCGGTGTCCGCGAGCTCCGCCAGATCGCGATCGGCGAGCTCGATGAGCGGGGCCCCGGTTCCGCTGAGCTGGACCTTGAGCGCCTGACCTCGGCTGGTAGCTTCCAGCGCGGGGCCCACCGCGATCGCGCGAATGGGAATCCCGGCGGCCAGCACTTCCTCGACCAGCCGCACCCCCTCGGCGATGGCGAGGCCGCGACGCTCGCGGCCGCGGCGCCGTTTCAGGTCCCTGATCATCGTCACGACCGGCTCAGCCATGGCATTTCCGTGAAGATCGCGTTGACCATTGCCGGCTCCGATTCCGGCGGGGGCGCCGGCATCCAGGCCGATCTCAAGACCTTCCATCAATTCGGTGTCTTCGGCACCAGCGCCATTGTCGCACTGACGGCCCAGAATACCGTCGGCGTGCGCCTGGTGGAGCCCGCGTCCGCCGCCATGGTGGCGGCCCAGCTCGAGGCGATCGCCGAAGATCTGCCCCCGGACGCGATCAAGAGCGGGATGCTCGGCACCGCGGCGACGGTGCGGCAGGTGGCGGCGCTGATCGGCCGCTTTCACTGGCGCCGCTTCGTGCTCGATCCGGTCATGGTCGCCACCTCGGGCGACCGGCTGCTCACGACCGAGGCCGAGTCAGTGGTGCGGGATACCCTGCTGCCGCTCGCCGCCGTGGTCACTCCGAATCTTGGCGAGGCCGCGATCCTGACGGGACTCCGGGTGAACGACCCCGCCGACATGGAACGGGCAGGGCGCCGCCTGCTGGAACTCGGTGCGGAAGCCGCGCTGGTCAAGGGTGGCCATCTCGCGGGGGACCGTGTCACCGACATCCTCGTGACCCGTGAGGGTGCCCGGCATTTTACCCGTTCGAGGATTGCCACCACCTCCACTCACGGAACGGGCTGCACGCTTTCCGCGGCCATCACCGCCGGCCTTGCCCTGGGCCACGAGTTGCCTCGAGCCGTCAGTGAAGGTCTCGACTATGTGCACCGCGCCATTGCCGCCGCCCCTGGTCTGGGCGCGGGCCATGGACCGCTCAATCACCAGGTGCCTGCCCGAGGGCCGGGAACCTAGGCCGCGGTAATCACCCCTGCGAGAATCGGCAGCAGTGCTCCGCGGGCCCGGGCTCCGGTCTCGAGGACTTCGCGGTGGCTGAGCCGGCCACTCCCGAGTCCGGCGGCGAGATTGGTGATCGTCGAAATGGCCAGGCACCGCATCCCGAGTGCGCGGGCCGCGATCACCTCCAGAACCGTCGACATTCCAACCGCGTCCGCGCCCATCCGCTCCAGCATCCGGATTTCCGCCTTCGTTTCGTAGCTTGGCCCGGCGACGCCGGCGTAGATCCCTTCCTCCAGCCGGATCCCGTGCTCGCGTGCAGTCCGCCGCGCCGCCTCGGCCAGACCGGGATCGCCCGGCGCCGACATGTCGGGAAAGCGAACCTCGCCCATCTCCGCCGGACCGACGAGGCCGTTGCGCGCCGTCAGATTGATCTGATCGGAGACCAGCATCAGGCATCCCGGCTCGAGTCGGCGGTTGATGGCGCCGGCGGCGTTGGTGAAGAGTATCGCGCGGAGCCCGAGACGGGCCATGAGCCGGACGGGGCGGACCACCGCGGCGGCGCTGAACCCCTCGTACAGGTGGTAGCGACCGCACTGGACGAGCACCTGGCGGCCGGCGAAGCGTCCCGAAACGAACGCGCCCTGGTGACCGAGGACGCCGGGAAGGGGCCAGCCGGGCAGTTCACCGAAGGCAATCGAGGCGGGATGCTCGAGTTCATCCACCAGTCCACCGAGTCCCGACCCCAGCACCACCCCGATTTCGGCCGGCGCCCCGCCCAGCCTCTCCTGCAGTTGTTCGACTGCGCGATCGAGACCGGCGGTCATGGGCCGATCCTCCGCCGCTCAGGCCGGCGCATCGCCCTCATTGGTGTTCCGCCCGGCCCGGAGGACCCGGACGATGGCGCCACCGGTGAGCGGCGCATCGAGTGGCAGCGCGATGCCGCGTCCGTCCGTGACGGTCGGAGGCGTCCCGGCAGCCAGCGCGGGATCGAAGACGGCAAGGGCCGCGGCGACGGTGCTGCCGGCGGGCAGGGTGAACGGCTGCTCGTTGACGTACACCCGGAGCGGCAGGCCGCTCACGGTTCAACCGTGAGGCGGGCCCCGTCGGGCGGAGTGATGGGCTGGGGCAGAAGGCGGAGGTAGCCCGAGAATGCATCGAAGGTCGTCGTGCTCGACTGCTGGGCCGCCTCGGCTCCCGCCGGCAGAGTCAGCGTGCCGAGCAGTGCAGAGCTCAAGGCGATCGAGTAGCTGGCGTCGCGCGAGATCTTCTTGCCCGCGGGCAGCAGGGCGCTGCGGATCCGGTTGCCCGCCGGGCGATTCGGATCGTAGCGAACGGTCAGGCCGGAAATCGCGGCGGATGGTGCGGCGCCGGCGACGAGCTGTTCGAGCACCGCCATGACCCCGCTGCCCTTGAGGGTGACCCGCTGCAGCTGTGACCGGTCTGGCCACGAGGAGTTCAGGACTCCAGCAGTGATGGTGCCGGCGGCAAAGTCGCTGGTCAGCTCAGTGGTGGCCACGAAGCCGAAGTCCGCTCTGAGGGCGGTGCGATAGGCATCCGCCACCAGCGCGCCCAGCGGCCCGCCGGCGGCGCCGCGGGTGAGCGGCAGCGCAAGACTCGCCACCGGGCGGTTGGCGGCCGAGTCGGCCCGGAGCGCGGCCTGGCGGAGCGAGTCACTGCGGATCTTGCGCGGATCGGGGCCGAACAGGGGCGTGGGATTGGGAGCGGCCCGGGCCGCGACCAGCGGCGCTCCCGCCTTCACATAGAGCGCCCGTGCCTGCGAGGCCTGTGCCTCCGGCTCGATGTGCCAGTGCGAGGTCCCGAAATCCTCGGGGCGGAGCATCTTGCGCGAGTGGAGATCGTCCATCAGCAGGTCGACGATGCGCTCGCCCTGGTCGTAGATCACCGGCGCATTCCGCAGCATGTCGTAGCCACCAACCCCGGCGATCCGCGCACTGGCGACGGCAAAGGTCAGTGTGTCCCAGGCGACGACGGCGCGGCCCCGCACCTTGACCCCGCGAATGCGACTGCCGGCCGGCTTGCTCAGATCGATGACGTAGTCGGCGCCGCCGATGACGTCATAGGACGAGCCCGGCAGGAAGAGATTGGTCGCCACCCTTCCGGTGGAATCCACATAGAAGTGGCGGGCGGAGCGCTCCAGGTAGGCCAGGAACTGGGCACCGGTCATTTGGACGGCCCGCAGCGTGTAGTCCTGGGGATAGAGAGCCAGCACCTGCCGGCGGGAAACTTCTCCCAGGTCCAGGCCGGCCCTGGTGTCGAACACCGTGATCGCGGCGACATCGGCTCCGGCCCGGCGCCTCATCAGATCGGTCATCCACTGGGTGAGTGGCGTGTCCTCGACCCTCGCGGAGGTGGCCCGCATCGAGGCCGAGAGGGTCCCCAGGATTTCATCGGTCCATCCCTGTACCACACGGTGCAGCTCCCGGAATCGCCGCTGGAACGTGGCCGGCACGGAGAAGGCCTCGAGCGGCACACTTTCTCCGCGCACCCGAACCAGCGACCACCCCGATTCCCGGCGCACCATGTCGACGTGGACGACCGCCAGCCGCTCCGCATCACGGCCGGCCTGCACGAAGTGGACACCATTGATGACCGTGTCGGTAATCGTGCGGCCGGTGTGCCCCAGGATGACCAGGTCGGGCCGGATCTTTCCCGTTGCCAGGATACCGGCGCCGTTCTCGCCGCCGATGCCCGTGGTGTCGTAGGTCGACGGCTCGTCGAGCCCGGCGTGAGCCAGGACGACCACCAGATCGCCGTCGCGCCGCATTTCCGGCAGCACCGGCGTGATGGCGTCGGCAAAACGGGTGAGGCGGAGCCGCCCCTGCAGCTGCTCGCGATTCCACAGGCCGGCTCCCGGCGTCGTCAGCCCCGCCACCGCGATCCGGACCTCCTGGCGCTTGAGAACCAGATAGGAGCGGAAGGCCAGGGTATCCTCCTTGCCCACCACGCGAAGGTTGGCGCTGACCATCGGGAAACGGGCGTCGGAGATCCGCCGGTTGAGCGTGGCGACACCCTGATCGAAGTCGTGCTCGCCCAGGGTCGCGACGTCGTACTGCAGCGTATTCATGGCGTCGACCACCGGGCTCGACTGCGGTGGCGCCACGTAGGTGTAGTAGGAGCCGAACGGAGTGCCGGTGATCGCATCGCCGGCGTCGAGCAGGATGACGCGGCCGGAGTAGGTATTACGGAGGAAGTCGAGCTCGGCGGCGGCCCGGGCGAGCCCGCCTTGGCCTGGCGCGTCCCGGAGGTAGTCCCACTCCGTGACCTGGCCCCGGACGTCGGTCGTGGCCACCAGCACCAGATGCACCGTGTCGGCCGGGCCCTGCGCCAGACCCGCGGCGACCAGCAATGGCATCAGCATGGTAACAATATCCCTGTTTTGCGGTCACGGGCGCAACCGATGCCCTTGCTTCGCCGCAGGCCACAGGATATTCGTTTTCCCCTTTATGAAATCCGACCACCGCCTGCATCCGGTCCACCAGTCCCGCGGCGCGCCGCGTGGGGGCCCCTCATGAGCGCGCGCATTCTGGTCGTGGATGACGAGCCCGATATCACCGCGCTGGTGGCCTACCACCTGGCCAAGGTGGGCTTCCGGGTTTCCACGGCGGCAAGCGGAGCCGACGCCCTCAAGTCGGCCCAGGAGGAGCGCCCGGACATCGTGGTGCTGGACGTCATGCTGCCCGGGACGTCGGGGTATGACGTGCTCGCCGAGCTGCGCAAGCGCCCGGAGACGCGCGATGTCGGCGTCATCCTGCTCACCGCCCGGCGCGAGGAGGCCGACCGGATCCGCGGCCTCTCCCTCGGCGCCGACGACTACCTGACCAAGCCCTTTTCACCCCAGGAACTCGCGCTCCGGGTCAACGCCCTGCTCCGGCGCCTCGGCGCGCCGGCCGTGGCCACCGGGGCCATGCTCACCGCCGGCCCCGTTTCGATGGACCGTTCGGCGCACCGCGTCAGTGTGGGCGGGCGGGATGTGGAGCTCACCGCCACCGAATACAAGCTGCTGCTCATGCTGATCGAGCGCCGCGGCCGGGTGCAGAGCCGGCCCCAGCTCCTCGAGTCGGTGTGGGAGGCCCAACCCGATATCCAGACCCGCACGGTGGACATGCACGTGCAGCGCCTGCGGGCCAAGCTGGGCAGCGCCGGCGACTGGATCGAGACGGTGCGCGGCTTCGGCTACCGGTTCCGCGGCAACGAGAAGCCGGGGAAGACCCGGTGAGCTTCGTCGGCCGCCTGGTCACCGGCATGGTGGCGGTGCTGCTCGCTACCGTGCTGGTGCTGGGATGGTCGGCCGACGCGCTGCTGCGGGACCGGCTCGAAGCGGACATCCGCAGTTCGCTGGAACGCGACGCCCGCCTGGTGGAGCAGGCCCTTCCCCCCGATACCGCCCTGTGGCAGGCGACCGTCCACCGGCTGGGCGGCATCACCGGCCTCCGGATCACCGTCATCGATCCGACCGGGCGGGTCCGCGCCGAGAGCGAACTGGCCGGCGATTCCCTCAATCGCATCGAGAATCACCTCGGACGCCCCGAGGTGCAGCAGGCGCTGCAGAATGGCGTCGGATCCGACCGCCGGCTGAGCCGCACGGTGGGACGCCCGCTCATGTACCTGGCGCTGCGGAGCAGCGTGGGCTTCGTGCGGGTGGCCGCGGGACTCGAGCAGGTGGACGCCGTCGTGAGCCGGGCCCAGCGGGCCGTCCTCCTGGCCTCCATTGTGGCACTGGTCCTCGGTCTCGCCGTGGCCGTGCCGGTGGCCCGCTCCTTCGCGCGGCCTCTGACCGAACTGTCCGCCTCCGCCCGCGCGATTGCCGCGGGAGAGTTGCCCCGCTTTCCGCACGCGGGGGTCCCCGACATCGATGACCTGGTCTCGGCACTGCGTGAAATGCACGAAGAGCTGGACCGCCGCTTCGCCGAGTTGCGCCGCGAACAGGCCGAGAGCGCCACGCTGGTCGAGGCCATGATCGAGGGGGTCGTGGCCACCGATGCCCGGGGCCGCATCGTGACGGCCAATGCCGCTGCCCGGCGCCTGCTCGGCTACGGCGGAGATCAACCGATGCCGGATCTCCGCCAGCTGTTCCATCCCAAGCCGGCCCGGGCCATGGTCGACGCCGTGCTTTCCGGACAGAGCGTCGTGGACCAGGAACTCGAAATCGATGGCAGCATGGTCCTGGCCAACGCGCGGCCCCTGCCGGCGGGCGGCGCGGTCCTCGTGCTCCACGACGTCTCGGACCTGCGGCGCCTGGAGACGATGCGCCGCGATTTCGTGGCCAACGTCTCTCACGAGCTCAAGACCCCGCTCACCTCGATCGCCGGCTACGCCGAGACGCTGGTGGGCGAGACCCCCGATGCCCCGACGACCCGGCGATTCCTCGAGGTCATCCTCGGCAACGCCCGGCGGATGCACCGGCTGGTCGACGACCTGCTCGATCTCTCGCGGATTGAATCAGGGGGCTGGCTCCCCGCGCCCGAATCGGTGGATGTCGGTGACACGGCGGCCGAGGTGCTCGAGACCTTCGCCGACCGGGCCCGCGCCGGTGGCGTCACGCTGCAAGTCGCGGTTCCGCCCGGCGCCCCTCCGCTGGTGGCGGATCCCCAGGCGGTGCGGCAGATCCTGACCAACCTGATCGACAACGCGCTGCGCTATACGCCGAGCGGCGGACGGGTGGCCATCGCCTCGCGCCACGATCACGGCGACACGGTCATCGAGGTCCGCGACACCGGCAGCGGCATCCCCGCCGAGCACCTCCCCCGCCTGTTCGAGCGGTTCTACCGGGTCGATGCTTCGCGCTCGCGGGCCGAAGGCGGCACCGGACTCGGCCTGGCCATCGTTAAACACCTGGTCGAGGCTCACGGCGGGATCTGCACGGCCGAGAGTACGCTCGGCCAGGGCACCGTGATCCGCATCCGCATCCCCGACCCCGCCCCCGAGGACATCCCCGCCTAGCCGCGTTTCCCGATCGTTACCCCGCCATGACTCCTCCGTCTCGGCGTGGCTGGAAGTTCCCGCCACCCGAATCGTCGAGGAGCACTCCGTGTCGCTGCTGATCCTGAAGGGCCCGCTGGACCCCGTCGCCGTCGATCATGTCCGCCGCGCCGTCACCGATCTCGCCCCCGAGTCCCGCCGGGTGCGGCTGGTGTGCAGCCGCGTGACGACGCTGGATCCGATCGGGGTAGCCAGCCTGTGGCGGCTGTGCTGCGAGGCGCGCCTCCGGGGCTTCGAGATCGCGCTGGTGGGGCTGCCCGCGCGGCTGGCCCGGCGGCTCCGGCGCCACCCGATCATGGAGTTTGCCGGCCTGGAGGAGGAACTGTTCGGCAATCCGCTGGCCACGCTGGCGCCCAGTGACCGCTGAGGCCTCAAGGGCAGATGTTACAGGTCCGATACTTTCCGGGCGCTCATTCGTGACGCGCCACGGGCTTTATGCTGCCCGTTGTAACGGACCGGCGTCACACCGGGTGACGCCCCGGCATATCACTCCTGGAGGTTTGCAGATGGGTCTCTCCGCACGTTGGGCGATGCTCCTGGGTTCACTGGCCGTGCTGGCAACGGCACAGGAAGCCACCGCCCAGACGCCGTCCATCACGGTCGGTGGACTGGGCTACCTGCAGTACGCGTACCAGATGGAGACTGACAGCAGCCTCAAGCCGAGCGGCGGGCACCAGAACAACTTCGACGTGACCCGGGCCTACATCAACGTGCTGGGCAAGCTGCCCCACGGCGTGTCGGCGCGGATCACGACGGACATCGCCGGCCGGAACGGGACCTTTACCCAGCTCTACCTGCGGCTCAAGTACGCCTTCGTGGCGTGGACCCCCGAGAACTCCCCCCTGACCTACAAGATCGGTGAAATCCATACGCCGTGGCTGGACTGGGAAGAGGCGCTGTGGGACTACCGCATGCAGGGGCAGATGGCGATGGAGCGGGCCGGCTACCTCTCCTCGTCGGACTTCGGCGCCGGCATCGACGGCAACTTCGGCTACGACAAGCTGAACTTCCAGGTGGGCCTCTACAACGGCGAGAACTACAGCGGCACCCCGGGCGACTTCCGCAAGGACGTGATGGGCCGCGCTTCGTTCAAGATCCTCAACACCGATCTCCCCGGCAAAGTCGGCGGTCTCCGGGTCTCGGCGTACGGTCAGTACGGCAAGCCCAACACCGGCGGCGAGCGCTACCGCGCCATCGGCCAGCTGTCCTACAAGTCGAAGATGATCACCCTGGCCGGCGAATTCGGCTGGACCAAGGACAGCGTCTCGGGTGATTCCGTGGGCGCCGCCAACGTGTCGGCCGAGAAGAAGGGACAGGTGCTCAGCTTCTACGGGGTACTCAACATCCCCAACACGAAGGCCGCGATCATCGCCCGCTGGGACCAGACCGATCCGAATACCGCCAACAATTCGGCCGGCTCGACCAACGACAAGATCAGCCGGGTCATCGCCGGCGTGTCGTACCAGCTGACGCCCAACCTCCGCCTGCTGGCCGACGCGGACGTGGCTTCGCGCGAGGGCGGCAACTACAACAACGCCTTCAACGCCACCCGATCGACATTCTACTTCCAGACTCAGGTCAGCTTCTGATGTCTTTCCGCACTCAAGGAGATCGCCCCATGCTTTCGAAAGCCTCGCGCCCGGTCCTGCTGGCCGTCGCCGCCCTCGCGGCCGCGCTGCCGCTGGCTGCGCAGGTGGCCCTGACCGGCGCCGGCGCGACCTTCCCGAACCCGATCTACAGCAAGTGGTTCGACGCCTACAACAAGAAGACCGGCGTGCAGATCAACTACCAGTCGATCGGCTCCGGCGGCGGCATCAAGCAGTACACCGAGGGCACCGTGGACTTCGGCGCCACCGACGGCCCGATGAACCAGGACCAGATGTCCGCCGTCCAGGGCTCGGTGCTGCATCTCCCCACCGTGATGGGCGCCGTGGTGCTGACCTACAACCTGCCGTCGCTGGGTGAGACCAAGCTCAAGTTCGACGGCGCCACCATCGCCGACATCTTCCTGGGCCGCATCACCAAGTGGAACGACAAGCGGATCGCCGCGCTCAATCCCGGCGTCGAGCTGCCGAACATCGATCTCATCCTGGTGCATCGCTCCGACGGCTCCGGCACGAGCTACATCTTCACCGACTACCTGAGCAAGGTTTCGCCGACGTGGAAGGAACAGGTGGGCAAGGGCACGGCGGTGAACTGGCCGACCGGCCTGGGCGGCAAGGGCAACGAGGGCGTGACCGAGCAGGTGAAGCAGACCGAAGGCGGCGTCGGCTACGTCGAACTGATCTACGCCCTCTCGAACAAGCTGCCGTTCGCGGATGTGAAGAATCAGGCCGGGAGCTTCGTCACCCCGTCGCTCGAGTCGGTCACGGCCGCCGCGGCCAGCGCCAAGTTCTCCTCGGGAACCGATTTCCGGGTGTCGATCACCGACGCCCCCGGTGCGGGCTCGTATCCGATTTCCTCGTTCACCTGGCTGCTGATCCGGCCCAAGATGAAGGACCAGGCCAAGGCCAAGGCGCTCAAGGAATTCCTGGTGTGGATGATCACGCCCGAAGCCCAGGCCATGGCCAAGGATCTGTCGTACGCCCCGCTGCCGGCTGAAGTCGTGGCGCTGGAGCAGGCCAAGCTCAAGTCGCTCTACTAGTCGAAACAGAAAACCGGCACCGGCCGGCGAGGTTCCGGAGTCCCGCGCGCCGCTGTTCCCTCTCTTTCGCGCTCCCGGAATTCCGCCGGCCGCTGTTCCAGCCCCTTCACTCCGACACCGGAGTGGAGGGGGCTTTTTTCGGGTCTCCGCCGCGATTCTACCGTGACCCGTTCGTTACATGTGCGTGACCGGTCCAATGGCGACCCCCGGTAAACTCCCGCCCCTATGGAAGCCACCTCGACCACCGCCTCCCCGGCCGCCCCCGGCATCGCGATCCGGGACCGGGCGCCCGTCGGCGACTGGATCTTCCGGATCGCCCTGACCGCCGCGGCCCTGGTGATCCCGGTGCTGCTGGTGTTCCTGGGCCTCGAGCTCCATGACGGCGCGAGGCTGGCCATGCACAAGTTCGGGTTCGAATTCCTGACCCGGAGCATCTGGGACCCGGTGGCCGAGGATTTCGGCGCCCTGCCGCTCATCTTCGGCACCCTGCTGTCGTCGGCCATCGCCCTGCTGATCGCAGTGCCGCTGTCACTCGGCGTGGCCATCTTCCTCACTGAATTCTGCCCCAAGGCGCTGCGCCAGCCGGTCGCGTTCATGGTGGAGCTGCTGGCCGCGATCCCGAGCGTGGTGTACGGCCTCTGGGGCATTTTCGTGCTGATGCCCATCCTGCGGAAACTGGTCTTCCCCCTGCTCCGGGATGTGCTGGGCTTCCTTCCCCTGTTCAAGGGGCCGATCTACGGCCCGTCGATGCTGGCGGCCAGCATCATCCTCTCGATCATGGTGATGCCGTACATCATGGCCGTTTCCCGGGAAGTCCTGCTGGCCGTTCCCGGCAGTCAGCGTGAGGCCGCACTGGCCTTGGGCGCCACGCGGTGGGAGGCGGTGCGGACCGCGGTCCTGCCCTACGCCCGCACCGGGATCCTCGGCGCCATCGTGCTCGGTCTCGGCCGGGCGCTCGGCGAGACGATGGCGGTCACGATGCTGATCGGCAACCGCCACGAACTGGCGGCCTCGCTCTTTGCTCCGGGGTACACGATGGCGGCGGCAATCGCCAATGAATTCTCCGAGGCCGCCACCGACATGCACTTCTCGGCACTGGCCTACGTGGCCCTGGTGCTCTTCCTCATGACCTTGCTGGTCAACGCGGCAGCGCGCCTGATGATCTGGCGGGTCTCCCGGTCCGGCTCCGCTGGAGGACGCCATTGATGGATCGCCGGGTCTGGCGCCGGATCAAGGACCGGATCATGGTGGGGCTGCTCTATGCGGCCGCCATCGTGGCGGTGCTGCCGCTCTTCTTCATCCTGGTCAACCTGGTGATCAAGGGAGCGGGCAGCCTGAACTGGGCCTTCTTCACCAGGACACCTGTACCGGCCGGCGAAACCGGCGGCGGCGTGGTGCATGCCATCGTGGGTTCCGCCATCATGGTGGGGGTGGCCTCGCTGATCGGCCTGCCGATCGGGATCGCCGCGGGAATCTTCTGCGCCGAGTATCCCGGCAGCCGGGTGGCCAAGGTCAGCCGGTTCGTCTCCGACGTGCTCAACGGCACGCCATCGATCGTGGTGGGTGTCTTCGCATGGACCTGGATCGTGGCCCGGCAGAAGCACTTCTCGGCGCTGGCCGGAAGCGCCGCGCTGGCCATGCTCATGATTCCGATGGTGCTCCGCACCACCGAGGAGATGGTCCGGCTGGTGCCCAATGCGCTGCGCGAAGCGGCGCTCGCACTGGGGTATCCGCGCTGGCGCACCTGCCTGGCCGTGGTGGCCCGCACCGCGCTTCCGGGCATCGTGACCGGCAGCCTCCTTTCGGTGGCCCGCATCGCGGGAGAGACGGCTCCCCTGCTCTTCACGGCCCTGGGCAGCCAGTACCTGAGCTTCAACGTGAACCAGCCGATGTCGGCGCTGCCGCTCACCGTCTACACCTATGTGACCGGGCCGTACGAGGAGTGGCACCAGCTGGCCTGGGCCACGGCGCTGGTCCTCATCTCGATGGTGCTGGTGCTGAGCGTGGCCATGCGCCTGGCTACCCGCCGACGCTTTGCCAGCAATGGCTGACGCCGCCATCCAGGTCGAATCCGCCGCTCCGGCCGCCCCGGCCGCCGAAGCCGCCGTCCATCTCGCGACCGTCGGGCTGACCGCCTACTATGGCACCAAGCCGGGGGTGCGGGACGTCACGCTTCGTTTCCCCTCGCACGCGGTGCATGCGCTGATCGGCCCCTCCGGCTGCGGCAAGTCGACCTTTCTCCGCACCCTCAACCGGATGCATGAACTCACCGAGGGTGGCCGGATCAGCGGAAAAGTGCTGCTCGACGGGCACGACATCTACGGGGCCGGGGTCAGCGCCATGGAACTCAGGCGCCGGATCGGCATGGTGTTCCAGCGGCCCACCCCCTTCCCGACGATGTCGATCTTCGACAACGTGGCGGCGGGGCTCCGGATCGGGCGGAATCCGGGACGGGCGGAGGTCGAGGCCACGGTGGAGCGGGCACTCCGGCAGGCCGCCCTCTGGGATGAGGTCAAGGACCGCCTCAAGACGAGCGCCACGGCGCTCTCGGGCGGCCAGCAGCAGCGCCTGTGCATCGCGCGGGCGGTAGCCCCCGCTCCCGAGGTGCTGCTGCTCGATGAGCCCACCGCCTCGCTCGACCCGCTGGGGACCCAGCGCATCGAGGAACTGGCCTTCGAACTCAAGAACGAGTACACGATCGTGATCGTCACCCACAACCTGCAGCAGGCGGCCCGGGTGTCCGACACGACCACATTCTTCTACCTCGGTCAAATGGTGGAAACCGGCCCCACGCGGCTGATGTTCACCACGCCCAGGGAAGAGCAGACCGAGGCGTATATCACGGGGAGGTTCGGATGAGCCCGATCACCTTGAACCGCAAGCCGGAGGGCCCCGCCGCGACCATGCTGCGACACACCCTGGCCACTGCCGCCCCCGCCGTGCCGCGCCCGGTTCCCGCGGGGCCGCCGGCCCTTGAAGCGAAGGACTTCCGCTTTTCCTACGGCGGCGCCGAGGTGCTGCACGGCATCTCGCTGGTGGTGCCCCGCCAGGCGGTCACTGCGATCATCGGACCCTCGGGCTGCGGCAAGTCGACCTTCCTCCGGGCCCTCAACCGGATGCACGACCTCGAGCCCAGGGCGCGCTACCAAGGGGAGATCCTGCTCGACGGCCAGTCGATCTTCGGCCCGGGTAGGGACCTGGTCGAACTGCGCCGCAAGGTGGGCATGGTATTCCAGCGACCCAATCCGTTCCCCAAATCGATCTACGAGAACGTGGCCTACGGCCCGGAGCTCAACCGGCTGGTCGCCAGGCGCGAGCTGCCCAGCCTGGTCGAGCGGTGCCTGCGCCAGGCGGCGCTCTGGGAAGAGGTCAAGGACCGGCTCGACTCCCCGGCCACCAGCCTGTCCGGGGGGCAGCAGCAGCGGCTCTGCATTGCCCGCGCACTGGGCAACTCGCCCGAGGTCCTGCTCATGGACGAGCCGTGCTCGGCCCTCGACCCGGTGGCCACGCAGAAGGTCGAGGAGCTGCTGGTCGAGCTCAAGCAGAACTACACGATCGTGATCGTGACCCACAACATGCAGCAGGCGGCGCGAGCCTCCGACTACACGGGATTCTTTTTCAAGGGAGACCTTGTGGAGTTCGACGAGACGGCCACAATCTTCACCAGGCCGGCCCGCGAGGAGACCGAGGCCTACATCACCGGGAGGTTTGGATGAGCCTCGAAACCCATCGCCATTTTCACGACGAACTCAACGAGGTCAAGTCGCGGCTGCTCACCATGTCCGGTGAGGCCGAGGCGGCCCTCAGCGCGGCCGTCGATGCCCTGCTGCACCGGGACCTCCCGCGGGCCCGCGGCGTCATCGCGGGGGACCGGACGCTCAATTCGCTCGAGATCGAGATCGAGGAGCGCTGCATCAACCTGCTGGCCCTGCAGCAGCCCATGGGCAAGGACTTGCGGATGCTGACCATGGCGCTCAAAATCGCCAGTGACCTGGAGCGGGTCGGGGACCATGCGGTCAACATCGCCCAGTCCGCCGAGCGGTTGTCGAATACCCGGCCCATCGCGCCGGAGCCGGAAATCATCGAAATGGCCCGGCTGGCGCAGGACATGCTTTCCGACGCGCTCGAGGCGTTCATTCGCGGCGATTCGGTCGGGGCGCGGGAGGTCTGCCGGCGGGACGACCAGGTCGACGCCCTGCATCGTTCGCTGTTCCGGATTCTGCTCACGCACATGATGGAAGACCCGCATGTGATCGGGGCCAGCATGGAGCTCAACCTGGTCAGCCGGAACCTGGAACGGGTCGCCGACCTGGCCACCAACATCGCCGAAGACGTGGTCTTTCTGGTCGAAGGCAAGTCCATCAAGCATCACAACGAGGACGAGACTGTGGAAGCTGGAATCGGAGGGAACACCGGAGGATGACGGCCGTGCCCGTTCCTGAGCCGCGCGAGCGCCTGGCCGCGATCGACGTCGGATCGAACTCGATCCGCCTGCTGGTCGCGGAGTTGGGTGCCTCCTCGGGCCTCACGGTCATCGACGAGGTCAAGGAGCAGCCCCGCCTCGCCGCGGGCGTGGCGCGCACCGGCCGGCTCGATCCTGCCGCGATGGAGCGGGCCATGGAGGCGCTGGTCCGGATGCGGGACGTGTGTGAGCGGCGCGGCGTGAGCCGGATCGCCGCCGTGGCCACGTCAGCCGTACGGGACGCCAAGAACGGGGCCGAGTTTGCCCGCCGGGTCCGCGAGGAAACCGGCATTCATCTCCAGATCATCGGCGCCGAGCGGGAGGCACAGCTGTCCTACCGGTCGGTGGCCCACCACTTCCCCCTGGAAGGGGGCCGGGTCGTGGTCGCCGATATCGGCGGCGGCAGCCTGGAGCTGATTGCGGCCGTTGATGGCCTGGTCGAAGAGGCCATCTCGCTGCCGTTCGGCGCCGTCCGGATTACCGAGCTCCACCTTCCCGGCGAGAACTCCCGCAAGGAAATCCGCCAGCTCCGTGAATGGGTCCGGAATCAGTTCCGCCGCAAGCTCGCGGTCCGGACCTGGCGCTCGCCCACGGTCATCGGCTCGGGCGGCTCATTCACCAACCTCGGCCGGATGGTCGTGGCCCGCCGCGGAGGCTCGGGATCGGAAGCGGTGCACGGCCTCACGATCACGGTGGCCGAACTGGAACAGCTGCTGGAATGGCTGAGCGGCCTCACGCCCGAACGGCGGGCCCAGGTGCCCGGACTCAATCCGCAGCGGGCGGACATCATCCTGGCCGGCCTGGCCATCACAGCCGAACTGCTTGACCGGATCGAAGCCCGGGAAATCAGGGTGAGTGCGTTCGGACTCCGGGAAGGGCTGCTGCTCGAGATGTCGGGGAGCGACGCCGTGCCCGCCGCCGCGGATCCGCTCCGGCTGGCCCGCGAATTCGCGGAGCGCTGCCATTGCGACCGGCGCCACGTCGAGCAGGTGCGGCTGCTGGCGCTGACGCTGTACGATCAGCTGGCCGGTCAGATCGGTGGCACTCCGGAGGACCGGGCGCTGCTGGAGGCGGCGGCCATCCTCCACGACGTCGGGCAGGTGGTCAGCTACCGGAAGTACCACCGCCACAGCTTCGACCTCATCATGCACGCCGAACGGCTGCACCTCTCGCCGCGGGAGCGGCTGCTGGTCGCGCTGATCTCGCGCTACCACCGCTCCCGCGGGCCCAGGAAGAAGCACGAGGAGTATGCGGACCTCTCGCCCGAGGACCGCGCCCTGGTGCGCCGCCTCTCCGGGATCCTCCGCATCGCCGATGGTCTGGATCGCGGCTATACCTCGGCGGTGGAACGGATCACCCTCGAAGCCTGCCCCACCCGCCTCACCATCCGCCCGGTGCCCCGTTTTGCCGGTGCTGACCTCGGTCTCGAATCGTGGAGTGCGACGCAACTGGCCGATGTCCTGGCCAAGGTCCTCAAGCGCGAAGTGATCGTCGAGCCTGCTCCTGCGCCCAGGGACACCGCTTCAGTACCGGCCACTTCCGGTCCTGCCGCCGTCTAGCCCAGCAACACACCCAGCGTCTGATCAGTAACAAGCGCCTCGATTCCCGAGGCGCCGATCCGGTCCGCCCCCGCCGCGAGCATCCGGGCCGCCAGTTCGAGGCTCCGGATTCCCCCCGACGCCTTGACCCCCATGCGTGCGCCTGCCACGGCACGAAGCAGGCGAACGGCCCCCACCGTCGCGCCGCCCGCAGGATGAAAGCCCGTTGACGTCTTGAGCCAGGCCGCACCTGCCTCCCGGGAAACGACGGCCGACCGCACCAGTGCCGCCGGGGTGATGGCCGCCGACTCGAGGATGACCTTGGTTCGGGCGGGAACACCCGCTTCGATCACCAGGCGCAAGTCGTCGTAGAGCTCGTTCCACTGGCCGGCCAGGATTAATCCCAGGGGTGCGACCACGTCGAGTTCGCGGGCGCCGTCGAGGACGGCCAGCCGGGCCTGACTCCTTCGCGCGGGGGTTCCCCCGGCCCCCAGAGGAAAGTCCACCACGGCGGCCACCACGGGCGTCCGGCCCCGGAGGTGCGCCGCGGCTGAACGCACCCAGACCGGGTTGACGCAGACCGCAGCCGCGTTGAGCGCCGCCGCCTGCTCGCACAGGTGGTGGATCTCGGGTCCGGTGGCCTCCGGCCGGAGCAGCGTGGCGTCGAGGTGGTCGGCCACTCCCCGCCGCTCGTGCCACCCGGCGCCAAGCCAGAACGGCTCGGCCTCCTTCGGGCGGTCGGCGCCTGCCTCTATGCCGGCTGCCTCTGCCTCGAGGGCGGAGAGGTCTAGGTCCACGCCGCCATCCGTCGGTGACTGGCCACGAGCGCCGGATCCCGGAAGAGCGGCAGGAGGACGATTCCGGCCAGAAACCCGCCGACGTGCGCCCAGAACGCCACCCCGCCCGCCTGATCCGACGAGAGGACGCCACCCAGGAGCTGAAGGAGGAACCAGTAGCCGATCATGAAAAAGGCGGGCACGGTGAAGGTCACCGGGAAGATGATCAGCAGGAAGAAGAGGTGCACTCGCACCCGTGGATAAAGCATGATGTAGGCGCCGAGGATCCCGCTGATCGCACCGGAGGCACCGATCATCGGCAGAACAGATCCCGGCTGGAGCAGGACCTGGAGGGCCGCTGCCCCGAGTCCCGAGAGGATGTAGAAGGTGAAGAAGCCGAGGCGGCCCATCGAGTCCTCGACATTGTTCCCGAAGAGCCAGAGGAACCACATGTTCCCGATCAGGTGGCCCCAGCCGCCGTGGAGGAACATCGAGGTGAGCGGCGTATACCAGACCGGCCCTCGCCCGAGCACGCAGGACGCCCCATTCCCCATTTCGAACATCGTTCCGCCCGGTGCCTGGCGGAGTAATTCGGCCGGAATGAGTCCCAACTCACAAACCGACTTGGCGAGTGCCGGCTCCTGACCCATGGCCTGGACGAGGATCCAGCAAAGGACATTGGCCGCGATCAGCGCGCCGGTGACAATGGGGGTGCGGAAGAGCGAATTGTCGTCCCGGTAGGGAATCATGGCTCAATCTAGCCGATTTCGGGCCTGCCAAAGGCCTGCCAAAACGGCGCAAAAAGACGGTATGTCCTTTGCCCAAGCCACCGTCAGCACACAGGTGCGGGTCGGCGGGACGTGCCTTCGAGCATATCCGGCGGACCTATCTCAGTATCCCGAAAGGAAAGTCACTCATGGCCTCAAAGATCATCGGTATCGACCTGGGTACGACCAACTCGGTCGTCTCGGTCATGGAAGGGGGCGACCCGGTCGTCATCCCGAACGCCGAAGGCGGACGAACCACCCCCTCGGTGGTGGCGTTCACCAAGGACGGGGAGCGGCTGGTGGGCCAGGTGGCCAAGCGCCAGGCCGTGACCAACCCCAAGCAGACGATCTTCTCCATCAAGCGGTTCATGGGCCGCCGGGTGGATGAAGTGAAGGAAGAGGCGCGCCGGGTACCCTACAAGATCGAGGGCGGCCAGAACGGTGTGGCCGCCGTGGAAATCCAGAACAAGAAGTACACGCCGCCCGAGATTTCGGCGATGATCCTGCAGAAGATGAAGCAGACCGCCGAGGACTACCTGGGCAGCAAGGTCGAGAAGGCGGTCATTACCGTCCCGGCCTACTTCAACGACGCCCAGCGGCAGGCCACCAAGGACGCCGGCAAGATCGCCGGGCTCGAAGTGCTCCGGATCATCAACGAGCCCACGGCCGCGGCGCTGGCCTACGGCCTCGACAAGAAGAAGGAAGAGAAGGTGGCGGTGTTCGACCTGGGCGGCGGCACCTACGACATCTCGGTGCTCGAGCTGGCCGACGGCGTGTTCGAGGTGAAGAGCACCAACGGCGACACGCACCTGGGCGGCGACGATTTCGACCAGCGGCTGATCGACTGGCTGGTGGCGGAATTCAAGAAGGACCAGGGCATCGATCTTTCCAAGGACGCCATGGCGCTGCAGCGGCTCAAGGAAGCCGCCGAGAAGGCCAAGATGGAGCTGTCCACCGTCCAGCAGACCGACATCAATCTGCCGTTCATCACGGCGGACCAGTCGGGACCGAAGCACCTGAACGTGACCCTGACCCGGGCCAAGTTCGAGCAGCTGGTGGACGACCTGATCCAGCGCACCATCCCGCCCATGAAGCAGGCGCTCAAGGACGCGGGGCTGGATCCGACCAGGATCGACGAAGTCATCCTGGTCGGCGGTTCGACGCGGATCCCGAAGATCCAGGACATCGTCAAGGAGTACTTCGGCAAGGAGCCCAACCGCTCGGTCAACCCGGATGAAGTGGTCGCCATCGGCGCCGCAATCCAAGGTGGTGTGCTGGGCGGCGAAGTCAAGGACGTCCTGCTGCTCGACGTGACCCCGCTGTCGCTGGGCATCGAGACGCTGGGCGGAGTCACCACCGTGCTGATTCCGCGGAACACCACGATTCCGACCAAGAAGTCCGAAACCTTCTCCACGGCCGAGGACAACCAGACGACGGTCGAGATCCACGTGCTCCAGGGCGAGCGGCAACTGGCCGCGGACAACCGGACCATCGGGAAGTTCCAGCTGACCGGGATTCCGCCGGCGCCCCGCGGCATGCCGCAGGTCGAAGTGACGTTCGACATCGACGCCAACGGCATCCTGCACGTCTCCGCCCGGGACAAGACGACGGGCAAGGAGCAGAAGATCCGGATCGAGGCCTCGAGCGGCCTGTCCGATACCGATATCGACAAGATGGTCAAGGCAGCCGAGGCGCACGCCAGCGACGACAAGGAGCGCCGCGAAGCGATCGAGCACCGCAACCAGCTTGACGGGCTGGTCTACAAGGTCGAGAAGGACAGCAAGGAGTGGGTGGACCGGCTGTCGGCCGATGCCAAGAGCCGGCTGGATGCGGCGCTGGAAGGCGGCAAGGGGGCGCTCCGGAACGGCGACCCGGCCGGCATCCAAAAGGCGCTGGAGGAGCTCAATGCGGCCTACTCGGCGGCGGGAGCATCCCTCTACCAGGCCGCCCAGGGTGCCAGCGGGGACGCTTCGGCCGGAAGCCAGGCCGGGGCGGCGCCCGAGACGCCCAAGGACGACGTGGTTGAAGCCGACTACGAGATCGTGGACGACAAGAAGAACTAGGTCGTTAGTCGTTGGTCGTTGGTGGGGTTTGTCCGATTGTGCAGCCTGAGCCGTTGGCCGTCCGCTAACTCCGGAGGGCCGGCGGCTTGAGGCTTTTTCGGCCATCCCGGACCGCGAGTAGGGGTTGTTACGGATTGCGACGGGATCGCCACCCCGTGCATCCATTGATTCGCTAGATTCGTAGGGCCGGGACGGGCGGGGTTCGCCCGGCTCCGCAAGCACAACTCAGAGGATCGGCTCCGATGTCATCGCGCACACTGAACTGGCTCAAGTTCGGCGGGTTGGTTTCCCTGGCCTTCGTGCTGGGGCTTTTCTTTGCAGGATTGCTCAATCTCCCGTCCCGGTCAGCGGCGCAGGAGCGGGTGGTCCCGGCCTCGGTTGGGAGCGCCAAGGCGCTGCCGTCCTCCCAGGCGCTCCGCACGCTGGATGATCTGAGCGAGGCTTTCAGCTCGGTGGCCGAGAGCGTGAAGCCGAGCGTGGTCTACATCAAGGCGCAGCACACCGAGAAGGCCCAGACCCGCAAGGTGCCGCCCGGCATGGAGCAGTTCTTTCCGCATCTCAGGCAGGGGCCTGAAGTCGAGCAGGGCAGCGGCTCAGGGTTCATCGTCTCCAACGACGGCTACATCCTGACCAACAATCACGTGGTCGAGAATGCGGACCAGGTGACCGTGCGGCTGCTCGACCACCGGGAGTTCCGGGCCAAGGTCGTCGGCGCCGACCCCAATACCGACGTGGCCGTGCTCAAGATCGACGCGACCGGCCTCACGGCCGCCAATCTCGGCAACAGCGACAATGCGCACGTGGGCAGCTGGATCCTGGCCATCGGCAACCCGCTGGGCGAGGCGCTGACCTTCACCGTGACCTCGGGTATCGTGAGTGCCCGCGGGCGGCTGCTCAACGACCTGCGGCGCTCGAGCGCGCCGATCCAGGACTTCATCCAGACCGACGCCGCGATCAATCCCGGCAATTCAGGCGGCCCGCTGGTCAATGTCCGCGGCGAGGTGATCGGGATCAACTCGGCCATCGCGAGCGAGAACGGGCTCAACGCCGGCTACGGCTTCGCCATTCCGATCAACCTGGCCCGCCGGGTGATGGACCAGCTGATCGCCACCGGAAAGGTGCAGCGGGCGGCCCTGGGCATCGCGATCAACGACGCCTCGGCCACGGATGCCGCCTACGTGGGCCTCAAGGAGATCCGCGGAGTGAAGGTGGAGGACCTGCCCGATGATTCGCCGGCCAAGGCGGCGGGCATCGAGCCCGGCGACGTGATCATCGCGGTCGACGGGAAACAGATGGACTACACCAGCCAGTTGCAGCAGGATATCGGCTTCCGGCGCCCTGGCGAGGTGGTCAAGGTGACCGTGGCCCGGAAGGGCGGCATCACCAAGACGTTCAGCATCAAGCTGACCGAGCTCAAGGATGCGCCGCAGGTGGCCGCGAAGGGCAACGACAGCGACAATGACACCGCTCCGGACAAGGGCGCGGCAATCAGCCCGCTGGGGATCACGGTCCAGCCGCTGACCGCGGACATGGCCGACCAGCTCAACCTCGAGAGCACGATGAAGGGCCTGGTGGTGACGCAGGTCGAGCCCAACGGCCCGGCCTGGGAAGTGCTGAGCGACGGCACCCGAGGCGCCCCGCCGGACATCATCCTGTCAGTCGAAGGGAAGCCGGTCCGCACCGAGAGCGAGTTGCGTACGGCGCTGCACGACGCCGGGAACGGCGCCATCGTGACGCTGCGGGTGTTCACCCCGACCCAGTCAGGCGGGGTGCGGCGGATTGAGCGGATCCAGCTGGTACCGGCCAAGTAGCAGAGTTCGATCCCCGACGACCGGCGCCCGCCCCCCGGCGGGCGCTTGTCGTTTCGGGGCGGTCGGCCGTACATTCGCATCCAGCCCCAGAGGAGCCCCGGGATGCGGTTGATGGACCGCTGGCCGACAACGCTGGTCGTTGCCTCGCTCCTCCTCGGAAGCGGGGTCTGCCGTCTTTCCGCCCAGGAAGAGTGGGCCGCCGCCGACCGTCAGACCCGCCGGCTCGCACCTGTCTCCTTTACCAAGATCCCCCAGAAGATCACCGAGGAGCTGGAGCGGCGGCGCTGCCTGATCCCGCAGGCGGGAGACGACACCATCCCTCACAGCGTGGTGAAGGGCTCCTTCTTCCGCGCGGGCCAGACGGACTATGCGGCGCTCTGCTCCCGGGCGCGGGCCTCGACGATCGTGGTCATCTGGGGAGGCCCCTCCGACTGCCCCGACGAGATGGAGGTCCGCCAGGACAAGAGCTACCTGCTCAAGGGCAGTGACGGGGTCATCCGTTACCTGCGCCGCATCGAGAGCATCGTGCCCAAGCGGATCAAGGCGCTGTTCGACCGCTACGGCGGCGATCCGCCGCCACCGCTCTCCCACGACGGGATCAACGACCGGTTTACCGGCAAGGGATCGGTGATCCGGTACTGTTACGACGGGAAGTGGCGGGAGCTGACAGGGGAGCAGTAGGGCAGACGGGCAGACGGGCAGACGGGCAGACGGGCAGACGGGCAGACGGGCAGACGGGCAGACGGGCAGACGGGCAGATCGGAATATCGACGGGTAGAACGCGAGCGTGGCGGAACTGGCAGACGCGCAGGACTTAGGATCCTGTCCCGAAAGGGGTCCGGGTTCAACTCCCGGCGTTCGCATGCAAGCCGTAAGCTTTCAGCCATAAGCCGTAAGCCACTTCTTCGGCGAGACCCTGCCAACTCGAGCAGTTCCCTTCTCCTTTCTCCATTCTCCTTTCTACGTTTTGAGTACGTCAAGCAGTCTCTCGACGTCGGCCATGTCGTTGAACACCGATGGTGAGACACGCATGCGGTGGCCCGCCAGACTCACCTGAACATTCGCCTTCGACAATCGCTCCGCGTAGTCCCGCTCCGCATCCTTCCGGTGAAACGCAATCAGCGCCGAGGTGCAGTCCGCCGGGGTGATCGGCGCGAAACCGAGCCGCGGCATCTCCGCGTGCAGGCGGGCGAGGAGCGGCTGGCGATGGGCTTCGATCTGCTTCACGCCGAGGGATTCGAGGTACGGCAGTGAGAAGTTGAGGCAGTGCGCGGCGGACTGGGCAAAGCTGCCCACCTCGAAATGACCAGTCCCGTCCGGCCGCATCGACCAGGTAACGGGCCAATCGGCCGGCGCTTCCTCGGGTAGATAGTGCATCGCGGTCTCGGCCTGCTGATAGCCCGTCTGGGTCCGACGAATCACCCGGTCCAGCAGCTCCTCCTTCACATAGAGGAAGCCGAGGCCGAAGTCGCCCATGAGCCATTTAAAGGAGGAGCAGGCCCCGAAGTCGAGCCCTGTGGCGCGCACGTCGATGGGAGTGTTCCCGGCGGCCTGCACCAGGTCGGCGTAGACGTAAGCACCCTTCCGGTGGGCGAGGTCGCACACCGCCTTGAGATCATGCTGAAACCCGTTGTACCAGGACACCAGCGAGAGCATTACCAGCCTGGTCTTGCGGTCGAGGGCGTGTTCGATGTCCTCCAGGTGGATCCGCCAGTCCCGCGCAGCCACCATCCGCACATCGAGACCCTTGTTCAGGAGTTCTCCCAGCATGACCATCGACCCTTCGAAGTGAAGGGTATCGGTGACCACGTTGTGCTCGTGGTCGGGAAGCCCGACGCCGCGGAGCACCAGATTTTCCCCGGTACTGGTGTTGGGAACCAGGGCGATTTCGGCGGGCCGCGCGTTGATCAGCCGGGCAAAGGCCGCCTTGATCTGCTCCGCGACCGCATCACCACTCTGGCGCGGCTCGCGCAGGCCGCGCTGATCGAGGTAGTGCCGGGCGGCGGCGGACGCACCCAGCGGCATCGGGTGGATGAAGGCACTGTTGAGATAGGTAAGGTCAGCGGGAATCGAGAAGCTGGCCTTGTCGGGGAGGGGACCCGTCATGACTGAAGGGTAGTCGAGTGCCGGCCATGCCGGCCGGGACACCGCCGCAGCGAGTCCCGCACCCCCGAGGCCGGCGAGGAGTTCGCGGCGTGAGAGCGTCATGCATTGAACATGACGCCCTCACCGCACTTGTCCAGCAAGACCTCCTGTCAGCGACCGGCGGCTGCCGGGGTTGGAATGGTGGCCACGAACAGCTGCAGCTCGGTTGATTCGTGGTTATCGAGATCGATGCCGCAGGCCGAATTGGTGAAGTTGGTCGCCGACGCCCCCGCAATGAGGTCGTAGGTCCCCGCGGCGAGGCCGGTGAAGCTGAAATGCCCCTGGTCGTCGCTGGTAACAATCCCAACGGTGTCGGCCGAAGTTCCGCAACCGCCCGGAGGGGGATTGCCCGAGCCACCGGAACTGGTGTCCGCCCCGCCATCAAACGCCAGGATGCCCGACCGTGGCCGGAGCACCGTCAGCACCGTCGAATCAGGTGGAACCACTCCACCCCCGCTCGAGCCCTTGAGGAGCGTCAACCTGACCCCCGCTACGCTGACGTAGTGGCTGTCCGGCTTCATGTCGAGGGTGACAATCTGGCCGCTGATGCTGCGCGTCCCCCCTTCCCCGCTGTTCTTCTGCAGCCCCGCCTCGGGCGAGGTGCCGTCCCGGCAGCCGGCCGCCAGCGCCAGGCCGAGCACTACTCCCCACTGAAACCGCATACCACCTCCGATGAGTCGCTGGTGCACGCGCGGCCCGCGTGGGCCACCCGGTCCCGGCCGGCGTCTCCAGCCGTCGAGTGGCCACCCCATACGACCCTGCCGGCCCCGCCGGCGTCACATGTGACCTTGGCGGATGGAGCGGGGTCTATCGACGATGAGCGAGACCGACCTGGAGCTGGCGCGGAGGGCCCGGCGGGGCGACCTGACCGCCTTTGGCACACTGATCAGCCGCCACCGGCTCGGACTGGAACGCTATGCCCTGCACCTCCTCGGCCAGCGGGAAGACGCCGAGGAAGCGCTGCAGGATACCCTGGTGAGGGCCTGGCGGTCGATCGGACAGTGCGCCCATCCCGACCGGTTCAAGGCCTGGCTGGTCCGGATCCTGGTCAATCGGTGCCGCACGGCGCTGGTCCGGCGTGGACCCCAGGTGCGGCGGATGGCCGACGAGGAGGCGCTGACCCGCGTCTCGGTGGATCATCCGGCCCAGGGCGACGGCTGGCCCGACGAAATTCACAGGGCGCTGGAAACGCTTTCGATCGACGCGAGGGAGGCCTTTCTGCTCAAGCACGTCGAAGGGTTCAGCTACGAGGAGATGGTGGCGCTGACCGGCGCCTCGGTCCCGGCCCTCAAGATGCGGGTGAGCCGAGCCTGCGAGCAGCTCCGGGTGCAGCTGGAGAATGGAGCCTATGACTGACCAACCCGACGAACCTGCCGGCGATTCGAAGCTTGGCCTGGCCATCGCCGAACTGCGGCGGCCGGTGAAATTGCCCGGTGATCCGGTCAACCGCACGCTGGAACGCCTGGCGCGGGACTCCCGCCATCGCTGGCAGACGCCCCTGCTGGCCGGTCTCGGAATCGCCGCGACGTTCGCACTGCTGGTCCTCAGTCATCAGGACCGCCAGCCGCCCAGTCGCGGGCGGGCGGTGCGATTCGCCCTGCAGTCGCAGGCGCAGCAGGTGGCGCTCATCGGCGACTTCAATGATTGGGATCCCTCGGCAACGCCACTGACCCGCCAGGGAGGGGAATGGTCGGCCACGGTTGCCCTCAAGCCTGGCCGGTACCGCTACGCCTTCCTGGTGAATGGAAACCAGCTGGAGGCGGACCCGGCCGGTCCTGCCGCGACCGACGAATTCGGCGGGCCTGCGTCCGCCGTTACGGTGGCCAATTGAGGCAGATACACCTGACGGTCCTCGCACTCGGGCTGCTGCTCGCACCGGGAGTGACGATGGCACAGGATCCACGACTGGCCGACCGGCTCCCCGCGGGTACGGCCGCGGCAGTCCAGCGCGTCGTCGACAGCGCCGGTACCGATTCGATACCGGCCGAGCCGCTGATCCGAAAAGCGCTCGAGGGCCAGAGCAAGGGCGCCGACTCGGCGCGGATCGTCGCCGCGGTCAGGACACTCGCCGGCAATCTCGCCACGGCGCGCGGTGCGCTCGGACCGACGGCACAGGAATCGGAGCTGGTCGCGGGTGCCGCGGCATTGCGCGCGGGCGCGCCGGCCGCTAGCCTGGCCGCGCTGCGAGGCCTCCGGAAGAAAGGACCGCTGGCCGTGCCGCTCAGTGTCTACGCCGACCTGCTGAGCAGCGGGCTGCCGCCCGACCGGGCGTGGGACGAGGTCCGCACGCTGGCCTCCCGCAATGTGCCCGACAGCGAATTCCTGGCGCTCAGGGACCGGGTCACCGGTCGGGCTGCTCCCGCCAGCACACCGCTGCCGCCGGAGCCGCGCGCCCCACCCGATCCCCTGGATCCCTCGCCATGAGACTGGCCTCGCGCCTCTCCGGGGTCCTGCTTGCGGTGCTGACCGGGCCGCTCGCTGCCCAGGTCCAGGGGCATGTGGATCTTGGTATGGGTGGCGCGCCGCTCGCCGGATCGGGAGTGGCCTCGCTCTGGGCGGTGGCGCCCGCCTTTCGCTGGGAACCCGCCCGCTTTCGCATCGACGGGAACGGCGAATACCGTGACTTCGGGGCGGCCGGGCATGCCTGGTCTGGTGCGGCCAGTCTTTCCTGGTTTGTCCCTGCGGGACGCACGCTGCTGTTCGAGGCCAATGGGGCCGGCGAGGGCCGGCAGAATCCGGGACTCCCCGGGGCCGTCACGTGGGATGCCGGGGCGCGCCTGCACCTCCGCAGCACCACCACCGGCGCGTGGCTCGGCCTCCGCGGCGGTCGTGATCGACTGGGCGCCCTGGAGCGCTGGGAGGTGGGTCTCTGGCGAAACCTGGGGCCGCTGTCGCTCCAGCTGCAGGGCCAGCGCACCTCGGGCGGGCTGCTCACCGGCTCGGGCGCCTCACCGATCGCGGACACGCTGGCCCGGCCCGACACGAACAGTGGGCAGACGCGAGTTCGGATCACCACCGATTTCGGCATGTGGGTGGGATGGAGCCTCGGCCGCCTGCAGCTCCGGGGCGGCCTCGGTTTGCGGGTGGGCCAGGCCGAACCGGCCAACTCGGGAACACTGGCTGATACGCCGCTCTCGGTTGCGACCGCGCGCTACAACTGGTGGACTGCCGAGGGCACCTACTGGCTGAGCGACAGGGTGGGGTTCACCGGAACCATCGGCACCCAGCCGCCCAATCCGTCCCTCTTTGTCTCGGGGGGGCAATTCATGCGCCTCTCGATCCGGGTGGCTCTCGATCGCCGAGGCGAGCGGGCGGCCCTCGAGGCACCGGCCGCGCCGGAGGGTCTCAAGGTGCGGCGCTCGGGCATCGAGGTCGAGTTTGCGCTGCCGGTGCCGCTCGCGAGCCGCGTAGAATTGATGGGCGACTTCACCGATTGGCAGCCCGTGGCGCTGGAACGGGGGGCAGACGGCAAGTGGCGCACCCGCCTGCTGGTGAGTCCGGGCGTGCACTATCTCGATGTGCGCTATGACGGCAGCGAGTGGCGGGCGCCGCCGGGCGCCCGCGTCGTGCGGGACGAGTTCGGCAAGGAGAGCGGGGTCATCCTCATCGAATGACCCGCGGGCGGGCTAGCGCGCCGCCTGGCCCGTGCGGGCGAGCAGCGCCACGCGGACGGCGTCGACCACCAGCCGGAAATCATTGAGCTTGGAAATGAGGGGCACCCCGCGCGCCTCGATCGGAGCGTGCACGTCGGGATCGCGGGCGGCCCCGGTGAGAAAAACCACCCGGCGGGCCAGGTGGGGGGCCCGGGCCACGATGGTGTCGTACAGCAGGACTCCGTTCATTCCCGGCATCAGTACATCACTCACGACGGCATCCACCGGCTCGGGCGCTTCGAGGAGCCCCAGGGCATCTGCCGACGACCCGGCAGTCACCACGTCATAGCCGGCCCGGGCCAGGAATCCGCTCAGGGTACGGACCACCGACGGCTCATCGTCCACCACGAGGATTCTTGGCATGGCTCAAGTACCGCCGGGGGCTCCCGGGGGTCAAGAGGCGCGCCCCGGAAGCCGACTTTACGCTCCGTCCGCGAACCGGGTAAATTCCCGCCCGGTTGCCGGTAGCGTACCGGCGGCACGACTCCAGCCGGCCCATCAGAATGTCCAGCATCACGATCCAGAAGACCAAGGCGGACGCCGCCTCGCAATCGCTTCAGGTCACCGTCCCCGCCGACCGGGTCAAGGCGGCGGAGGCCAAGGCCGTGCGTTTCTACAGCCAGCGGGCCAAAGTGCCCGGTTTCCGCCCGGGAAAGACTCCAGAGGCGGTCCTGCGGAAGCGGTTTGGCGATGCCATCCGCCAGTCCGTCCTGGAGGAGGTCATCCGGGAAAGCTGGGAGGAGGCGCAGAACACCGAAGGGCTCAAGCCGGTAGCCGAACCGCACATCCACAACCTCAAGTTCGAAGAGGGTGGACCGATCGAGTTCGAATTCCATGTCGAGGTCCGGCCTACCATTGCCCTGGGCAAGACCGGGGGGTTCAAGCTCAAGCGGAAAGTGGCGGCAGTGACGGCCGAAGCGGTCGAGGAGCGGCTGCGCGACCTGCGTGAGCGGAAGGCGACCTGGCTGCCGGTGGAAGGCGCCAAGCCCTCGCCGGGGCACCAGGTCCGGGTCGAAGTCGCCCCGCTCGAGGACGGCGTGGCCGGGCCGACGCAGCCGTACTCGATGGTGCTGGGCGAGGGGCGGGCCATCCCGGAGCTCGAGGAGCGGATCATGGCGCTCCTCCCCGGCGAAACGGTCGACACCTCCGTCAAGTTCCCCGAGGATTTCTCGGATGAGAGCAAGCGGGGCCAGACCCGCCAGGTGCGGGTGACGCTGCACGAGGTCAAGCGGCAGGAACTGCCCGAGCTCAACGACGACCTGGCCCGTGAAATCGGCGATTTCGAGAATCTCGATGCGCTGCGCGCCGCGCTGCGGCAGGACCTCGAGGAGGACGCGAAGCGCAACGCCGAGGCCGAAGTCCGCCAGGCGCTGGTGGAGGAACTGGTCAAGGCCAACGGGGTGGAGGCGCCGCCCTCGATGGTCGAGCGGTTCCTGCGGGGATACGCCCGGGGATACCAGATTCCCGACGAGCAGTTCGAAACGTTCGCCGCCGAATTCCGGCCGCTGGCCGAGGCGCAGGTGCGCCGGGACCTGGCGCTGGACGCGGTGGCGGAGGCCAACAAGCTGTACGCGACCGAGAGCGACATGGATGCCCGGATCAAGGAAATGGCCGAGGCGCGCCATGTGTCCGAGGCCCAGCTCTATGCGTCCCTCGAGAAGGCCAACCGGCTCCGGGAACTGGAGCACAGCATCACCGAAGAGAAGACTTTCGCCCACCTGCTGCCGCAATCGACCGTCGAGGAGAGCGCGTCATGACGCTGTACCCGCCCTATGTAATCGAACGCTCCAGCCGCGGCGAGCGGTCCTACGACATCTTCTCGCGCCTGCTGATGGACCGGATCGTCTTTCTCGGTTCGCCCATCAACGACGACGTGTCGAACATTATCATCGCCCAGCTCTTGTTTCTCGAGGCGGACAACCCGGAGCGGGACATCTACCTGTATCTCAACTCGCCGGGCGGAGTCGTATCGAGCGGGCTCGCCATCTACGACACGATGCAGTACCTCAAGGCGCCGGTGCACACCATCTGCATGGGCATGGCGGCATCGATGGGGTCGTTCCTGCTCGCGGCCGGCGCCAAGGGCAAGCGCAGCGCCCTCCCCCACTCCCGGATCATGATTCACCAGCCGTCCGGCGGCGCCCAGGGCACCGCGGCGGACATCGAGATCCAGGCGCGGGAAATCCTCTATCTCCGTTCCAAGCTCAACAGTCTCTACGCCGCGCACACCGGGCAGCCGATCGAGACGATCGAGCGGGACATGGACCGGGACCGGTTCATGAGCGCCGAGGAAGCGAAGGAATACGGACTGATCGACCACATCATCACCAAGCGGTCGGAACTCGTCCCAGCGAAGGTCCCTTGACGCTCCCGACGGCCTCCGGCACCTTTCGAATGACCGCCTCACCCCGGTCCTGACTCGGAGCGTCATGTCCAGCGACAAACACCTGCGCTGCTCGTTCTGCGGCAAGTCCAAGGATTCGGTCCGGAAATTCATTTCCGGCCCGTCCGTGTACATCTGCAACGAGTGCATCACCCTCTGCAACGAGATCCTGGCGGAGGATGAGGAGCGCAACGTCGCCGAGGCCATCACCCAGGTTCCGACCCCGACGGAAATCAAGGAAACGCTGGACCAGTACGTGATCGGCCAGGAGCGCGCCAAGCGCACCCTGGCCGTGGCCGTCTACAACCACTACAAGCGCATCAACGTTCCCGCCGGCCGGGACAACGACGTCGAGCTGGACAAGTCCAACATCCTGCTCCTGGGCCCCACCGGCGTGGGCAAGACGCTGCTGGCCCAGACGCTGGCCCGGATCCTCGACGTCCCGTTCACCATCGCCGACGCCACCACGCTGACCGAGGCCGGCTATGTCGGCGAGGACGTGGAGAACATCCTGGTGCGGCTGCTCCAGGCCGGCGAGTTCAACGTGAGCGAGTGCGAGCGGGGCATCGTCTACATCGACGAGATCGACAAGATCGCCCGCAAGTCGGAAAACCCCAGCATCACCCGCGACGTGTCCGGCGAGGGCGTGCAGCAGGCCCTGCTCAAGATCCTCGAAGGCACCATGGCGTCGGTGCCGCCGCAGGGAGGGCGCAAGCATCCGCAGCAGGAATACATCCAGATCAACACCAAGGACATCCTGTTCATCTGCGGCGGCGCCTTCGACGGACTGGAAAAGATCATCCAGGCCCGCACCGGCCGGCAGCAGATCGGGTTTGCCAAGGACGAGAGTGCCAGCACCGCCGCCGTGGACAAGCAGAATCCCTTCCACGAAGTCGAGCCGGACGACCTGCTCCGCTTCGGGCTGATCCCGGAGCTGGTCGGCCGTCTGCCCGTGGTGGTGGCGCTCGAGGCGCTCGACGAGGCGTCCCTGATGCGCATCCTGGTCGAGCCGCGGAACGCCCTCTCCAAGCAGTACAAGCGACTGTTCGAGATGGAAAACGTGCGGCTCACCATCGAGCCGGACGCGCTCCGCGCGGTCGCCACGCGGGCGCTCAAGCGCGGCACCGGCGCCCGCGGCCTTCGCGCCATCCTCGAGACCATGATGACCGACATCATGTTCGACCTGCCCTCGCGGGACGACGTGCGGGAGGTGGTCATCACGCCCGAATGCATCACCGACGGTCGGCCGCCGCTGGTGGTCACGGAGCGGGTCCGCGCCAAGCGGGAGGCGTGAGCCGGCACCTCCCCGCCCTGCCGGTCGAATTCGTCGGCAGTTTTCCCGATCCCCGCCACCCGCTGGATCCTCCGCTCCCCGAAATCGCCTTTCTCGGACGCTCCAACGTCGGCAAATCGAGTCTGCTCAACGCCGTGTCCGGCCGTCCCGGGCTCGCCCGCGTCAGCCGCACCCCGGGCCGCACCTCGGCGATGAACGTGTTCCGGTACCCCACCTTCTACCTCGTGGATCTTCCGGGATACGGCTACGCGCGAGCCAGTCATGAGGCGCGAAGTGGCTACGCGAAGCTCATCAACGATTATCTCGTCGAGCGCTCCAGGCTCCATGCCGTGGTCTGGCTGCTGGATATCCGCCATGGCCCCTCGGCCGAGGACCTGGAGCAGCGTGAGCTGCTGGCCGAGCGAGGAGTTCCGGTGCTCGTGGCGCTGACCAAGGCGGACAAACTGACTCGGCGGGAACAGATCAGGCAGGCCGCGGGCATGGCGGTGGCGCTGGACCTTCCGGAAGAGCAATTTCATCTCACCAGCAGTTCCCGTGGCACCGGCATCGCGGACCTGGGTGACAGCATCCTTGCCGTACTCGCGGAGACCGCCCCATGAGCTTTCGCCGCTGGACCGCAGGCCCCCTCCTGGCCGCCCTGCTGCCGCTCTGCGCCTGCGCGGCCAGGGCTCAGACGCCGGTCGACACCACGGGACTCCTCCCCGCCGGCTACGGCACCCTGAGCATCGACGACATTACGGTGCTGCTCAGTACGGATGTACTCGACATCCGCTTCGTGCCGCTGGACGAGCGCGTGCTCCGGCTGGCCAAGCCGTCGGTGGACAGCTCGATGGACCAGCTGATCCAGCAGTACCGAGCCCAGATCCAGGAGGCCAGCACCCGGAACGGCATCAGCGCGCCGGGCCTGGCGCTGATCACCTTCTACTCACGGCAGACCGGCACCCGCTTCGAGCCGCAGGACTACTCGGTGCTGGCCCCGGGCCGGGAATACCGGCCGGTGGCGGTGATCCCGTACACCAGCAATTTCAACAACGGCCAGCTCGACCTGCGCCAGCGCGCATCGGCGATCTACGTGTTCGAGGAGCCGCTGCCGGTGGAAACCAATTTCGGCGTGCGGTACGGCAGCACGACGTCCACCGATGCGTGGAGCGGAATCCGGGTCAAACTGGACCGGGAAAAGACCCGGGTCATTTCGCGGTCCGGACAGCAGGCCACCCGCAACCTTCCCGATTCGGTGCCGCAGCACTAGTCAGACGAAAATGGCCCGCTCCACTCCCGGGGCGGGCTTTCCCATCACGAGCATCGCGGTTGAACGGCTGTCCGCCAGGAGGCCGCTCCGCGCCACGGCGGTGGCCTGCACCTTCCGGTCGGCGGGATAGCCGCTGGCCGGATCCATCACGTGCCCCCGGACTTCCCTGCCGTACCGGACCACGCTCACCGTGTTGGCACTCGTCGCAAGGGCGCGATCACGGAGGCGCACCATTCCCCTGGTCCCGTCGGGCACGAGCGGGTCAGCGATGGCGACGTCCCAGCCGGCCTTGCCGGGCGGCGACCCGAGCCCGAGGCAGTCACCGCTGATGTCGATGAAGGCGGAGGTCACGCCCTGCTGCCGCAGTACCGCGGCCATCCGGTCGAGCCCATAGCCGACTCCGACACCGCCGAGATCCAGCTGGGTATGCCTGGCGGGCAGCGCCACGCGATCGCCATCGAGAACGACCACCGCTGCCTCGACGGCCTCCCTCGCCTCCGCGATCTCCGCGGGTGCGGGCGCAGTCGCGCGCGGCCGATGGAAACCCCAGGTCCGCATCAGAGGGTCCACCGCGACGTTGAAGGCGCCGGCGGTGGCGAATCGCGCCTCTGCCGAGGCGGCCAGCACCGCCGCGAGATCGGTGTCCACCCGCATGGCGCGCCCGCCGGCGTGGCGGTTGAGCTCAACCAGGTCGCTCGCGGACTCGAACAGCGTGAGCCGCGATTCCACCCGGCGCAACTCGGCCAGCGCACCGGCCGCCGCTTCGTAACCCCGGTCATCGGAATCGGCATACAGCACGAGGTGAACCGGCTGCCCCATCGCCCAGGACCAGCGCTCGACGAGGCGCGCCGACGCGCGAGCGCGCCGGTGCGCGGGGGGGCCGGGGGGTGGGGGGGCAGCAAAGGCCATCACGCCTAGTCCTGCTGCGCCGAGGAACTCTCGCCGCTTCACGGACTGCCCCGTTCCCGCCAGCCGAGTTCGCGCAGGATCCACCAGGCCTGCACATAGAACACCACCGCCAGCGAGCCGCTCGAAAGGGCCAGGAGCCAGCTGAACCGGGGATCCACGTATCGCATCAACCACATGGCCGTGAACGAGGTGAGCAGAGCCACGAACGGTTCCACGATCAGCCCGCCTCGCCAGCGTTCCGACGGCCGCTGACAGAGCGCCAGGATCGCGCCGCTCAGCGCGAAGATGGCGGCCATCGACAACAGGTGGGTATGGGTAATCGTCAGCATCTCGGCGAAGCTCTTGGGAAAGGTCATCGCCGCGTCGGACGCGGACGGATCGGCGCCGCGATACCGCTCGGCAATGCCGCGCGGGACCATGTGCGTGGTGTACCAGACGAAGAGCAGCGAGGTGGTGTAGCCCACCAGCTGCACGATGGTCAGCCAGCGGGCCAGGGCGCGGAGGGGCCTGGGCAGCCCCGACCAGGTGAGCGGTTCGGCGTTCACTTGAGCTTCCCCTCCGATTTCCAGCGGGCCAGGTCGGCCAGCGCGGTGCGGACGCCGAGTGTCACCGAGTTGGAGCTGATGGTGGCTCCGGAAATGGCGCGGATGTCCTTCCCGATGAGCAGCGGATCTGCGGCGGTCTTGCCCCGGAACTGCTTTCGCCAGGCGTCGTAAGCCACCTCACCGCCGTAGGGCTCGCGGTACACCAGGATGTCCACATCGCGAAGCGTACCCGCCGTGTCGGTGGCCACCAGGAAGGTGATGGGCTGGTCCTTGCCAAGGACATTGCGCACGACGGCAAAGCCGGCCACGCCCGCGGCGTCGTGAATCCGGAATACCGGGGACCCGTCGGTCTGGATCGTGTCCGTGGTCGCGGCCTTGCCGAAGAGGCGCGAAATCGAAGCGGCCACCTTGCCGGGCGGCGCCGACTGCGCGGGCGCGGGCAGCGCCGCCGATGCCGTCAGTACCAGAGCGACCACCGTGGTACTCAACCACGGTCGCGCGGCCGAGCAATTCATGGCACTGCACCCCGCGCCTGTCATGCCAGCGGATCGCTTCATTCAGGTTTCGCGCCAGGCCATCGTGCAGGAAGTTCGTGTGGCCGTTGACCGGCACCGTGAGGCCGATTCCCGAGAGAGGACGGGTGCGTCACTCGCTGCCGCTCGCCGCATCAGAACTGCCATCCCAGACCGAGGTTCATCGTCTCGTCCTCGAGGAAGTGGGCGGCGTTCCGGCGAAGCTGATAGTCGCCCTTGAAGGCGAGACCGGAGATCGGCTTCCAGGTGATTCCCAGCGTCGTGGTATTGCGGTTGTAGGCGCCGTTGCGCGGCGTGCCATCGGGAACCGAGGCGTGGGTGTCCGCCTGGTCGTAGCGGGCGAAGAGAGCCAGGCGCTGCGTTGAGGAGGGGGCCAGGGCCGAGAGCGCATTCCAGGCGCCTTCGAGGTACCAGCCGGCGATACGATCGCCCACCGAGTTGTTGAAGAAGGCGTTGATCGCGGCGGCATCGCGGATCGTCATGTTGCCCGCTTCGCCACGGAATGCGAACGCACCGACGTCGTAGCGCGCGTCGGCCGCGATCAGAAACACCGGGGCCGCGAAGAGACCCGTGCCGAGTCCGGGGGTGTTGGCCGCACTGCCGCCGTAATACGCCGAGGTGCCGATCTTGAGACCGGAGTGGGCCCATTCGAGGCGGCCGGTGAGCGCGGCGTTGGCAAAGTTGGCGTCCTGCCCCTCGCCGCTGCCTTCGCGGGTCCCCTCGGCGCCGGTGAAGCCCTCGGCGCGGAGTCCGTTGACGAAGTAGGCCCGATAGGCGAGGCCCTCAACCGGCGGAATCCGGCCGGCCAGGCCGACACCGATCTCGCGCCAGGTGGTGGGAATGACCAGCTGGTCATAGAGTGGGCGCTCGACACCGTTGAACGTGGGTGGTTCGTGCAATTCGTTGATGATGCCGGCGGGAATGAGCACCAGGCCTGCCCGGAGGGTAAACGGATCCGAAAGGCGGTAGTCGATGTAGGCCTGCTCGATCTCGAGTTCCCCCTTGCTGCCGCCCCCTTCGACCCGCGCATCCTCGACCTCCACCTCGGAGCGAAAGGTGATTCGCTCGTTGAAGCTGTGGCCGAGATAGAGCACGAACCTGGCGAGATTCACATGGCCCGTGCTGTCCGGCAGGCTGGAGTTCTGATACTGGATCTCACCGTATCCGCCGACGACGGTGCGGGGCTGGTCGCTGTCCTGCGCCGCGAGGAAGCGCGGCGAGAGGGTGAGGAAGGCGATGGCGAGGAGCGAGGTGCAGCGGAGGAGGGCGGCCTTATAAAGTCGCATAATGATAGTCAATATCAAGTGAGAATTAAACTCAGGCGAATGGCAACTAGATTACTCCCATTTAATCCCGCGGTCAACTCCCGCTGCCCTGCCCCTTTGCGCCCGACTCGACGACTCCACTAGACTCCCCCAACGACGCGAACTCTCCTTCCCGGCCCCACTCCCACGCCCCTCGAGGAGTCTCGGCGCTGACCACACCGTTGAACCCCCGCCCCTTCATCCGTGGCCTGGCCACTCACCTCCGCCTGGTGCTCGGCGGCGGTGCGATCGCGCTCTCCCTTCTCGCCGCGATCCAGCGGTGGCCACTCTGGCTCAGTGTCGTCCTGGGCGCGGCGGGAGTCGGGCTCCTCGTTCTCGCCAATCTGCGCCAGCGCCGCCTCATGCTGCGCCTGGAGCACGAGCGGACGACCCTGTCGCTGCAGCTCGAGCGCCGGATAAACGAGCTGTTTTCCCTCCAGGAGCTGAGTTACGTCCTCGCGGAGTCGCTGCAGCTGGAACGCATCGTGAGCCAGGTGGCGCGCTACGCTCTCCGGTTTCTGCAGGCGGAGGGATCGGCGCTGGTGCTGGTGGACGAGGAGAACCAGGGCCTCACGGTGGCCGCGGCGGAGGGTTCGCTGCGGCAACTGGCGGGGACGCGGGTCAGGGAAGAGGAAGAGACGCTACTGCTGCATGCGATCCGTCACGAGCGGATCGAAGTGGGACACGAGCACCAGGGCACCAGGGTAAAGCTGCTCGGCGAGGCAACCGGCGCGTCCGGCGCCGCCGCGCCGCTCCGGGCCCATGGCCTCACGATGGGGGCGCTGCTGGTGTCCGATCACCGCAGCGGGCCGTTCTCGACCGAGGATCTCTGGCTGCTCTCCACCATGACCACGCAGGTGGCCGTGGTGCTGGCCAACAGCCGCCTGTTCGAGCTCATCCGGGTCACGAAGGAAGAGTGGGAAACGGCATTCAACGCGCTGGCGGAAGGCATCGCGGTGGTGGATGGCCGGGGGCGTGTTCGCCGGGCCAACCACGCGCTGGCCCGCATCGTCGACATCCCGATTCCGGCGCTCATCGGTCAACGGTTCTGGGGCCTCGTGGTGGGCGAACAGGAAATCCCCGCCCCGTCGGCCGAAGCGATGCGGCGCGGCAAACGCCACTCTGGAGCGATCGTCCAGAGCCCCACCCTTCATCGGACGCTGCGGCTGGCGGTCGCCCCGCTCACGGAGGCGGGCCCTGACCAGGAGGTCGTGGTGCTGGTGCAGGACGTGACCGAACAGCAGGCCTTCGAGCGGCAACTGATCCAGAGCGAAAAGCTCGCGGCGGTCGGCCAGCTGGTGTCGGGGGTGGCCCACGAGCTCAACAACCCGCTCACCTCGATCGCCGGCCTGTCGGAGCTGCTGCTCGAGCGGGCCCCCGCGGGAGATCCCGATCGCGAACACCTGCGGGTGGTGCACGAGCAGGCCACCCGGGCCGGCCGGATCGTGCAGAACCTGCTCACCTTCGCGCGCAAGGAACCGCTGGAAGCGGCGCCCTGCGACCTGGCCGATGTGGTGACCAGCACGGTGATGCTGATGAGCCACGAGCTCAAGCTGCGGGGCGCCGCGCTGCAGCAGGATCTCCCCTCCACTCCCGTGCGGGTCCTGGGCGACCGCTACGGCCTGCAGCAGGTGCTGCTCAACCTGCTCACCAACGCCAGCCAGGCCGTCGGCTCGCTGCCGGAGGGCAGGGCGCGGCAGATCACCATCCAGGTGGCGGAGGAGAACGAGAGCGCCGTGCTGCGGGTGCAGGATTCAGGCGCGGGAGTACCCGCCGAGCTGGTGCCGCAGCTCTTCACCCCGTTTTTCACCACCAAGGAACCGGGCCAGGGCACGGGCCTCGGACTCTCGATCAGCTACGGCATCGTCGAGTCCCATGGCGGTCGGCTGGCCTACGCCGTGCTGCCAGGCGGAGGATCGGAGTTCAGCGTCACGCTGCCGCTCGCCCAGGTGGCCGAGCGGCTCCCGGGCGTGCGGTTGTCCGGGGCCGCCGCGGCCATCCGGCGGAAGATCCTGGTGGTCGATGAGGACGCGGCCGTACAGCGCGCCGTCTCCGCCTTGTTCGTGAACGAGGGCCATGAGGTCGAAGGCGTGCGCGGCGGGGAGCTGGGACTCGCGGCGGCACGAAGTGGCTACTGGGACCTGGTGCTGGCCGATCCGCGTGCCCCGGGCCTGGGCGGCTCCGGGTTCGTCGACCTCCTCCTGGCGGACGGTGCCGGGTGGAAGGAACGGCTCATCGCGGTGCCGGATCGGAGCGACCGGCCGGCCGTGGAGCGACTGAAGTCCCGCGGGGTGGCGGTGGTGGAGAAGCCGTTCAAGTTGCGGGAACTCAAGGAAATGGTGGGACGCCTGCTGATTTCACAGGACGCCTGAGCGTCCGCTACCGCGAAGGAGCCGACCGATGGGCGCCGTCGTCGCAGCTGCAATGGTCCGTCAACAGCGGGAAGTGGTGGAGACCTACCGGAAGGCGGGTGCCACCTCGCCCGCCAATGCCAGGACACCCGGATCTCTGGGACTGGATTCGAATCGCGCGGTGGGCCAGCTCAAGGGACACGCGGTGCTGCGCGAGACCGCCCCCGAAGTGTACTACCTGGACGAGCCCAGCTGGGAAGCGCTGGGGCGAATGCGGCATCGCCTTGCCCTGATGGTGGGGCTGATTGCGCTGCTGGCCCTCACGGCGGTGCTGATCGGCACCCGGAGCTGATCGCTACCAGACCCGCACTCTCCCCGCAGGGGCGAGGTACAGCTTGTCGCCGGGCTTCACATCGAAGGCCGCGTACCACGCATCCAGGTTCCGGACCGTATCGATGCGATAGTTGTCCGGAGCGTGATCGTCGCCGGTGACGCGCTTCCGCAGGTCCTCGTCCCGCATTTTCCCCCGCCAGCTCGCCGCCCACGCCAGAAAGAAATCGCGATCACCCCGGCGCACCGCCGCGCTGTCCATCCCGTCCGATACGCCCCGCCACGCCTCGAACGCGGCCGTCAGCCCGGCCAGGTCCGCCACGTTCTCCCCCCGCGTCCTGGCGCCATCCACGGCCAGGTCGGGAAAGGGTCGATAGGCGGAAAACTGGCGGACGAGGGGCGCGGCCATCAGGGTGTACCCGCCCAGGTCCTCCGCGGACCACCAGTGCCGCTTGGCGCCGGTGGTGTCCCAGTCCGCCCCGAGCGGATCGATGTAATGGGACACATCGTGGCCGATGATGGCGCCGATTGAGCCATACACCGCCGCGAGGCTCGCGCTGGAATCGAACTTGGTGGGCTGCAGCAGGGCCGCCGCAAAGTCGTAACTGTTCTGCTGGAACACGAGGAGCGCGCCGACCGTCTGCGGCGTGATCGTCCACAGGGTCCAGTCCACCGGCTGACCCACCCGGGCGTGCACCAGGCGGCGGTTGTGATCCTCCAGGCGGCGGGTGTTGCCGAAGGCGTCATGGGCATCGATGGCGAGGTCGGCAAACTCCTGGCGGTGTTCCGGATACCCGACACCGACGTAGAGGCGGCGGAGCTTGGCCAGCGCAATGGTGCGCGCGGCAGGAGTGAGCCACTCCACCGCTTCCACCCTCCGGGTGAAGGCGGCGGACACATTGGTCACCACTTCCTGGATCCGCTTCTTCTGCGCCGCGGAGAACCACCGGTCGGTGTAGAGCTCGCCGACGGCTTCGGCGAGGCCGCTGCGGGTGACTTCGACCGCGCGCGCCGGGCGGTCAGTGACGCCAGGGGCCCCAAGACTCTGGTGGAAGGCGTTCGCCGCTGCATCGAACGCCGCGGGCAGGACTTCGGCGTACCGGTCCAGGAGGTGGAAGCGGTAGTAGTCCTGCCAGACCGCGAGCGGAGTCGATCCGATCTGCGCAGCAAGGCCGGTGAGCGCCCCCGGCTGCCAGGCCACCATGCCGGCCTCATGGCCGAGTCCGGCCGCAACGAACACGGCTTCCCAGTCGAGTCCCGGCGCCTTGCGGGTGAAGTCGGGCCGGGTCCAGTGATGTTCGGCGTTGCTGTCGCTGGCCGAGGGCTCCGCTCCCATCTGCCGCGCCGCGAGCCGGCGCTCGAGATCGAGCACCGCCTCGGCCCGCCGATCGGCGTGGTCGAACCCGGCCAGCGAGAGCTGCCTGGTGATGTACCCGAGGTAGGCCCTGCGCTTCCGCGTTGCTGCGGTATCAGAGGCCAGGTAGTCGTTGCGGTCCGCCAGCCCGAGTCCCCCCTGCACCAGGAAGGCAACATTGGCCGGTTCGCCGTGGACGCACTGCTCGACCGACAATCCGAGCAGGTGGCTCGACTGCACCAGGACGTAGTTCAGCGGGTCGACATCGAGTCCGATGTCGGTGCCGATGAAGCGGGCGAGGTCCTTCCTGTCTCTGAGGGCGGCCACGGAATCCAGCAGCGGCTGGAGCGGCGCAAGGCCGCGCGATTCGATCCGCTGGCTGTCGGCATAGGCGGCGCGGAAGTCCGCCACTTTCCGGCCCAGCGATCCGGCGGCTGCCGCTTCGGCGTCGACGAAGACCTGGGCGAGCTGCTGGCCGGTGCGGATTTCGATTTCGTTCCGGACGGTCCAGCGGTTCCGCCCGGCGGGGATTTCGGTGTTCCGGAGCCAGACTCCGTTGGCGTAGCCGAAGAAATCGTCGCCGGGCCTGATCGCGGGATCGACGCCCCGTTCAAGTGGCGACGCGGGCCGGTCATCCGGCGCCTGGGCGGCCAGGGAGGCGGTGGAAAAGAAGAGAAGAGCCGGAACCCACGCGACCGACAGGCGGCCCAGGACCAACTGACGAACTCCAGTGCCGCGCATGGCTGTCGCCTCTCTTGGCTGTGCTGCCCGTGGGAACCGGCCCTTCCGTCATCAAGGTACGGGAGTGGCCGGCTGGCGTCGGGGCCAAGGACCGACAGGAATGGATCACTTTCAGACCTGGAATCTGGCCGTTGGTGCACCGGGGCTGTATGCTATGGTACCCGAAACCATGTCCTGGAATGATCGACCGCATCCGAGTCATCGACGTGCTGTTCGTGATTTCGCCCCACTCCCTGCTGCTCGACATCGCAGGGCCGGCCGAGGCATTTCGCCTGGCCAACCTGCATCGCCAGGCCCGGGGGCTGCCGTCGCGCTTCCGGCTGCGCTTTGCCGGCCCGATGCCCGCCGTGACCACTTCGGTCGGGCTCGGCCTCATCGAGCTCGAGCCGCTCCCTGAACGGTTCCTCGCGCCGACGTGGGTGGTCGTGGTCGGCCAGCCGAGTGCGCGAGTGGCCCAGCCCACGCCGGCGATCATGCAGGCGGCGGACTGGTTGCGGCGGACGCTGGGGCGGGCCCTCGAGCAGGGAGACGAGCCCCACCGGCTCGTCGGCATCTGCTCGGGCGCGCTGCTCGCCGCGCGGGCGGGGATCCTCGCCGGCCGGCGCTGCACCACCCATCACGAGCTGCTCAACCTGCTGCGCCAGATGGCGCCGGCGGCGCAGGTCATCGGCAACCGGGTCTTCGTGGTCGACGGGGCAATCGCCACCAGCGCGGGCATCACGGCCGGCATCGACCTGGCCCTTCACCTCGTCGCGGAGGAGTGCGGCGAAGCGCTGGCGGCGGCGGTGGCGGAGGACATGGTGGTCTACATGCGGCGCTCCCCGCAGGACCCGGAGCTGTCGCCATTTCTCATCCATCGCCGCCACCTGCATGCCGCGGTGCACCGGGTCCAGGACGCCATCATCGAGCGGCCGGACTACGACTGGAACATGGAGGCGCTGGGCAAGGTGGGTCATGCGACGGGCCGGCACCTGCTGCGCCTCTTCCTCGAGCACGCAGGCGTCTCGCCACTGCATTACCTCCGCTCCATCCGGCTGGAGCGGGCCCGGCAGGCGCTGGAATGCGGCGCGAGCGTGGGTCAGGCGGCGGAGGATGCGGGTTTCAGCTCGCCGCTGCAGCTCAGGCGGGCGTGGCGGAGGCAGTGGGGCGGTTCGCCGCGCGAGGTGCTGCGGCAGGCACGCGCGTAGCGGAAGGGCGGTCAGTAGCCGGCGGCGGAGGCCGGTTGCCAGGGCTGCAGCGAGATCTTGCCGTGCACCCGGCGCGCCGTGCTGTCCGCCCCCGGTTCATTCCAGAAGTTTCCCCCCGCCTGCAGCAGCGGCGCGTCGATGATCCAGTTGCGGGCCCGGAGGAAGACGTTGCCGTCCAGCACCGCGTCCGCTGAAGCCGAGTCGGCGGTCAGCGCGGTTTCCACTTCGTCGAAGAGATTGCCACGCAGCCGGGCGCGGCTCGTCCGGTCCAGCTCGATCCCGGTGCCGACCCGGATGATCCGGTTGTCGTCCACGAGGTAGTCGGAACTGGGATCATCTCCCTCGTGAGGAGCCATCAGGCGGATGCCCCACGCCCCGCCGATGATGGTGTTCCCGGCGAGCGCATTCCGGCCGCCATGCTCGATGGCCACTCCCGCCACCCGTGACCCCACGACCGAGTTGTGCTCGACGCGGGTACCCCGGCTGTAGCCCAGCCAGAAGCCGTACTCCGAACTGTCCGCCCGGTTCTCGAGGAAGACGTTGCCGCTGCTGAAGGTGGCCTCGAAGGCGTTGTGAAACGCCCACGAGGCATCGTTCCGCAGCACGATATTGCCGACGGAGGGTTCGAGGAGCGGGCGGTGGCCGCTCAGGAAGAAGCCGTCCCCCGACCAGGTGAGGTCGTTGTCGGCGATGAAATTCGAATCGCTGTGCTGGCGGAGCAGGAGGGCGGCGGCGTCACACCCACGGCTGTACCCCGCGGCTTCGCAGCGGCTGTTGTGGCCGGCCCGGTTCCGGATGATGAGGTTGCGGCTGGAGCGCCAAAGGTGGATGCCCCAGCCGGTGTTGCCCTGGACATCGTTGTCCCGCAGGATCGCCTCGCGGGTCTCGAACAGGCCGATGCCATTTTGCCCGTCGTGGACGGTGACCTGCTCCACCGTGACGCCGCTGGTCCTGCGGAGACTCACCCCAGAACCGTAGAGCGCGAAGGTGTCGGGGTGGAAGATGTCCAGCCAGTCCCGCTCGTCGTAGCTGGTCCGGGTCGACCGCAGCGCCTGGGCCCGCTGGCCGGAGAGATCGCTCCCCTCGATCCGGTGCCCCCGGCCTCCCTCCACCCAGATACCGAAGCGGTAGCCGCGGATCCGTCCGCCGTGAATCGTCACGCTGTCCACGTTTCTCACCATGACGCCGCGGCCCACGAACGCCGAGGCGAGCGTGTCACCGCTGTCGAGGGTCACCCCGGTGAGATCGATCGTCGTCCCCGACGTTGCCACGACGAGCACGCCGCGCTCCATCGGATCCGGAATCCGGTAGCGGCCCGGGCACACCCGCACCGTACCCTGGACCGAGGTGCCGGCCTTGAGGGGCCGCAGGCATGGCTCCGTCTCGACTCGACCGGCCGCGAGGCCAAGAACCAGGAGGGGAACAAGGGTGCGGATCATGGCCTGACGGGAACTCCCTGCGATCGGAGATACGCCCGGGCCTCGCCCAGCGAGGAGCCCCGGTCATGAAAGATGGAGGCGGCGAGGACACCGTGCGCGCCGGCGTCGAGCGCCGCGGCCAGGTCCGCCAGCGACCCGGCGCCGCCCGACGCGATGACCGGTATGGGCACCGCCGCGGCAACGGCACGGATGAGTGGCAGATCGTAGCCCTGCCGCGTGCCGTCGCGGTCCATCGAGGTGAGCAGGATCTCGCCGGCGCCTCGATCAGCCAGTTCCGCGCACCAGGTCACGGCCTCGAGCGGCGTGGGTTCCCTGCCGCCCGTGACCATCACCTGCCAGCCGGTCCCGTTGTGCCGCACATCCACGGCGGCAACCACGCACTGGCGGCCGAAGCTCTCCGCCAGGCGGGTGGCGAGGCCGGGATCCCGGGCCAGCGCCGTGTTGACCGCAATCTTGTCGGCGCCGGCCCGAAGCACCTGGCCCGCATCCTCCACGGTGCGGATCCCGCCACCGACCGTGAACGGGATGAACACCGCATCGGACACCCGGGACACCATCTCCAGCGTCGTCTGCCGTCCTTCATGACTCGCCGAGATGTCGAGGAAGACCAGTTCATCGGCGCCCTCGGCGTCATAGCGCCGCGCCTGCTCGACCGGGTCCCCCGCGTCACGCAGCTCCGTGAAGTGTACCCCTTTCACCACCCGTCCCCGGTCCACATCGAGGCAGGGGATGATCCGCCGGGCTAGCATATGCGCAGAACGTCTTCCAGTGGACCGGCGTTACCGCCGGCCAGCAGCACCGCGATATCGTCGAGCGCCCGGCGCTCGCGGGGCCAGGCCAGGCGGGCCGCCGCGTCGCCGAATGGCAACCAGGCCATGAGGTCGTGCTCCGGCCCCAGGACCGGCTCGGCCTCGGATTCGATCAGGGCGGCAAATACGGGGATCAGGGCGATTTCATCCTGACGGTGGAGATAGAAACTTTCCACCCGGCTCAGGTTGTACAGGGCGATCGGCGCCAGTCCGGTTTCCTCCTGCAGCTCCCGCAGGGCGGCCTCGACGGGGCGTTCACCCGTTTCGATGCGGCCATGCACCGACTCCCAGCTGCCGGGGCAGCGGCCCCCCGCCGCGCGCCGCAGCGTCAGCAGTTCAAGTCCTGACGCCGTCCGGCGCACGGGGTACACATCCACCACCGATACCCGCACCCCGGTCATGGCTGCCACTCCGCAAAGGCGGCCAGCAGGTCGAGGCCCGCCTGCTGTGATTTCTCGGGGTGGAACTGGACGCCGATGATATTGTCCCGCCCGACGATGGTGGAAAACCGGCCGCCGTAGTCCCCGGTCGCCAGGACGACGTTTTCACCGGTTCCGGCCGGGTGGTAGCTGTGAACGTGATAGTAGAATTGCGGTTCGCCGCAGAACAGCGGGCCCACGAGCGGGTGGCGTTCCCCCGATGCGGTCACCCGCACTTCGGCCCAGCCCACATGCGGCACCGGCATTCCCGCTTTGAAGTGCACCACGCGACCGGGCAGGATTCCCAGCCCCGGCACTCCCGGCGCTTCTTCACTCTCCTCGAAGAACAGCTGCTGGCCGAGGCAGATCCCGAGCAGGGGGCGGCCAGCGGCCGCCGCCGTACGGATCGCTTCGTCGAGCCCCCCCTCCCTCAGATTGCGGGCCGCCTGCTGGAAATGACCCACGCCGGGCACCAGCACGTGGGAGGCGCGCCGGACGACCGCCGGATCGGCGGTGAGCTCCGCGGCGTGGCCTCCCGCGGCGAGCGCCCGCACGACGCTTCGCAGATTGTTGACACCGCAATCCACCACGGCGATCACAGGCTGCCCTTGGTCGATGGCACGCCCTTGACCCGGGGATCAAGGTGAATGGCGTCCCCCAGCGCCCGGGCGAAGGCCTTGAACGCAGCCTCCACGATGTGATGAGGATTCTCGCCGTGCAGCAGTTCCATGTGCACGGTCAGGCCCGCGGCCTGGATCAGCGCCCGGAAGAATTCAGGAGTCAGGAAGACGTCGTAGTCGCCCAGCATCTGCCAGCGCGGAATGTCGATCCGGTAGTGGAGGAAGGGACGCCCCGAGACATCGACGACCGCCGCCACCAGCGCTTCGTCCAGCGGCACCATGGCGTGACCGTAGCGGCGGATGCCTTCACGGTTGCCCAGCGCCTGCGCCACGGCCTGCCCCAGGACAATTCCGGTATCCTCCACCGTGTGGTGGCCGTCCACCCGCAGATCGCCCCGGGCTTCGATCTCGAGATCGAGCAGGGCATGCCGGGCCAGCGCCTCGAGCATGTGATCGAAGAACCCGATCCCGGTCTGGATCCGGCTCGACCCCGCACCGTCGAGCTCCACGACCACCCGGATATCGGTCTCGCCCGTTTTCCGGGCGACATCCGCGCGCCGGCTCATGAAGCCTCCCGCTGTTCAGTAAGCAGGATGGTCCGCAGCGCCGAATGCACCGCGTCCATGTCCTCCCGTGTGCCGATCGAGATCCGCAGGCATTCCTCGAGCGCCCCCGGTCCCGAGATGTCCCGGACCAGGATGCCGAATTCGCCGTGCAGGCGGGCAAATACCTGGCGGGCCGGGACGGCGCGGCAGCGGATCACGAAGAAGTTGGCCTGGCTGGGGTAGACCTCGAGTCCCGGCAGGGCCCGCAGCGCGTGCAGCATCCGCTCGCGCTCCGCGACAATCACGGCCACACGCTGTTCGAGTTCGGCGGTGTCGGCCAGGATTTCCTCCGCCGCCGCCAGCGTGATGGCGTTCACGTTGTACGGCAGCTTGGCCTTGGCCACCTCCGCGATGACGGCGGGATGGGCAAGCGCATAGCCGAACCGCAGCCCGGCGAGTCCCATCGCCTTGGAAAACGTCCGCAGCACGATCACCCGGGACGACTGCGCCAGGAGCGGCACCGCCGTCGGCCCCCCGAATTCCTGGTAGGCCTCGTCACAGACCACCATCGCCCGGGTTTCGGCCAGGAAGCGCTCGACGGCGAGTGCGGGCAGCGCCGAACCGGTTGGATTGTTGGGGGAATTGAGGACGACGAGCCGGGCGTCGGTTTCCCGCGCCCGGGCCACCATCGCGTCGATGTCATAGCTGAACCCCGGGCCCAGCGGCACCGGCACGTAGTGACCGCCGAGTACGGCCGTCAGCAGGCGATAAAGCGCGAAAGTGGGGGCCGGGGCCACCACCGCCGTGCCGGGACCGAGCGTGACTGCGAGGACCGCCTGGATCAGTTCATTGGAGCCGTTCCCCGTCAGCACTCCCTCTCCGACCCAGCCGTGGCGGGCCGCCAGGCGCTCCTGCAGCGCCGCGGGCAGGAAGGCCGGGTAGCGGTGCCACGGCAGGGCCGCCGCACGGCCGAGAATCCTGGCCTTGAGAGCCTCGGGAAGATCCAGCGGGCTTTCGTTCTGGTTGAGCTTGCGGGGAGCGCTCAGTGCGGCGAGGGAGTACGCGGCCTGGGCACGGACGGCAGGTTTGACCAGCGCGAGGCCGGCTGAGGCATCGGGCAGCATGGGGCGCCGCGGTTCAGCTCTTGCGCCGGGCCAGCACCGCCTCGAGCCGGGCCGAGAGAGCGCGGGCCCGGAACGGTTTGGTGAGGAAATCGTTGGCGCCCAGCTCGAAGACCCGCACTTCGTTGTCCTCGTCGCCCTTGGCGGTCAATACGATGATCGGGACATTGCGGGTGGCCGGGCGGCTGCGGAGCTTGCCCAGCACGGTGTAGCCGTCCATGCCGGGCAGATTGAGGTCGAGCACGATCACGTCCGGCGCCCGACGGTCCACTTCGTCCAGCGCCTCCATGCCGTCCCGCGCTTCGGCCACGGTGTACCCTTCGCGCTCCAGCAGATCCTTCATGACCCGGCGGAGCGTATCCTCGTCATCCACGAGGAGCACGGTCGCATCCCGGATGCCTCCCGATACGGCCGAGTCGTCCAGCAGCTCGAAGGCGGAGGTGAGGTCGACCTCGGGACGGGTGGGCGCCGCCTGCGGCATCGGCAGGGCGAACTGCCCGGAGATCAGCTGCATGAGCCCCGGCGGCATGGCCATGGGTGGCTGCGATAGCGGTGGAGCCTGAGGCGTGACCGGCGAGGACGGCACCGCGGAAGGAACTGACACGGCGGCCTCCGTCGACGGCGGCTCGACCACGCGCAGCAGTTCCTCGACGCTCGTCTCACCCTGGAGGACGTGCGCCAGCCCGCTCTCGAACAGCGACAGCATCCCGTTCACCCGCGCCGCCTCGGCGATCTTGTCCGCCGTGGCGCCGGCACCGATCCGCCGCTCCAGCTCGGGGTTCATCTTCAGCACTTCCACGATGCTGAAACGCCCGCGATAGCCGGTCATGGCGCAGTCGGGGCAGCCGACCGCCTTGTAGAAGGTGATGCCGTCGGGCATCCACTTCTTCATCCGGTCGGGAAAGACATGGTCGGGGCCGCAGACTTCACGGCAGTTGGGGCAGAGGCGCCGCAGCAGCCGCTGCGCGACCACGCCGCGCAGCGCCGAGGCGATCTTGTAGGCCTCCATGCCCATATCGACGAGGCGGGTGACTGCATTGGCCGCGTCGTTGGTGTGCAGCGTGGAGAGCACCAGGTGGCCCGTGAGCGAGGCCTGCACCGCGATCTGGGCCGTTTCCTGGTCGCGGATTTCGCCGACCAGCACGACGTCGGGGTCCTGTCGCAGGATCGAGCGCAGCGCGGCGGAAAAGGTCAGCCCGGCCTTCTCGTGGACCTGGACCTGCACGATGCCCTTGCCCAGCCTGAACTCGACCGGGTCTTCCACCGTCACGATATTCACCCCCTCGTTCTGCACCATGCGCAGGCACGAGTAGAGCGTCGTCGTCTTGCCCGAGCCGGTGGGCCCGGTGACCAGGATGATGCCTTCCTTGTTGCTGAGCAGGTTCTGGATGGTGGTCTGCTCGCTGGTCGAAAGCCCCAGTGTCTGCAGCGACAGGACCGTCGCCTTGGCATTGAGAATCCGGATGACGACCTTCTCGCCGTGCGTGGCGGGGAGGGTCGAGACGCGCAGATCCACGGGCGAGCCGTTGACGGCCACCCGGGCGCGGCCGTCCTGCGGCCGCAGCCGGTCGGCGATATCCAGCCCCGACATGATCTTGATGCGGGAGATCAGCGGAGCGCCCGCCGAGCGCGGAATGTTCATCACCTGGCGCAGCACACCGTCGATGCGGTAGCGGACGACGACGCCCCCTTCCCCCGGCTCCACGTGAATGTCGGACGCGCGGCTGATGATGCCGTCCGAGAGCATGAGATCGACCAGCCGGACGACGGGAGGCTGGTTGGCCTGGTCGGGGCTGGCGCCGAGGTCCGCGCCCGGGTCATCGTCGGAGAGCTGGGTGACTTCCGCGCCGCCCGAATCGAGGTTGCCCAGCAGCTGCGAGACCATTTCGGCGCCGGTGCGATACAGATCCTCGAGGCGCTCCTTGATCTTCCCCGGGCCGGCCAGGAAAATCCGGACTTCCCGCCCGGTGGCAAAGGCGAGGCCCTTCTCGGCGTCGATGTCGAACGGATTCGAGGTCGCCACCTCGAGGTAGGAATCGGTGATCCGGATGGGCATCACGTTGAACCGGCGCGCCAGCTGCTCCGGCACCGAGTCCTTCACTTTCGGATCCACCAGCTGGAAATCGGCGACCGGGAACCGGAATCGGGCCGCCGCGGCCTGCAGGATCTGATCCTCCGTGGCGTGGCGCGCTTCGACCAGCTTGGCCCAGAGACTGACTGGCGTGCTCGATTCCTCCTGGCGCAGCTTCGCCAGGGCGCCCTCGGGCACCATCTTCTCGATAATGGGAATGATCCAGTCGTCGGTGAAGCGCATCAGGGCCTGGTTCTGCAGGTGCGCGAAAGCTAAGCCGTTCCGGTAATTGGAGTAAGGCCTACAGGACGGGCCACCAGTCGGGCCGGAAATCGAAGCTCACGCCCACCTCGCCCGATCGCAGGCTCACCCCCGCTTCGACGCGGAGCAGCTGCATCAGGAAGTCCACCGCGACGCCGGCTACCGGCCGCACTCCAGCGGAGGGTTGCCAGGGAGCGCCGGTGACGTCTCCCCCAGCCCAGCCCGCCGCCACGAACGGAGCCACCGCCATCCCCCGTCCGCTCTCGGCCCATACCCCGAGTGGCAGCGGCGGACCGGCGAACGTGAAGCGCCAGTCGACTCGCGCGAGCGCGGCCGTTCTGCCGCCCCAGGTCCGGAAGTCCTCCCCCGGGAGAGTGCCGCGTCCGCCAAGCGCGAAGCTGCGCCACGCGGGAAGCGACGCCGTGCCCGCACCACCATACAGGGACCCCACCAGCACGCCGGGGCCAGCGGGAACCCGGCCCGAAAGGGAGAGCCGGACCCGCGCATAGCTGGCGTCCCCGGTGGCGCCCTCCAAGGCAAGCTCGCCATTCCAGTCGCGGCGGACATCGGCCGCGGCCACCCGTCTCAGCGAGAGTCGCAGCACGCCGAATGATCCCGCCCCCAGCGCCGGATTCGGACGGTACTCGTTCCGCGCCGGGACGGCGGCAGTGGCCAGCGACGCCGACCGCTCGTACGCCACTGCCGTGGTCACACTGGCTCGCCGGCCGGCGGGAAACTGATGCTCGAGACTCACCCGATCGAGGCGCAGGTAGTCGCCGAAATCGTCGCCCCACTCCTGGGCCGAAAAGCTGTTCACGAGGCGGGAGGCGGCGGGAAGATCGCTGAAGTCGACGACGCTGCGGCTGCCCTCGAGCGTGGTAATCGATCCCCCCCAGTGGTGTTCCAGGCGGAGCCCGCCGGTCAGCAGGTCGGCGTCGGTGGCGTACCCGGCCCTCGGCTTGAGGCGCCACGCTCCCGAGCCGAAGGAGACACCGAGTCCAGCCGTCAGTCCCTCGACGCGGTTGACGTGGATCAGGTCGCTGATGCCGTCGAGTCCGAGGCGGGTGGGCCGGACCCGCTCCATCATGCCTCGGCCCGCGACCCTGGCCACCTCGCCGCGAAGTCGCGAGAGATCGTCCTCGCCGACGGGCGGTGCCTCGCTCAGGACCTCGTCCGCCAGCGGCCGATCCCAGGTGCCGCCGGAATCCGCCGGGTGACGGAGTCCGCCGATGGCGGGACCGGCGAAGAGGCGCGGGGGCAGTGCAGGATTGAACTCGTAGTCACCGATCTCCCACCGGCCGCGGATGATGCTGGTGGCCGGAAAGTCGAGCCACGATACCCGGCGCCGAATCTCGATGACCTGGCGGACCGGCAGCCACCAGCGGGCCTCGAGCAGGGCGTTCTCCAGTTCCACGGTGATGTCGGCCAGCTGGGCGTCGAGGTAGGATGCCGGAGTGAAACCGAACCGGAACCGCACCACCGCCGCCGTCGTGGTGTCCACATACAGGGTACCGACGACGCCCGGCAGCGAGGAGTCACGCGGCCTGACTTCGAGGGCGCGGACCGTGACGCGGGCCTGTTCCATTGCCAGGGTGACCGACTCTCCCAGCGCAAAATCGTAGCGCTGCCTCCCCTCGGCCGAGAGCGGATGGGGCACGTCCCGGACTTCGTCCCCCTCGCCGATGATGATTCTCGGTCCGAAGTCGTTGGTGACGATGCCGAGGTGATCGCGGTGGTAGCGGATGTCGGTGGGGAGCCAGCGGCCGTCGCGCCAGGCCCGGATGATCTGCTTGCTCTGGCCGGGGGAGCGCCAATACACTTCGACCGCCAGCTGATCGGCCTTGACCAGACGCGGCGGCTCGGCACCCAGCTGCGCCAGGAACAGGACGAACCCGCTGGCCTGCGCGTGGTAGGCCTCGAGCCCGGTATCCGGGCGATCAACCAGGCGACGGTCGCGGGCTCGTTCGGCCAGGGCCAGCGCCTCAGGGCTGTTCCACCGCTCCTGCGCGGCGAGCAGCCTCGGTCCCTGCAGTCCCACGATCAGCGCCGCGCCGGCCCAACGGCGCCACTTCAAACCCCGGCACGGCATGCGTCGCGTAGTCCGCCCCTCTGGCTGGTTGATGCTGTTCGCGGCCGCCGGCTGCGGCGGGTCCTCGAAATCGGCCGCCACTCCCGAAGGACCACCCCCGGTGCAGGTGGTCCAGGTCGCGCCGCTCACCGACCTGTTCGTGCTGGAACTGGACGGGGCGCCGCCGCTGGATACCGCCGTGGCCCTCAAGCCCGGCGTGGCCCGCACCGTGATTGTACGGCACGCCCCGCCCGACAACAACACATTCGCCGAGCTCTCCTTCCCCGCCTCGGTGTTCGCGGCCGACTCGGGCCGGGATTCGGTCCGCCTGGTGGTGCGGCCGCGGCCCGGAGTGTACGGCCTCACGCTCGAGAGCGACACGCCATTGGGACCCGGCGCCCGCATCACGTTCAAGTACCCGGTCCACTTCCAGGCGCCGCAGGCGGCCACCGCGCGCTATGGCGGGGCGCTGGCGTTCGAGCGGGCGCTCATGGTGGCCGTCGAGCAGGAGGAGGGCCGCTACGGCCTGCTGGCCTCGACGCGTCCCGCCTCGGATAATCTCTCCGGACCGATGCCGCGGGCAGGAACCTACCTGGCCGTGGCTCCCCGATGACCACGAACCCGACCTGATGCCCACCACCTTCGACGCCTTCGTTGCCCTGGCCGTGCGCGGCGGCATGGTACCCGTCACCCACGAAGTCGTCCTGGACAGTGACACGCCCGTCACGGCCTTTGCCAAGCTGCATCGCGGCCGCTTCGGATTCCTGCTCGAGTCGCTCGAGGGCGGAGAGCGATGGGCCCGCTACACCTTCATGGCCACGGATCCTCGGCAGGTGCTCAGGTACCAGGGGCGGCGCTGCGAGCGCTGGCGGGACGGGGGCGGCTGGGAACCGCTGGCCGACGATATCGCGCCGCTGGAGCATATCGGAGACCTGATGCGGCGCCACCCGGCCATCGAGGTGCCGGGGCTGCCCAGGTTCACCGGGGGCGCGGTGGGATACATCGGGTACGACACGGTCCGCTCGCTCGAGTCACTGCCTTCGCCGCCGCCGGATGACCGCGGGCTGCCTGACGCGCTCCTCATGATCGCGGACACGCTGCTCGTGCTCGACAACCTGTACAACCGGGCGACGGTGATCGCCAACCTCGAAGTCCGGCCGGGTGCCGGCGCCGCGGAACTGCGCCGCCTCTACGATGAAGCGGTCGCCAGGATCGGAGACTGGCTGGGCCGTCTGCAGGCGCCAAGCCCCCTGCGCGCGCTGACCCTGCGGCCCGACCCGGCTCTGCCCGCTTCCGAGAGCCGCTACGGGGCACGCGAGTACCAGGACGGGGTGCGCCGGATCCACGAATACATCACGGCGGGGGACACCTTTCAGACCGTGCTGTCCCGGCGCATCGATCTGCCCGCGGCCGATCCACTGCTCACCTACCGCTACCTGCGGGCGCTCAATCCCGCTCCGTATCTCTACTTCCTGCACTTCGACGATACCCACGTGGTAGGGAGTTCACCGGAGGTACTCGTACGGGTCGAGGAGGGCGAAGTCACGCTCCGTCCCATCGCGGGGACCCGGCCACGCGGGGCGACGCCGGCGGAGGACGAGCGGCTCGCGGCGGAACTCGAGGCCGACCCCAAGGAGCGGGCCGAACACCTGATGCTGGTGGACCTGGGGCGGAACGATGTCGGGCGGGTCGCCGCGTACGGCACGGTCCACCTCACCGCCTTCATGGTGATCGAACGGTACAGTCACGTGATGCACCTGGTGAGCGAGGTCAGGGGCAAACTGCGTCCCGGGCTGGATGCCGTGGCGGCGCTGGCCGCCTGTTTCCCCGCGGGCACGGTGAGCGGCGCTCCCAAGGTCAGGGCGATGGAAATCATCGATGAACTGGAACCGACCCGGCGCGGCCCCTATGCCGGTGCCGTGGGGTATATCGGCTGGGGAGGGCGTTCGCTCGACACCGCGATCGCCATCCGGACCTGCGTCATGCGCGGGGGACGCGCGTGGGTGCAGGCGGGCGCCGGCATCGTGGCCGACTCCGACCCCGCGGCGGAATTCCGGGAGACGGAGGCCAAGGCGCGGGCGGTGGTGACGGCTCTCGCGCTGGCCGGCATGCGGGATTGAAGGATGGGACGATGTTGGGATGGGGGGATGTGACACCTGGTGCTGCCTGAGTACATCCCCCCATCGTCTATCCCCCCATCACTGCCCCCCTGCCCCCCTGCCCCGCTGCCCCCCATACTTCAGCCATGCCCTTCCGCCTGACGAGCGTCGCCGGGGACCAGAAATACGAACTCGCAGGCGAGCACGTCTTCGTGGTCGGACGGGCGGTCACCAGCGACATCCCCATCTTCGATCCCACCATTTCCCGCCGCCACGCCGAGCTCAAGGTCGGCGCCACCGGCGTGCACGTGCGGGACCTCGGCAGTTCGAACGGCACCTTCCTCAACGGGGCCCGCATCACCGAAGCGACGATGGTGGCCAACGACTCCATCACCTTCGGCAAGGTGGCGTTCCAGGTCACTTCCATCGAAACCAGCCGGCCCAACACCACCGGCGCCAACCTGGCTCCCCCCGCGGCGACCATCGTGCGCAAGGTGTCGGTGAGCGGCGCCGCGCAGGCCATGGTGCCGGGCCCGGACCAGGTGGAAGGGGGCGGGCAGCTCAAGGTCCAGGCGGCAACGACCGAGGAACGCCAGGCGCGGAAACTCTCGCTGCTGCTCGACGTGTCCCAGAAGCTCTCCGGCGAATTCGACCTCGACCGCCTGCTCGGCCGGGTGGTGGAAACCACCTTCGAAATCATGAACGTCGACCGGGTGTCCGTCCTCCTGGTCAAGGACGACGGGGAACTGGTGCCCCGGACGTCCAAGAGCCGCCTCGGTGAAGTCTCGGCGCAGCACGTGCCGAGGTCGATCGCCCGCAAGGCGGTGGAAGAGCGGATCGCGATCCTCACCGACAATGCGGTGCAGGACGAGCGCTTCAAGGGCCAGTCCATCATGATGCAGAGCGTGCGCAGCGCCATCTGTGTGCCGCTCATGGCCTCCGCGGAAGAAGTCCTGGGGCTGCTCTATGTCGACAACCTGACCGCCACCAACAGCTTCAGTGACGAAGACCTCCAGTTCCTGATCGCCTTCGGGGGGCTGGCCGCCATGGGCATCCGCAACAGCCGCTACGCCCAGCGGCTGGAGCGCGAGGCCATCGTGCGCTCCAATTTCGAGCGCTACTTCGCGCCCAACGTGGCGGCGGAAATCGCCCAGAACCAGGCGGCCGTGCGGCTGGGCGGGGACAAGCGGCCGGTCACCATCCTGTTCAGCGACATCCGCGGCTTCACCAGCATGTCGGAGACGATGAACCCCGACGAAATCGCGGGGCTCCTGTCGGACTACTTCACCGAAATGGTGGACGTGATCTTCCAGCACACCGGCACGCTGGACAAGTTCATCGGCGATGCGATCATGGCGCTCTGGGGCGCGCCCATTGCCCACGAGGACGATCCCGACCGCGCCGTGCGCGCCGCGATCGGCATGCAGAAGGCGCTGGCGGGACTCAATCAGAAGTGGGCGTCCGAGGGCAAGGCGCAGATCGGAGTGGGGATCGGGATCAACCACGGCGAGGCCTTCGCCGGGAACATCGGCAGCCACCTCCGCCTCGAATACACCGTGATCGGTGACGCAGTCAACGTCGCCAGCCGCCTCTGCTCCAATGCCAAGGGCGGCGAGATCCTGATCAGCGACCAGTTGTACCAGGTGCTCAAGGAAAAGCCGCCGGTCGAGGCCATGATGCCGCTGGCGGTGAAGAACCGGGCCCAGGTGGTGGCGGTGTGGAAGGTGAAGCTGGATTGAGGAATGGGGGGATGTGGGGATTGGGGGAGAGTCCCAGGACATCCCTACATCCCTCCATCCCCCCATCGAGCCTCCATCTCACTACCCAAACCGATAGGGAAACCCGGCTTCCTCCAGCAGCTGCAGCACCAGCCGCACCGGCAGTCCCATCACCCCGAAAAAATCGCCGTCCACCCGCTCGACCATCGCGGCGCCGTATCCCTGGATGCCATAGGCACCGGCCTTGTCCATCGGCTCCCCGGTGGCGATGTAGGCGCGGAGGAACTCATCGTCGGCGGGACGGAAGGTGACCCTGGTGATGTCGGTGGCCTGGCGCAGGCGGCCATCGCTCACCAGGGCAACGCTGGTGATGACCTCATGCGTCCGCCCCTGCAGGCGGCGCAGCATCCGCAGCGCATCCGCGGCATCCGCCGGTTTTTCCAGCAGCTCGCCCTCCAGCAGCACGGTGGTGTCGGCGCCCAGGACGAGATCCCCGGGCACAGCCCTGGCTTTGTCGCGGGCCAGCCGTTCGGCGTACGCCACCGGCGCCTCGCCGGGCCCGCGCACCTCGGGCACCGACGAAGGGCGCACCGTGACCGGAATGCCCAGCATCTCGAGGAGTTGCTTTCGCCTCGGCGAGGCGGACGCCAGGATGAGCACCGTCACGCTGCCCCGCCGGCCCCCTGCCCGCCTGTCCCCCGCTCCAGCACCAGCGTCACCGGTCCGTCGTTGTGGATTTCCACCAGCATGTCGGCGCCGAACTGCCCGGCTTCCACCTTCAAACCGCGGGCCCGCAGCGCCGAGAGAAAGGCCTCATAGAGTGGAATGGCCACCTCGGGCCTGGCCGCGTCGATGAATGACGGGCGGCGCCCCTTGGCCGCGTCGCCGTAGAGGGTGAACTGCGAAATGACCAGCAGCGCGCCGTCCACTTCGGCCAGCGCCAGGTTCATCTTGCCCTGCGCGTCACTGAACACCCTGAGCCCTTCCACCTTTTCAGCCATCCACGTCACATCCGCCGGCGTGTCGGTGTGGGTAAACCCGACGAGCAGGCAGAAGCCGCGGTCGATGGCACCTGTGACCCTGCCGTCGATGGTGACGCTTGCCCTGGAAACCCGCTGCAGCACGACGCGCATGCCTGGTCCGGTTCGAGGTGCGACGAACTAACGGAACTTGAGCGAAAATGGCAACGTCCCTAGCCGATTCCGGCTTTGACGGTACACTACGGACATGCTCAACAAGATGCTTGCCCTCCTGCGGCGGTTCATCAAGCTGGTCGTCATCGCACTCACGCTAACCATCATACTGATCGTCGGCCTCTGGTTCGGCACCCGGGCGCTGGAAAAATCGCTGCGCGAGCCGATCAACGCCTACCTCAAGAGCCGCACCGAGACGTTCCTGAGCTCCAAGAATCTCGAGGGCCTGACGATCACCTTTCCCGACCTCGACCTGTCGCTGCTCGAGCGCCGCCTGCTGATCCGGGATCTCAAGATCCGCTACGATCATAAGGAGGGCGGTCGCTACACCCGTTTCTCGGCCGGGGTGCCGCTGATCCGGGTCGACGGGCTCGACATCGGGGACATCATCTGGCATCGGCAATTCCGGATCAATGGCATCCAGCTGCAGCAGCCGCAGATGAGCCGGTACATGGAAATCCCGGACAGCGGCAAGCAGAAGCCGGCGCCTCCCGCGCCTCCCAAGGACGAGAGTGACGTCGCCACCCAGGCCCGGGCCATCGGCGGCGAGGTGCCCTCCCTCCCGGCGGTGGTGTACGGGCTGGTATCCAGCTGGCTGCCTGACGAAGTCCGCGAAGGCCGGATCGACCTGATTGGAGTGACCGGGGCGGTGGTGGTCTTCACCACCCGCAAGGGGGCGGACGTTTCCCGCGACTCGGCGGGTGGTCTCGACTTCACCATCCGCGGCCTCAGCCTCGATACCACGAGCAAGCGGGTGTTCGAGGCTGCGGATCTCAAGGCGGACGACCTGGTCCATGCCCGGCCGGGCAAGATCGATTCGATGCGGATCCGCTCGGTCGCCTTCTCGCTCGGCGCCGCGGATACCGTCATGACCATCAAGTCGTTCCGGACCTATCCGGAGCCGGGCGAGATGGGCGTTTACATGGGCGGCTTCAGGCGCTCGCGGAAGGACCGGAACTTTTCGGTGGATACCGTCTCGATGCGCCCCTCGCAGACGGACAGCCAGTACCTGAAGAAGCCGGAACTGCGCCGGACCCGGATCCGCCTCAGCGCCGCGAAGCTCACCGGTTCCCGCATCGATCTCGAGCAGCTCCTCGCCCGCCGGGTGGAGGGTGGCACGATCGCCATCGGCAGCTTCAGCCTCGACGTCCTGGCCGACCGCCGGGCGCCCGGGCCCAAGGATGAGCCGGCCAAGGCCAAGACGTTCTGGCCCCAGAAGCTGGCCGACCTCGACTGGCGCCTGCAGGTGGACACCCTGCGGGTCGACAACGGCTCGCTGCGCTATGCCGAGTGGAAGCCCAACTGGCCCGATCCCGCCGCGATCTGGTTCACCGGCATTTCGGCCACGGTCGCCGGGCTGTCCAACAACCCCGCCAGCGCCGCCAAACCTTCGAAGGCAGTGCTGTCCGTCAGCGGGCGCTTCCTGGACAGCGCCGCGGTGTCGATGCGCATGGAAGTCCCGGTGGCCGACAAGTTCCAGCTCAACGCCCAGGGCAAGCTCGAACACATGCCGGCGGCGGCGCTGAACAGCTTCGTGCTGATCTCCGACGGAATCCGGATCAATCGCGGCCGGATCGACAGCGCCACCTTCAATTTCACGGTGAAGGACAAGAAGGCGGAGGGCTCGCTGATCGCGATCTACGACAGCGTGTCGATCGATGTGGTGGACAAGACCAAGCGCAGTCAGAACGTCGGCAAGAAGCTGCTCTCCTTCGCCGCCAAGACCTTCTTCATCCGGGGCAGCAACCTGCCGGACAAGGAGGGAAAGGTGAAGGAGGGGAAGATCGACTACGAGTACAAGGTGGGCGAGAGCTTCTGGGGCGGGTTCTGGCGGGCGATCCGGAGCGGCGTGATTTCGCAGGTGAAGAAGTAGTCGCGAGCGGCGAGTCGCGAGTCGAAAGGTCCCGACCTGCGCAGACTCGCGACTCGTGACTCGCAGCTACTCCACCGTCACACTCTTGGCCAGGTTCCTGGGCTGGTCCACGTTGCATCCCCGCCGCAGCGCCACGTAGTAGCTGTAGAGCTGCAACGGAATCACGGTGAGCAGCGGGCTCAGCAGCCCGATGGTCTCCGGGATTTCGAAGGTGGCCGCCGCCAGCCGGGCGATTTCCTTGTCGCCCTCATTGACCAGGGCAATGACCTGGCCGCCGCGGGCCCGGACTTCCTCGATATTCGACACGATCTTGCCGTGCACCGCATCCCGCGGCGCGATGAACACGACGGGCATCAGGTCGTCGATGAGCGCGATGGGGCCGTGCTTCATTTCCGCGGCGGGATAGCCCTCGGCGTGGACGTAGGAGATTTCCTTGAGCTTGAGGGCGCCCTCGAGCGCGACCGGGAAGTTCACCCCCCGCCCCAGGTACAGCATGTTGTCGGCCCGGCCGAACCGCTCGGCCAGCGCCTCGATGTCCGAGGCCCGCGAGAGGATGTCCTGGATCTGGTCGGGAATGGCGTGCAGCGCCTGGATGATCTCGCGCCCCTGCAGGATGCTCAGGTTGCGCAACCGGGCGAAGCGAAGGGCGATCAGGGCGAGGGCCGTGACCTGGCTGGTGAACGCCTTGGTGCTCGCCACCCCGACCTCGGGACCGGCGTGCAGGTAGATGCCGCCGTCCACTTCCCGTGCGATCGTACTGCCCACCACGTTGACCACGCCGATCGTCCGCGCGCCGCGCCGCTTGGCCTCGCGGATGGCCGCCAGCGTGTCGGCGGTTTCACCGGACTGCGAGATCCCGATGACCAGGGTCTTGTCGTCGATGACCGGATTGCGATAGCGGAATTCCGACGCGTACTCCACTTCGACCGGGATCCGCGCCCATTCCTCCATCAGGTGCTCGGCGATCAGGCCCGAGTGCCATGACGTCCCGCAGGCGGTGATGACGATCCGGGTGATCCGGTTGATGTCGTCGTCCGTCAGGTTGAGACCGGTGACTCGGGCCGTGCCCTCATCCTCGAGCAGGTGGCCGCGCATCGTGTTGCGGACGCTCTCGGGCTGCTCGAAGATTTCCTTCAGCATGAAGTGGGCATAGCCGCCGCGCTCGATGGTGCTCAGGTCCCACTCGATGTGGCGGACCGCCTTTTCGATCCGCGTGGCGGCCAGGTCCCGCACGTGATAACCCTTGCGGTTGAGCACCACCATCTCGCCGTCGTCGAGGTAGACCACCGACCGGGTGTGGGCCAGGATCGCCGAGGCATCGGAGGCCACGAACCACTCCCCATCGCCGACGCCGACCAGCAGCGGTGAGCCCTTCCGGGCGGCCACCACGGTGTCGGGCTCGTCGGCGGAGATCACCGCGATGCCGTACGCCCCATCCACCTCGCGCAGGGCGGCGGCGACCGCTTCTTCCAGACTTCCCTCGTAGCACTCCCCCACGAGGTGCGCCAGCACCTCGGTGTCGGTCTCGGACTTGAAAGTGTGGCCCCGCTGCTCCAGCGCCTTCCGGATCACCTGGCTGTTTTCGATGATGCCGTTGTGGATCAGCGCGATCCGTCCCGACTGGTCGGTGTGGGGATGAGCATTGGGCGTGGTCGGCGCGCCATGCGTGGCCCAGCGGGTGTGCCCGATGCCCAGCGTGCCGTGGGGCATCTTGCCGGCCAGCGACTTCTCGAGCACGGAGAGCTTGCCCGACTGTTTCAGGACGGTGAGACCGTCACCGTTGACGACGGCGAGGCCGGCCGAGTCGTAGCCACGATACTCGAGACGCTTGAGGCCGGCGATCAGAATTTCGGCCGCCTGACGCGGCCCCACATACCCGACGATGCCGCACATGTGCTTCTGGACTCCCGGTCAGTTCGATGGTGACCTGCAGATCCCGATCAATTCTTCGGCCGCCGCCCGGTCGGGCGCCTCGGCGATATAGCGGATGATCGGCTCGGTGCCGGACGGCCGGATGTGCACCCACCGGTCCGGCCATGCGAGACGCAACCCATCGCGGGTATCCGCCTGAGCCTCCGGGAACCGCTTCCGGATGGCGGCGTAGATGGGCCCCAAGTCATTGCCCCTCTGGGACTTCGACTTGACGATCGTGTACCGGGGAGCGGCGGAAACCAGCTCGGAAACCCGCTTGCCGGACCGCGCCAGCAGATGCAAGATAAGCGCCACCCCGACCGGAGCATCCCGACCGATATGGAGGGAGGGGAGGATGACGCCGCCATTCCCTTCGCCGCCGATCAGCGCCTTCGATTCGGCGATGGTGCGGGCCACATTGGCCTCGCCGACGGGGGCCCGGAGAAAGGTGGCCCCACCATCCCGCGCCGCATCCTCGACGACGAGAGAGGTCGAGAGGTTGGCGACCACAACCGGGTCACCGCCCGCCTGCCCGCCTGCCCGCCTGCCCGCCAGCACGGCCCTCACCGCGAACGCCAGCGTGTAATCCTCGCCGATCGGCTGGCCCAACTCATCCACCAGCGCCAGTCGGTCGACGTCGGGGTCCACGGCCATCCCGATGTCGGCCTTCGATTCGCGGACCAGGCGGCCCAGCTCGCCCAGATTTTCCGGTACCGGCTCCGGCGCGCGCGGGAACTTGCCATCGGTTTCGAGATTGATTGCGCTGACCTGGCAGCCGAGGCGGGAGAGCAGATCGGGAATGGTGGTGCCGCCGGCGCCCCGCACGCAATCGAGGGCGACGCGGAAGCGGCGCCCCCGGATGGCGGCCAGGTCGAGCATCGGCAGCGCCATCACCTGGTCCAGATGCCGCGCAATGGCGTCCCGGTCCTCACGATACCCGCCGACACCCTCCCATCCAGTCCGCTCCGGGCCTCGCTCCGCCAGCGCACGGACCTGGGCTCCCGCCTCACCGTCGAGAAAGATCCCGTCCGGGCCGACGAACTTGAGCGCGTTCCATTCGATGGGATTGTGACTCGCCGTAAGGATGAGGCCGCCGCCCGCGTGGTGATGCTCCACCGCGAGCTGCACGGTCGGCGTGGGCACCATCCCTACATCGATCACCTCGGCGCCGACCGACATGAGGCCGGCCGTCGCGGCCCGGGCGTACATCGGGCCGCTGGTGCGCGCGTCCCGCCCGAGCACGACCGAGGGCTTGCCGTGCGCCCGAGCCCAGGCGCCCAGCGCGGCGGCGTGCCGGGCCACCAGCTCGGGGGTGAGGTCCTTGCCCACGATGCCCCGCATGCCCGAAACGCTGATCATCAGGGTGTCTGACATGGGCCGGAAGCTAAGGGAAGCGGTGGAAGGCGGTAAGCCGGGAGCCATAGGCTTTAAGCCGTAAGCTCTAAGCCTTAGGCATAGGCCGATGGTGTGAGGTGAGACGTTTCGCCCGCCCGTCTGCCCGTCTGTCCGTCTAAAGGTTCAGCGGCAGCTGGCCGGGATCGGGAAAGGCGCCCAGGAATGCGGCGACGACCTCGGGGTCGAACTGCGTGCCGGCGCTGCGGCGCAATTCCTCGTAGGCCTCAGGTGGCGTGAGCGAATTCCGGTACGGCCGGCTCGACGTCATGGCGTCGAAGGCATCGGCGACACAGACGATTCTGGCTTCGATCGGGATCCGGTCTCCCACGAGACCGTCGGGAAATCCCCGCCCGTCCATCCGCTCATGGTGGGAGCGGACGATCGACAGCACCACGGGACTCTCGCGCGCCAGCGGCGCCAGGATCTTCTCTCCCAGCACCGTATGCTCGGCGATGTGGGCGAATTCTTCGGCCGTGAGCGGCGCCGGCTTGTTCAGCACGGATTCCCGGGTGCCGATCTTCCCGATATCGTGGAGTTCGGCGCCGAGGCGGATGTCCTCCAGCCGGTCCTCGATCAGACCGAGGCGCAGGGCGGTCCGGGCTGCGTAGCGGCTGACCCGCCGCGAATGGTCGCGGGTATAGGAATCCTTGGCTTCGAGGGCGTGCGCGAGGGTCTGCACGCCCTCCAGGAAGAGCTCCTTGATCCGCTGGGCCTGCTGGCGGACACGGCTTTCAAGGATCCGCTGGTAGAACTGGCTCCGCAGCAGCAGTTCACGCTTTTCCAGGGCCTTGGCCACCCGGGCGCGGACTTCCTCGACCAGGGCCGGCTTCCCGATGTAGTCGAGCGCCCCGCGGTCGAGGCACGCCACCGCGGTCTTCACGTCGGACACGCCGGTCAGCATGATCACGGCGGTGTTGGGCCAGCGACGGCGCACTTCGTCGAGCAGCGCGATGCCGTCGAGGCCCGGCATCTGGATGTCGCTGATGATGAGGGGCACCTCACCCTGGCGCTCCAGCCATTCGAGCGCCGACTCGCCGGACTCGATTTCGATCGCCTCGAGACCCTGGGTCCGGAGCAGCTTGGCGATGACGGCACGCACCTGGGCATCGTCGTCGACCACGAGGCAGCGGCTCGGCACCGTTGGCTCGCCGTCCCGGCCGGGCACTTCCCACGGGAGGAGCGACAGGGCCGCCGCCCGGGGGGGCGCCACCGATTCGCTTGCCCGCCCGCTGCCACTCCCGTAAGCTTCGCCGCTCATCGAACCTGATTGGCCATGACGCAGATTCTCCCCGACGACGCATCCCACGGATTTGCGACCCGCGCGGTCCATGCCGGCCAGGTGGCCGACCCGCTGGCGGGCGCCGTGATGACACCAATCTACCAGACCAGCACCTACGTGCAGGAGGGGCTGGGCCGCCACAAGGGCTTCGAGTACGCCCGGACCCAGAATCCCACCCGCCAGGCCCTCGAGAGGAACGTAGCGAGCCTTGAGGGCGCCCGGCACGGATTCGCCTTCGGCTCCGGGCTCGCGGCCACCGACGCCATCCTCAAGCTCTTTTCGTCCGGCGACCACGTGGTCTGCGGGGAGAATGTCTACGGCGGCACCCACCGCCTGATGACGCATGTGTACGCCCGGATGGGGCTCACCTTCACGTTTGTCGACATGCGGGACGTGGCCAACATCGAGCGCGCCCTGACGCCGGCCACGAAGCTCATCTTCGGCGAAACACCCACCAACCCGATGATGTTCCTCACCGATCTCCAGGCGGTGGGAGACCTGGCCCAGTCCCGTGGGCTGGTGTTCGCGGTCGACAACACCTTCGCCACGCCCTTCTTCCAGCAGCCGCTCGCCCTGGGGGCGGATGTGGTGATGCACTCGACCACCAAGTACCTGAACGGCCACAGCGACATGGTCGGCGGGCTGGTGCTCACCAGCCGGGACGATCTGGCCGAGAAACTCGGATTCCTGCAGAACGCATCGGGCGCGGTGCCTGGGCCGATGGACTGCTGGCTCGCGCTCCGCGGCACCAAGACGCTGCCGCTGCGGATGCGCCAGCACGATGCCAACGGCCGCAAGGTGGCGCAGTGGCTCACCACCCAGTCCGCGGTCAAGAAGCTCTATTACCCGGGCCTCCCCTCGCATCCGCAGCACGAGCTCGCCTGCCGCCAGATGAAGGGGTTCGGCGGGATGATCTCGCTCGATGTCGGCGACACTGGCAAAGCCCGCCGGGTGGTCGAATCGACGAAAATTTTCCGGCTGGCCGAGTCGCTGGGCGGCGTCGAAAGCCTGATCGGACACCCCGCGAGCATGACGCACGCGTCGGTACCACCCGCGATGCGGCAGGCCATGGGACTGACCGACAGCCTGGTGCGCCTCTCCTGCGGTATCGAGGATGCCGACGACCTGATCGAGGATCTGGCCCAGGCGCTGGCCGCGAAGTAGCAGCGCCTCAACGCCGGATTTCACTTTGAAACAACGAATCGGCTGCGGCGTAGGTAGCGCCACCCCCTGCGAGTGAGCTTGCCATGAGTACCACGCTTCCCGCGGCCCGGCCCCGCCGGACCTTTCCTCAAATCGCGGCGGTCAGCTGGGAGCACCCGGCCGACCGCGCGGCGTTGCAGTCGCTCCGCTCCATCCCCGGATTCGAAGACATCGTGAAGAAAATCCTCGCCCTGCTGGGAGGGGAACGGGGCATCCGCTTGTTGTTCCAGGCCAATGCGGTGCGGGTCGGACCGAGCCAGTTCCCGAAGCTCTGGACCGCGCACGTGGAGATGTGCACCACCTTCGACTGGCCCGCGGTACCGGAGCTGTTCGTTTCCCAGACTCCCGTTTTCAATGCCGGCGCCTACGGCGTCGACCAGCCGTTCATCGTGCTGCACAGCGCGGCCCTCGAACTGCTCGATGACGACGAGGTCAAGGCGCTGCTGGCCCACGAGCTGGGTCACGTGATGAGCGGCCATTCCCTCTATCGCACCATCGCCGAGATCCTGCTCCAGGTGAGCCTCGGCGCGCTGCCCTTCCTGGCAAGCGTGGCGGTGTTGCCCATCCGCCTGGCGGTGCTGGAGTGGTCCCGCAAGTCCGAGCTCTCGAGCGATCGCGCCGGGCTGCTGGGCTGCCAGGACGCGATCGTCGCCCAGCGCCTCTACATGAAGATGGCCGGCGGCGTCAGGCAGGGGCCGTTCAGCGGCCAGCTCGACGTCGATTCGTTCATGGTGCAGGCCAACGAGTACCTGGGCAGCAACGAGGGGCTCGACGTGGTCTACAAGGTCCTGCATACCCTGGCGCTCACCCATCCGATGCACACGGTGCGCGCCGCCGAGCTGCAGCGGTGGATGGCGGCGGGGGATTACGACCGGATTCTCCGCGGCGAGTATGTGAAGCGGGGCGCCGAGGCCAGCGAGCGGCCGCTCAAGGACGACCTGTCGGCCGCCGGCAGCTATTACGCCGGCGCCACGCGGGAGACGGTGGGGCACGTGGTGGATGCCGCCAAGCGCG
>DATEHG010000012.1:0-11657 GCA_035279705.1 Gemmatimonadales bacterium
CTGGTGAGCCGGCGGGCGGGAGGGCCCGGCGGCGCCGAGCTTGCCGCCCGCGCCGGGGCCTGGGGCGATCGGGGCCTCGCCGGCACGCTGCGGGGATCCACCTCGGGCGCTGCCTCGCGGTTCTCAGGGCAGGCGACGGGAAGCCTGCGCGACGTCGATGGCGACTTCGACTACGAAGTCCCCGCCGTGCGCGGAGGTGGCACCGCCAGCCGGCAGAACGCCGCATCCGACCAGCGCGCCCTCCAGGGATCGGCAGGGTACGAGTGGCCCGGCGGCGAGGTCCGTCTCCGCGGCGACTGGCTCAAGGTCGATCGCGGCATGCCGGGCACCGTGGTGCAACCCACCCCGACGGCCACCCAAGGCCAGAGGCGCTGGGGCGCGGGCGCCGCACTCCGAGTCGGCTCGTCGACCACCACCTGGTCTTCCGACCTCGGCGTCCAGCGCCAGCGGGCCAGCTTCAGTGACTCCGCGCCGCCGGCAGGGCCGCCGTATCACGATTCGCTCACCGCGCTGAATGTCACCGGCTCGAGCGGCGTCGATCTCACCCGGGGCGAGTGGTCGCTCTCCGCCGGAGTCGACGGCCGCTACCTCGAACCGGAGGGCACGGCGCTCACCAGTGCCGCGCCCGGCTCACAGACCTTCGGCGGGCTGTGGGCCTCCGCCGCGATTCATCGGGGTTGGGCCAGCGACGGATTCATCCAGTTGTCGGTGGCAGGGCGGGGCGATGCCGGCACCGGGATCGGCGATCCGGTCTTCTCGCCCAAAGTTGCCGCCTCGGCGGGGCGGGGCTGGTGGAGCCTCACCGCGAGCTGGGGCAGCAGCTTCTCTCCCCCATCACTCGGCGATCTCTTCTTCCAGGAGGGAGTCCAGGTCCGGGCCAATCCCGACCTCCGGCCCGAACGCGTCCGCAACGAGATCGCCCTTTCCGCCGCGCTGCAGGAGCAGCCGCTGCTCGGCACGCTCATCCGCGCCACGGTGACGGGGTATCACGCCGACATCGAGGACATGATCCTCTGGAGTCCCGATTTCCGGTACATCTGGAGTCCCAACAACTACGACGTCAACCGCGACGGCCTCGAAGGGGAGCTGGTGGCAAGGATCCCCGGCTGGAGCGGGGAGCTCGGAGTCAACGGCACCCTCAACGATCTGACGTACACCGGCCCGGTGCTCACGGGTCAGGTCATCTACCGCCCCCGGTGGACGGCGGGCGGCCACTTCACCATCGCGGTAATGCGCGTCAAGACCGGCATCGCGGTCCGGTTCATCGGATCGCGGCGCACCGCGATCGGCAGCGATCTCAACAGCCTACCGGCCTTTGCGGTCTGCGACCTCCACCTCTCGCGGGATTTCCGGTTTGGCTCCCTGCAGCTCGAAGTGTCGGGAGGGGTGGACAATCTGTTCGACCAGCCCGCCACGCTGCTGGTGGACTACCCCTCGCCCGGCCGGAGCTGGTGGCTGGGCACTCGTCTTTCGCTGGGCCCCGAGGGCCCGGCCTCCGAATCCAATTGATTTTCCCCACTGGAGGATCCATGCGTACCCGATTCCTGCTGCTGTGCACCACGCTCCTCATCGGGGCTGCGGCCTGCACCGACACCGCAAGCCCGCCGCCCTCCGGCAACTTCCTGGATGGGACGGCATCCAACCCCGACATCGCGCTGATGGTCAACGGCAGCGCCAATGCCCTTCTCCTGCTCCAGCTCGGCGCGCCGGATCAGCGGCAGGAGCTGCCGCTGGGAGCAGGCCCCAGCATTACCCCGGTCGGGTTTGCCGTCCGCGGCCGGCGCGCGCTGGTGCCGCTCGGCAATGCCGCCAGCATCGCGCTGGTGGATCTCCAGGCCAACACGGTGGAACGGGTGTTCACCTTCGCGGCGGGAAACGCTACCGGCGTGGCCTGGGTCAATGACACGCTGGCGATCGTGGCCAACCAGATCGACGACTACGTGGGCCGGATCAACATCCGCCAGGCGGGTACTGCCATCACCGATACGCTGCCCCTGACTCCCTTTCCCACCGATGTGGAGGTCCATGGCGGCCGGGTGTTCGTGATCTCGAGCAACCTGGACGAGAACTATGCCGAGATCGGTGACGGCGTGGTCACCGAGATCGACCCGGCCACGATGACCGTGCTGGACTCGCTGCCGACCGGCGGCCGCAACCCGCAGTACGGCGCCTTCGGGCCCGACGGGAAGCTCTACGTCGTGAACAGCGGGGAGTTCTTTGCCAACAACGGGAGCCTGGCGGTCTTTTCCGCCGCCGTGGACACGCTGCCGACGGTGGTGCCGGGATTCGGCGATTTCCCGGGAACGATCAAGATCGACGCCGCGGGGCGGGCGGTCATCTCCAGCTTCAACTTCGGCAGCATCGTGTACAACACGGCCACGGCGGCATTCATCCGCGGACCCGACCAGCCGCTCTGTGCCCCGACGCCTTCCGACGGGTGCCGCACGGCGTCCGACGCCGCCTTTGCCAGTGACGGCCGGATCTACCAGGCCTACTTCGGTTCGGCGGCCCAGAGCAGCCCGGCGGAGATCTTCATCTACGACGCCACCACCTATGCGCTGGTGGACAGCATCGGCGTGCCGCTGCTGCCCAGCGGATTGACGATTTCGCAGTTCTAGAGCAGCTGGGCCAGGGTGGTCTGCCGGAAGAAGGTGGCGATCTTCTCGCCCACCTCCTTCCAGCGGTCGTGGGCTGGGCACGCCGTGGCGTCAGAGCAGACGGGGTAGCCCAGCAGGCAGCGGCGTCCCGGAGTCAGTTCGTCGAAGGGCGCCACCAGATCGAAGAGCCGGATGCGCGAGGCGGGGTGCTGCAGTTTGAAGCCCCCCGCCTTGCCGCGTTGGGACGCGAGGACCCCTTCACGGGCCAGCACCTGGAGGATCTTGGCCAGGTAGGTCGGAGAGACGTGCAGCCGGCGGGCCAGGTGGCCGGCTCCCACCCAGCTTCCCGGTTCGGCCCGGGCCAGCTCACAGGCAGCCCGGATGGCGCACTCGCTGGCCTGGGTGAGCAATCGTGAAGAATCCTTCCTCTATGAAGAAGTCTTCCTGTCGAATAATAGGATATCCTCATCCGAATATGCCGATACTTTCTCCGCAGCACAAGAGATCCTGAAACCATGCAAGGGGGGAGCGGATGCCAGGCGTGAGGAGAATGAACGGGTTGGCGCTCATCGGACTGCTGGGGCTCATCGGCTGCGGCGGCTCCAAGCCGCCGGCGGCCGATGGCCAGGCCGCGGGCGCCGCGCCGGCGGCCGGGGGCGGGCTCTCCGCCTTCGAGATGGAGAACGGCGTGGGTCCGATCACCTCGGTCGTGACGGTCGGTGCGGTGGATCATGGCCTCGCCGAGCAGGGGGAGAAGCTGTTCGAAGCCAAGTGCACCGCCTGCCACAAGCTGACGGAGCGCTATGTCGGCCCGTCGCTCGGCGGTGTCACGGTGCGCCGTACCCCTACCTACGTGATGAACATGATCCTGGCGCCCGACCAGATGTACGAGAAGCACCCGGTCGCCAAGGAGCTGCTCGGCGAATACATGACGCAGATGCCCAATCTCTCGCTGACCACCGACCAGGCCCGTGCGCTGATGGAGTACCTGCGTGAGCACGATGCCACCGGTGAGAAGCACTGAGTCCCGTTTCCCGACCCCTACGATGGAGAACACCATGTTCGCGCCACAGCCAACCCGGCCGCGGGTCGCGCGGCTCCTTCCGTTCGCCTTGGCCATTCTGGGCGGAGCCTGCGGCGGCTCCGGCGCGAGCGGCGGCGCCGCCGGCGGCACGGCCGATGCCGCCCAGAAGGTGTACGTCGCACCCGGCAGCTACGACGAGTTCTACGCCTTCATGTCCGGCGGGTTCAGCGGGCAGGTGAGCGTCTATGGCCTCCCTTCAGGCCGCATGCTCAAGGTGATCCCGGTCTTTTCCCAGGATCCCGAGAAGAGCTATGGCTACAGCGAGCAGACCAAGCCGATGCTCATGACGAGCTACGGCTTCATTCCGTGGGATGACGCCCACCACCCGCAACTCTCACGGGTCAACGCGCAGCCCGACGGGCGCTGGCTGTTCATCAACGGCAACAACACGCCGCGCATTGCCCGGCTCGATCTGGCCGAGATGGAGACCGCGGAGATCATCGAGATCCCCAATTCGGCGGGGAATCATGCTTCGCCGTTTGCCACCGCCAACAACGAGTACGTGGTCGGCGCCACCCGGTTCAGCGTCCCGACGCCGGAAACCGACGTCTCGATCGCGGACTACAAGGCCAAGTTCACCGGGGTGCTGAGCTTCGTGAAGGTCGATTCGGCGACGGGCGGGATGACCCTGGACTTCCAGGTCCATATGCCCGGCTTCGACTACGATCTGTCGCGGGCGGGGAAGGGGCCGTCCAAGGAGTGGGTCTTCTTCACCAGCTACAACACCGAGCAGGCCAATTCCCTGAAGGAGGTCAACGCCTCGCGCAACGACAAGGACTTCGTGGCCGCGGTGCACTGGAGCGAGGCTGCGAAGTGCGCGGCCGCCGGCAAGGGCAAGGTCTGGCCCAGCCGCTATGCCCACAACTGGATGGACGCCAATCACGTCGGCCATTCCGAGATGAAGACGGGCGTGCGGGTGCTGGAGATCGCGGACTGCCCCGGGATCGTCTACTTCCTCCCCACGCCGAAGTCGCCGCACGGCACCGACGTGGATCCGAGCGGGGAGCTGATCGTGGCGGACGGCAAGCTGGCGACCGTGATTCCGGTGTTCTCGTTCAGCAAGATCCAGAAGGCCATCGCCGCCATGGACACCATCGGCTCCGTGGGCGGCATTCCGGTCTTGCGCTACGAATCGGTCCTGGCCGGCGAAGTGCAGAAGCCGGGTCTGGGCCCGCTCCACACCGAATTCGACGGCAAGGGCAACGCGTATACCTCGATGTTCGTGTCGTCTGAAATCGTGAAGTGGAGCCTCAAGGACTTCACGGTGCTGGACCGGGTCCCGACCTACTACGCCATCGGCCACCTGCTCATTCCCGGCGGTGATGCGGCGCAGCCGTACGGGAAGTACGTCATCGCGCTCAACAAGATCACCAAGGACCGCTACCTCCCGACCGGCCCGGAGCTGACCCAGTCCGCCCAGCTGTACGACATCACGGGCGACAAGATGAAGCTGCTGCTCGATTTCCCCACGATCGGCGAGCCGCACTACGCCCAGGCGCTCCCGGCCTCGCTGATCAAGGACCGCCAGATGCGGACCTACTCGCTGGCGGACAACAAGGATCCCTACGCGATCCACAGCGAGAAGGAAGCCCGCGTGGTCCGGCAGGGCAAGGTGGTGCACGTCTACATGACGATGATCCGCAGCCACTTCGTGCCGGACAATATCGAAGGGATCCAGCTGGATGATTCGGTCTACTTCCACCTGACCAATCTCGAGCAGGACTGGGATGTGCCCCACGGCTTCGCGGTGACCGGAGCGAACAACTCCGAGCTGCTGGTGATGCCGGGCCAGACCCGCACCATCGTCTGGCGTCCCGACCGGATCGGGGTCTTCCCCTTCTACTGCACCGACTTCTGCTCGGCACTGCACCAGGAGATGCAGGGGTACGTCCGGGTGTCGCCGCAGGGGTCGCCGATCCGGGTCTCCTTCAACACCCCCAAGTGACGCGCGGCGGCCGGAGGGCACTGCCCTCCGGCCGCATCGCACGGAGCGACTGACCGTGAAGCCCGGACCCCGCCTGACCGTTGCCACCGCCGCCCTGCTGCTCGGCCTGGTGTATCTCTTTCCGCTGTGGCAGATCGCCCTCAAGGCGCCCCAGTATCCCGAGGGACTGGGCCTGCGCATCTGGGTCAACCGGATCACGGGCGCCGCGCCGCAGGACCTGGCCAGCATCAACAGTCTGAATCACTACATCGGGATGAAGCGGATCGAGCCCGATGATATTCCCGAGCTTCGGTTCATGCCCTGGATCGTGCTCGGACTCATCACCAGCGGCCTCCTCGTCGCCCTGTTGTCGCGCCGTGGCCTGCTCAAGGCATGGGTTGCCCTGATGGTCCTGGTGGCCCTCGTCGGCCTGGCCGATTTCTGGAAATGGGGGTACGACTACGGCCACAAGCTTGCCCCCGACGCCATCATTTCCATACCCGGAATGACCTACCAGCCGCCGCTCATCGGCTCCAAGCAACTGCTCAACTTCTCGGCGACCAGCTGGCCGGGTCCCGGTGGCTGGGCGATCATCGGGGCACTTCTCCTCGGAGTGGTGGCCCTCCGGATCTCGCTCCTGGCGCCGCGCGCCGAGTCGGCCAGCGGAGTGATCGAGTGAGGCGTTGCGGTCTTTGGATGGTTGCCGCGCTGACCCTGTTGAGTGCCTGCAGTTCGCCGGGTCCGGTGCCCATTGCCCTCGGCGCCGATGCCTGCGACCACTGTCACATGCCGGTGGCCGATCCGCGCTTCACTGCAGAGCTGGTCACCGTGACCGGGCGAGTCTACCGCTTCGACGACATTGGCTGCATGGCCGCCTTCATCGCCGACGGTGTGGTCCCCGCTGGCAAGGTGAAGGGGGCCTGGGCCGCCGACTTTCTGCACCCGGGGCGGTGGATTCCGGTCGCGTCGGCCATCTACCTGCGGACGGACTCCCTCCATACTCCGATGGCGAGCGGCCTGATCGCCCTCGAGTTCAGCGCTCCGGTCGACAGCGTGGCTCAATCGGTCGGCGGGACCCGGCTCGACTGGTCCGCCGTTCGCTCGGCTGCCGGGCGTCAGCGCGGATCCTGAAATGCTGAGCGCGGTCCTGGCGCTGGTATTGCTCGGCGGCACCGCCCCCCGTCACTGGCGGGTAGGTCCCGGCGCGGTGTCGACTATCGCCGAAGCGCTGCGCCAGGCGCACGCGGGAGACACGATCGAGGTGGCGTCGGGCACCTATCGGGAGCCCACGCTGGTCCTCGACCGCCGTCTCGTTCTGCTCGGCACCGGGTGGCCGGTAATCGATGGGGAAGGGCGCCGGCAACTGATCACCGTGACGGCCGACAGCGTCGAGGTGCGGGGCTTTGTCCTCCGGAATTCCGGCACCAGCATTCTGGAGGATCCCGCCGCGATCAAGGCCAGCAGCGTGAGGAGCTGTCTGATCGCGGACAACCGGATCGAGAACGCCTACTTCGGGATCTACCTGGCCGCCACGGAAGGCTGCCGGGTCATCGGCAACCGGATCGCCGGGCAGGCCAGGAGTGAAGCCCTGGCCGGCAACGGGGTCCATCTCTGGAAATCGAGTCACGTGACGGTGCTGGGAAACGAGATCAGCGGGCACCGGGACGGGATCTACCTCGAATTCACCACCGACAGTCACATCGAACGGAACCGGAGCGCCGGGAACCTGCGCTACGGACTCCACTTCATGTTCTCCCACGACTGCGAGTACCGGGACAACAGGTTCGAGGCCAACGGGTCGGGGGTGGCGGTGATGTACAGCCACGGCGTGACCATGACCGGCAATCACTTCGAGCAGAGCTGGGGAGCGGCCGCCTATGGCCTGCTGCTCAAGGAGCTGAGCGACAGCCGGGTGACCGGGAATCTTTTTCGGCGTAACTCGACTGCGCTGTATCTGGAGGGCACCAATCGTCTCGAACTGACGGGCAACCGGTTCGAGGACAACGGCTGGGCCGTCATCGTCCTCGGCGACGCGGACCAGAACCGGTTCAGCCGGAATCTCTTCGTCGGCAACTCCTTTGATGTGGCCAGCAACAGCACCACGACCCGGAGCAGCTTCGATCACAACTACTGGGATCACTACCGGGGCTATGATCTGAACCGGGACGGGGTGGGGGACGTGCCGTTTGCCCCGGTCCGCCTCTTCTCGCTGGTCGTGCAGCGGCACCCGCCGTCACTGCTGCTGCTCCGGAGCCTCACGGTCGACCTGCTCGACCTGGCGGAGCGGGTGCTTCCCGTGCTGACGCCCGCCACGCTGGTGGACCAGACTCCGCTCATGCGGCCGCCGGCATGACGACTCCGGCAATCACCATCGACGGACTCGAGAAGTCCTACGGCCGCCTCCCGGTGTTGCGGGGCGCGAACGCACTGGTGGGGCAGGGGCGGATCACGGCGCTGGTCGGTCCCAACGGTGCCGGCAAATCCACGCTGCTCAAGATCCTGCTCGGCCTCGTGCGCCCGGACCGCGGCGAGGTTACCGTGCTCGGTCACCGGATCAACGGGGGCCACGAATACCGGGCACGGATCGGCTATATGCCGCAGGCGGCGCGGTTTCCGGAAAACCTGCGGGGCCGCGAAGTCCTGGGCATGCTCCGTGCCCTCCGGCGCCGGCCAGGCCAGGAGGACACGAGCCTCATCGAGCTGCTGGACCTCGGAGCGGAACTGGACAAGCCGGTGCGGACCCTGTCCGGAGGCAATCGCCAGAAGCTCAACGCGGCCATCGCCTTTCTCTTCCGGCCGGAGCTGCTCATCCTCGATGAGCCGACCGCCGGTCTCGATCCCATCGCCAGCGGCATCCTCAAGGCGCAGGTCCGCGCCGCCCAGGCGGCCGGGACCAGCGTCCTGATCGCTTCGCATGTCATGGGCGAGCTCGAGGAGCTGGCGACCGAGGTGGTGTTCCTGCTCGATGGCACGGTCCGGTTCGAGGGGGGGATCGAGTCGCTCAAGACACTGACCGGTCAGACGCGGCTGGAAGCCGCGGTTGCTCAGGTCATGCGGGAGCACCGGTCATGAGTGCGATCCTCCAGATTCTGCGCTATCAGCTCAGGGACGCTGCCCGGAGCCGGTGGATCCTGGCCTACGCTCTCGTCTTCTTCCTGGTCACCGAGGGGTTGTTCCGGCTGGGCGGTGGTGGTGAGCGGGTGGTGGTGAGCCTGCTGGACGCCGTGCTGCTCCTGGTGCCCCTGGTCGGCCTGCTCTTCGGCACCCTGCACTTCTATCACTCCCGGGAATTCATGGAGTTGATGCTGGCGCAGCCGCTCAACCGCAATGTCCTGTACACCGGGCTGTTCGGCGGCCTCGCGCTGCCGCTGATACTTGCGCTCGCCGCCGGCATGGGCCTGCCGTTCCTCTGGCATGGGGGCGGGGGCGGAGCATTTGGCGTGCTGATGGGAGTGGGGATCCTGCTGACACTGGTGTTCAGTGGCGTGGCCCTGCTGGTGGCGCTGGCATTCGAAGACCGGGCCCGCGGAATGGGAGCGGCGCTCCTGCTGTGGCTGGGAGCCGGCATCCTCTGGGACGGGCTGGTCCTGCTCATTGTCCTCTTGTTCGGTGACTACCCGATGGAGCGACCGCTCCTGGTGCTCACCTTCCTGAATCCGATCGACCTCGGGCGGGTCGTGCTGCTGCTGCGACTGGACGTGGCCGCGCTCATGGGCTACACCGGGGCGGTATTCCGCCAGTTCTTCGAATCGGGACGGGGGTCGCTGATCGCCGCCACGGCGCTGCTGCTCTGGGCGGTCGTGCCGCTCTGGCTCGGATTCCGCCGCTTCAGGCGGAAGGACTTCTAGGCCCCGGCACTGAGCGGCCGGCGCCGAATGGCTTGATGCGCGGCGCGATGACGACGGCGAAGGCCACAATCGCCAGCAGTTCAAGCCCTCGGCCGGCATCGAGCACCCCGGCAGGTCCCGCCCCGAACCAGCCGACCAGGCTGAGCGCGATCCCGGCGTTCAGCAACGGCGCGATCGCCGCGGCCATCCAGGCATTGCCCCGCGCAGCGCCGGCGGCGTGCTTGGGCAGAATCCAGTAGGCCACCCCCATCGCCAGCTGAAGGCACCACCCCATGAGCATCAGCTCGGCGTGCGCACGCCACCATCCGGGTGACGCGGCCGACCCTCCGGCCAGCATGTAGCTGCCCAGGCCCGCCCCCACGAGCAGGGAGGCCAAGGCGCTCCGGATCAATACCACGCTCACCTTCGGCACCTCAGCGCTCCCGGATCCGGGGCCAGATGACCGCCACGAAGAGCACGGCGGCGACGAATTGGCACACCGCCGAGCTCCGCAGCAAGGCGCCGGTGGCCCACCCGTCCCCGCCCCGCAGCGGTTCGAAGATGACTCGCAGCACCAGTCCCACCTGGAGCAAGGCGAAACTGAATCTCATCGCCGTGATGCTGCGGGACGGCTCGGCACGGCTTGCCCGGGGAAAGAGCCACCACGCCACACCAAATATCAGTTGCGTCAGCCACCCGACCGTGAGCAGGTGGAGCTGCACCGGCCATGATGCGGAAAGCCAGGGGCTCCGAGCGGCCATACTCGGCGGCACGAGGACAAGGCCCAGCCCGAGTAGCAGGCAGAGGAGGCCGGAACGGAGGAAGAGGCGGGAGATCAGGTCCAAGGCGGAAACGCGCGGTGATCAGTGGCCCGGCAGGAAGGAAAGCACGATCTCCATCGCGATCAGGATGATCACGACCCACTCGAGCAGCTCCATCCGTCTTCCCGAGGCCCGGGCGGCCAGTTTCTGGTAGAGACTCTCGATGGTCGACAGCTTGCGGGAAATGCTCTGGTCCCACTCGCCGAGGTGGAAGCGCTGGGCGGCCAGTCGGTAAATCCGGGTGGGAAACTCCTCGCCGAAGAACTTGAGGGCGTTGGTCACCCGTTCGAGCAGCATGGCGCTGTCGAGCTGCAGTTCGGCCACTTCGTCGAGGTCCCGGGTATAGACTCCCGGTGCCAGGGTCCTCAATCCGCCCTGTCGCGCCAGCAGGGCGTAGGAGCGCTGCAGCGCCTGGTCGAGCTCCTGGTCCAGGTACCGCATCTCGAGGAGTTGCACATTGGCCACTTCCAGCACGGCCCTGACCTCGTCCGGCTCGGGATCGAGCACGAAGGCGGTGTCATAGTCGATGACCGACAGGTCGCCCACGCCGAACGAGATCGTGGCCTGCATCGCGTCCCGGATCTCGTCCTCGGACAGCGTGCCTCGCTCGGCGCGGAGGATTCGGGCCAGGGTGCCGGACTCCTGCTCCAGGTATTCGGCGCCATCCCGCCTGGGTCCGGTGCTCTGGACTTCGAAGAGCACGTAATCCTCGAAGATCTCCGCCACTTTGGGCTTCACGATCAGCGCGCCAAGCGACGCCACCAGTGCCGTAACCCGGCTCCGGGCATCGGCGACCAGGTCGCCCCGGGCCCTGAGTCCGATGCTCAATTCGACCAGCGAATCGAGCGGTCCCTCGATCGGAATGGCGTATCCGACGGAGATGGCGCCGAAGCCGTAGATCACGAGCTCGACTGTCGGCGCGACCGGGAAGGGACCGATCTGACTGACCCCTGACTGCTGAGTGACCCGGAGCGGTGGCGGGCGATACTGGAAGTGCGAGAGCCGGCCGCGCTGCTTGAGGGAGAGCCGCTCGGAGGTGTCCTGGATACGCCGCTCACAACCTTCGAGATCGACCAGCTGGCCGATCTCGAAGATGTACAGCGGATGGCAGGTACCGCGGACGGAGTCGGTGCCGGGCATGGCAGGCTCCCAGGGCCGTCAGGGTGACCGGCCCCGGGCTGCGCCGGGCCGGGACTACTTCTGGACGATCAGCGCCGTCACCATGCCGAACATGCCCATCGGGGATTCGGCGTGGGGCAGAATGTGGCAGTGGAACGCCCAGGTGCCGGGATTGTTGGCCTTGATCAGCACATCCCACCGCTCGCCGGGCGCGACATTCAAGGTATCACACTTCCACGGTGCCGGCTGCGGCCATCCATCCTTGGCGATGACGGTCATGTGGAT
>DATEHG010000013.1:0-4214 GCA_035279705.1 Gemmatimonadales bacterium
ATTCGCTGTCGGATGACGAAGTGCTGTACCGGCCGCCGGTGGAGCGGGAAGCGGATGCCGCGAAGGACCCGCTGACGTCATTCCCCCGCTACCTCCTGGCCGAAGGGCTGGCCACCGAGAGCGAGCTGGAGGCCATCCGCCAGCAGGCGGATGAGGAAGTCACCGTGGCGGCGGAAACGGCGCTGGCCTCGCCGCAGCCCGCGCTCGATACCGTCTACCACTATGTCTACTCCCCGGACGTGGACCCCACCGGCGAGGCGTTCGATACCGAGGAGGATCCCCACTTCACCGGCGAGCCGACCACGATGGTGGATCTGCTCAATGCCTGCATGAAGGACGAGATGGCGCGGGACCCGCGGATCGTGGTTTTCGGCGAGGACGTGGCCGATGCCAGCCGCGAGGAGGCGCTCTCGTCGGTCAAGGGCAAGGGCGGCGTCTTCAAGGTGACCTGGGGCCTGCAACGCGCCTTCGGGAGCGACCGCGTCTACAACAGTCCGCTGGCCGAGGCCAACATCGTGGGGCGGGCCATCGGCCTCGCGGCCCGCGGCATCAAGCCCGTGGTCGAGATCCAGTTCTTCGACTACATCTGGCCCGCCTACATGCAGCTCCGCGACGAGCTGGCCCTGATGCGCTGGCGGTCCAACAACGCCTTTGCCTCGCCGGTCGTGGTGCGCGTCACCTACGGCGGCTACCTCAAGGGCGGGGCGGTGTATCACAGCCAGACGGGTGCCGCGATCTTCACCGGCGTGCCCGGGCTCCGGGTGGTGTGTCCCTCGACGGCGCTCGATGCCAACGGGCTCCTGCGGACCGCCATCCGCTGCGAAGACCCGGTGCTCTTCCTCGAGCACAAGCACCTCTATCGCCAGACCTACAACAAGGCGCCCAACCCCGGCCCCAACTTCATGATTCCGCTGGGCAAGGCCCGCGTGGTCAGGGAGGGCAGCGACCTGACGGTCATCACCTACGGTGCGGTGGTGCAGCGCGCCCTGGTGGCGGCCAAGGAGGTCGAGGAAGAGCAGGGGTTGAGCGTCGAAGTCATCGACCTCCGCTCGCTGGCACCGGTGGACTGGGAGACCCTGTTCCAGTCCGTCCGCAAGACCAGCCGAGTCATCGTGGCCTACGAGGATTCCTTCAGCTGGGGCTACGGATCCGAGATCGCCGCGCGGATCAGCGAAGAGCTGTTCATGGACCTGGATGCGCCCGTCAAACGGGTGGCGGCCACCGACACCTTCGTGGCCTATGCCCCGCAGCTCGAAGATGTGATCCTGCCGCAGGTGGAGCACCTCCGCGCGGCCATGCTCGAAGTGGCGCGCTTCTAGCCGGCGCCACCCTCCGCCAGCCGGGATGACCGAGCGCCCCAGCGACTCCCTCGCCGTCCCGGCGCCTCTCGCCGGCTTCCGGATCATGAGCGGGCCCCTCGAGGGCCAGTTCATTCCGGTCTACCAGACTCCCTGCATCATCGGCCGCAGCGCCGACAACGAGCTCGTCCTTCCGGGCGAGCTGGTCAGCCCGATCCACGCCCGCCTCGATGCCCGCGACGGTGCCTGGTATCTCGCCGACCTCGGCTCCGACTCCGGCACCTTCATTCACGGCCGTCAGCTCGCCGTCGAGGCCCGCCTGCCGGCCGAGGCGATGGTGCGCATCGGCGAAGTCGATCTGGTGTTCGAGCCGGTGGAGCACGCCGGCTGGCGGCGCGAGTCCGGTCGCCGCAGCACCGGCAAGCGTCAGCTCATGGCGGACCTGGATCCCGCCCCTGGCTTGCATGTCAGGGAGTGGGTGCGCCGTTACTGGCTGGGAGAGGTGGTGGGGACGCTGGCTGCGATCGGCGGCTCCTGGCTGCTCGATCGCCTGACCGGCAATCCGATCGCGGCGGCCTACGGCGGTTCCGTGGGAGAATCGATCGGGTTCTACGGCGTCGTCACCCTGCGCGAGATGCTGCACGACGCCCACGAGGCCGGCGTTCGGCAAGCGCCGTACGACACGCCCGCCGCCCTGGCCACTACCCGGAAGATCTTCCTCGAATTCGGCCCGGCAGAATTACTCGATACTGCGGTCCTTCGGCCCGCGCTGATGGGGTTCGGCACTCAGCTGTTCGGGCGGGATCTTGGCGTGCTGGCCGGAAAGCTGCTGGCGGACGTGGCGTTTTACCTGCCCGTCATCGCGGCGTATGAATGGCGCAGGAAGTCGGAGGACAAGAGACAAGAGACGAGAGACGACTGACGCGGGCACTCCTCCGCTCAGGAGTAACACCAAGCCTCAAGTCTGCAGGACTCTTGTCTCTCGTCTCTTGTCTCTCGACTCAGTTCCGAAACTCAACGCCTAGACGTATTGCCGCAGCACCATCGCCGCCGCCGAGGCATAGAGCAGATCCGCATTCCTGTTCTCTTCAAACCGATCCAGCAGCTCCTCCACCCTGAGCCGCCGCTTCCGCACACCCTTGATGTCCTGCACGATCTGACCGCGGTGCATGATCAGCACCCGGTCTCCCACCCGCACGGCCTGATGCGGTGAACAAACGGATTTCGGCCGATTTCTGAGCACTACTACTGCTGGTAGTACCGTTTGCAATACCCTCCACCTACCTTGTCGCCGCAAGTCTGCCCAGGGAGGGGCAACTATCGCCAATTCTTTCACTCCATTCTTCGAAGGGCTGGAAATCTTGAAGCATCCCACGAATCACCGATCAGTACTTTTCGCGTTTGTACTCTCCGCAGCATTTCTGACTGCATGTAGTGAGGGGAGGGAGCCTTCTGCGCCTGAAGTTGAAGCGCTCGTCACCCCATTGTGTCAGGAAGGTTGCCAGGAAGTCGATCCTTTCCCTAACTCGCCTGGAATTTTCCTGACCAGTAGTACCACTCCCACGAAGTGCGAGGAAGGTCAACTCAATGACTCCGATGTGGACGGCTTGTCAGACGACTGCGAGACTAGGTTAGCTGCTGCCTTCGCGCCTGAGCTCTACACTGCTGGAGCACTCGACAATACGGGCCGTGAACCGCGCTGGGTCGCAAATCTCCAGCCCTCGGGCGCCATTCGCATCATGTATCTGATCTCCTACTACAATGATGCTGGATCGACGACCTTCGGCTGCTTCCTAAAGCCTGACGATTGTGCCCCGCATGTTGGAGATTCGGAGTGGATCATCCTTGACGTAAAGTATGTCCCCTCAACAACGCACTGGCTGCTGTCAGCCGCCTACTATTCCCAACACGAATCGTGGCAAACATTCCTCGGCTCCGGCGCAAACCCTCCGGCTCTTTACTACCCCAACAAGTCGGGCGGCTATCCACGGAGTTATGTCGCACAGGGGAAGCATGCAAACTACGGATCACTGGCGGATTGCAATGCGGGAGGCACCGCCGGATCTGACGATTGTAGTAATGTGAATACACCGTCACGACTTACGGGTGGCGTAACCCTGAATATGGGTAGTAGCGGTCATCATGCCGGCATCGGGCAAAATTGTGTCGTGTCTGCCAATCCACTCTACTATTACTACGGTAGCGGCAAGACGGAGTGCTACTGGTCAGGAGGCCGGTTCAGAGGGTGGGTACCGGATTCCGTGGGCGGCGGGGACGCGGATCCCTATGGGCCGAAACTCATCTATTGGGGCTTCTAGATAGATCATGAAAAACATGATTCTCCGGCCTCTGGCGCTGGCGCTGATCGGATTGTCCATCGGATCGTGGAGGCTTGAAGCCCAGCGGGTTGGAACACCGCCCTTTGCGGCGATGCCTTCAACCTATAGCCCAGACGTTGAAGTGCTGCGAAGTCCTTCCGGATGGGCCGCGTCCAGAGACTCTGTGCCGACGAGTGCAAGACAGGGAAATCATTGGAAAGTCGGCGCAGTAATCGGTGGCGTGACGACCGGACTGATTGGCGTGGCCATCGCCACCGGGCCGTGTGAAAGCAGTTGCACCGGCTCGACGGCTGGAAACGTCGCGCGTGGCTTTCTGCTCGGCGCGCTGCCTGGCCTCGTCATCGGTGGCCTGGTAGGCTCCCTGTTTCCGAAGCACTGAGGAAAGTCGAGACTCGAGGGGCGAGAGACAAGAGACGAGAGACCAGGAGGGGAAGGTCCCGGTGCGCGAGGTGTTCCGGGATCCAGGAACGCAGGTCTCTCGTCTCTAGCCTCTTGTCTCGTTCTTGAAACCCAACGAGCTAGACATAGTTCCGCAAAACCATGGAGGCAGCAGCCGCGTCGAGAAGATCCGCATTCC
>DATEHG010000014.1:0-17451 GCA_035279705.1 Gemmatimonadales bacterium
TTCCCACGCCCCAACCGGCCCTGGCCACAGTCCGGAGTCCACAGCTGAATCGCAACGTACTGGAAGCCGCGCCTGCGTCCTCCGCCGCCGCGACCGCTGGCCGCGATTGGGCCACGATCAACTCCATCCGTGTGCTGGCCATGGATGCGGTCGAGCAGGCCAACTCCGGACATCCCGGCACGCCGATGGCACTGGCGCCCGTCGGGTATCTGCTCTGGTCCCGCTTCCTGCGCCACAACCCCGCCGATCCCGCCTGGCTCGACCGCGACCGCTTCGTCCTGTCCTGCGGCCACGCATCGATGCTGAGCTACGCACTGCTGCACCTGAGCGGCTACGCCCTTTCACTCGATGACATCAAGGCCTTCCGCCAGTGGGGTTCGAAGACCCCCGGACATCCCGAGCGCGGCCACACCGCCGGCATCGAGACGACGACCGGGCCGCTGGGCCAGGGCGTGGGCAATGCGGTCGGCATGGCGCTGGCCGAACGGCTCCTGGGCGAGCACTTCAACCGGCCAGGCCATGCGATCGTCGACCACCGGACGTGGGCGCTGGTGAGCGATGGCGACCTGATGGAAGGCGTGGCGAGCGAAGCCGCTTCGATCGCCGGGCACCTGGCCCTCGGCAAGCTGACGCTGATCTACGACGACAACGGTATCACGATCGACGGCAAGGCCAGTCTCAGCTTTTCCGAGAATGTGGCCCGGCGGTTCGAGGCCTACGGCTGGCGCACCCTGCGGGTGAGCGACGGCAACGACCTCGCCGCCATCGAGGGCGCGCTGGCCGACGCCGCCGACCAGAGCGCGCGCCCGACGCTGATCCTGCTGACCACCCGCATCGGTGATCCTGCCCCGACCAAAGGTGGCACCGCCGGTGCGCACGGCGCCCCCCTTGGCGCCGAGGAAATCCGCCGCACCAAGGAAATCCTGCACTGGCCCGAGGAGCCGAAGTTCCGCGTCGCCCCCGAAGCGCTCGAGTGGGCCCCGGCGGCTCGGCAGCGCGGCTCGAGATTGCAGACCGAATGGGCGCACCGCATGGACGGCTACCGCGACACTCACCCCGACATGGCGCAGGAATGGGATCGGGTGCAGGCCGGGGCGCTGCCGCAGGGCTGGGAAAGTGCGCTGCCGCTCTTTTCGCCTGCTGACGGCCAGCTGGCCACCCGCCAGGCTTCGGCGAAAACGCTCAACGCGCTGGCGCCGAAGATCACCAACCTGGTCGGCGGCTCCGCCGACCTTGCCGAGAGCACCGGCGCCGAGATCAAGGGCGGTGGCAGCGTGAGCGCCACCGCCACCGGGCGCAACCTGCACTGGGGTATCCGCGAGCACGGCATGGCCGCGACCCTCAACGGCATGGCGGCGCATGGCGGCCTCCGCCCCTTCGGCAGCACCTTCCTCATCTTCACCGACTACTGCAAGCCGTCGATCCGCCTGTCGGCGCTGATGCAGCTGCCCGTGATCTACATCGGCACCCACGACTCCATCGGCCTGGGCGAGGACGGTCCGACGCACCAGCCGATCGAGCAGCTGGCGATGTTGCGGGCCATGCCGAATCTCCAGGTGATCCGTCCCGCGGATGCCACCGAAACCGTCGAGGCCTGGCGGTCGGCGCTGCAGCGCACCGATGGTCCGACAGTCCTGGCACTCTCCCGCCAGAAGCTGCCGGTCCTCGACCGGGTGGCACTCGCTGGCGCCGAGGGGGTGCGCCGGGGTGGTTACGTGCTCCGGGACTGCGCCGGCACCGCCGAGGTCATCCTGATTGCCACGGGGTCGGAGGTACACCTGGCGCTGGCGGCCGCGGACAAGCTGACCGCCGCCGGCCGGAAGGTGCGGGTGGTGTCGCTCCCCTGCTGGGAGCTGTTCGACGCCCAGCCGGAGAGCTACCGTCACCAGGTGCTCCCGCCGGCCGTACGGGCCCGGGTGAGCATAGAGGCCGCGGCGACCATGGGCTGGCATCGATTCGTCGGCGACGGCGGGGTCGCGCTCGGTCTCGACCATTTCGGCGCCTCGGCCCCGGCGGACCGGCTGTACCAGGAGTTCGGGTTGACGGCGGACGCGGTCGTGGCGGCCGCGACGGATCTTGTGAACCGGGGTGAACGGTGAACGGAGAACGGGGAACGGAAACAGGCGGTTCCCGTTCCCTGTTCCCCGTTCCCTGTTCCCACACGCTTCGTACCTTCGAGGCACTATGACTCTCAATCCGCTCGTTGCTCTCGGCCGCCTCGGGCAAAGCCCCTGGTACGACTACATCACCCGCGACCTGATGCGCTCGGGGCAGCTGGCCCGGCTGATTGCGGAGGATGGTCTCCTGGGCATGACCTCGAATCCCACGATCTTCGAAAAGGCGATCGCGGGCAGTGACCTGTACGACGACGACATCCGTCGCCTGTCGGGTGAAGGCCGCCCCGCCGCCGAGATCTTCGAGGAGCTGGCCGTGGCGGACGTGCAGGCGGCGTGCGATGCCTTCCGCCACGTCTACGAACGGGCGGCCGGTGCCGACGGGCTCGTCTCGCTCGAGGTCTCCCCCACGCTGGCGCACGACACCCGGGGGACCATCGCGGAGGCCGAGCGGCTCTGGGGGGCGGTGGGCCGCCCCAATGCGATGATCAAGATTCCGGGCACGCTTGAGGGCCTCCCCGCGATCACCCATTGCCTGGCCGTGGGCATCAACGTGAACGTGACGCTGCTGTTCAGTGTCGAGCGGTACCAGCAGGTCATCGACGCATTCATGGCCGGACTGGAGCAGCGGGTGGCGCAGAACGCCCCCGTGGACCGGATCCAGTCGGTCGCCAGCTTTTTCGTGAGTCGTCTCGACGGCAAGGTCGACGCCCAGCTCGAAACGAAGGGTGATCCGAAGGGGCTCCGGGCCAGGGCCGCCATCGCCAACGCCTGCGCGGCGTACCTCGCCTTCGAGCGGGCGACCGCCACACCGCGCTGGCAGGCGCTCGCCGCGGCGGGGGCCAGGGTGCAGCGGCCGCTCTGGGCGTCGACCAGCACCAAGGATCCGCGGCTCTCCGACGTCTATTACGTCGAGGCGCTGATCGCTCCCCACACCGTGAACACCCTCCCTCCCGCCACCTTTGCCGCCTATCGCGATCACGGCCAGCCGGAATCGCGCATCGCGGCCGGCATGGCCGCGGCCCCGGGCGAGCTCGCCGCGCTGGCGGCCGAGGGCATCGATCTCAAGGCGATCACGGCCCAGCTCGAGAAGGAAGGCGTGGCCTCGTTTGCCGCGTCGTTTGCCAGTCTGCTGGCCGTCATCGAGAAGAAGGGCGCGGTACTCGTCGGGTAGACCAGCGTCGTCTCCTGAACCGCGGAGAGAGTAGACAGGAGAGAGGAGAGAGGAACCGCACGCGACACGGCATTCCTCTCTCCTCTCTACGCTCTTCTCTCTCCGCTTTTGTTCACCATCTACTCCCGGTCTCACATGCGGAAGATCAGTCTCACCGGCTGGATCATCATCGCCACGATCATCGGGGTCATCCTCGGCTGGCTGGACCACGACGTGTGGCTCAACACGAGCCTCCTGCCGGTCTTCAGCCCGCTGTCCTCGATCTTCCTCAGGATGATCAAGTCGATCGTGGTGCCGCTGCTCTTCGGCACGCTCGTCGTGGGCATTGCCGGACACGGTGACGATCTCAAGCAGGTGGGCCGCCTGGCGCTCCGCTCGATCATCTACTTCGAGATCGCCACGACGCTGGCGCTCGTCATCGGCCTCACCGCGGTCAATCTGGTGAAGCCCGGCGTCGGCGTCAGCCTGGCCGTTTCCGCCGAGGAGGGCAAGCAGTTCGCGGCGACGCAGACCACGCTGAGCGGGGTGATCGAGCACACCGTGCCGCAGAGCTTCTTCAAGGCGGCCGCGGACAACGAAGTGCTGCAGGTGGTCTTCTTTGCCCTGCTGTTCGCCGCCGCGCTCTCGCAGGTCAAGGGCAAGCCCAAGGAAACGATGCTGGCGTTCTGTGAAAGCCTGTCGGACGTGATGTTCAAGTTCACCGGCATCGTGATGAAGTTCGCGCCGATCGGCATCGGGGCCGCGATCGGCGCCACCATCAGCAAGAGCGGCATCCACATCCTGGGCAATCTTGGCCTGCTGGTGGGCACGCTCTACGGCGCGCTGATCGTCTTCATCCTGGGGGTGCTGGTACCGGTGATCCTGCTGGCGCGGATCCCGATCAGGCGGTTCTGGCGCTGGGTCCGCGAGCCCTGGCTCATTGCCTTCAGCACGGCCTCCTCCGAGGCGGCCCTGCCGCTGGCCATGGAGAACATGGAAAAGTTCGGCGTGCCGAAGCGGATCGTCGCCTTCGTATTGCCCACGGGATACTCGTTCAACCTGGATGGCTCGACGCTCTACCTCGCGGTGGCGTCGGTCTTCGTCGCCCAGGCCGCGGGGGTCGACATGAATCTGGAACAGCAGCTGGTCATGATGCTGACCCTCATGCTGACCAGCAAAGGGGTGGCCGCCGTGCCGAGGGCCTCGCTGGTGATCCTGGCCGGCACGCTGACGCAGTTCAAGCTGCCGCTGGAAGGGGTCGCCGTCATCCTCGGCGTCGACGCCTTCATGGACATGGCCCGCACGTCCGTCAACCTGCTGGGGAACTGCCTGGCCAGCGCCGTGATGGCAAGGTGGGAAGGCGAGCTGAAAGCGGAAACTGAGACGGCGTGAGAGGTAAGAGGTGAGAGGGGGCGGCGCGGGTATCGGGTCGATGCCCCTCTCACCTCTCACCTGTCACCTCTCACCTGTCACCTGTCACCTGTCACCTGTCACCTCTCACCTCCCGTGCTGCAACCTTTCCTGCCCGGCTTCCGTCTATAGCCGACCACCTCTCACAGAGAAATGCATGCTGCGTCACACACTCGGTGCCGTTGGCGCCTTCGGTCTTCTGCTGGTCGGCCCGCTCCACGCGCAGGGACCGGTGCCCGGGCCCACCCAGTCCGCCCCCATCGCCAACATCCGCTATGAAGTGACCTTCGACAGCGCCACCGCCGTGCAGAAGACCATCAAGGTGCGGATGAGCTTCGACGTGAAAGGGGCGGGTGACGTGCTGCTCTCCCTGCCGAGCTGGACGCCCGGGGCGTACGAAGTGTCCAACTATGCCCGGTTCGTCTCCCTGTTCACGCCGATGGGCGATGGCAATCTGCTGCGCTGGGACAAGCTGGACTACGACACCTGGCGGATCCGCGCGGCGGGCAGCAAGACCGTCGTGGTCGCCTTCGACTACTTCGCCGACTCGCTCGACAACGCCTTTGCCTGGTCGCGGCCGGACTTCGCCTTCTTCAACGGCACCAACCTCTTCCTCTACCCCGAAGGCCGCGGCACCGACTTCGCCGCCACGGTCACGATCAAGACGCAGAGCGGCTGGAAGGTGGCGACCGGCATGCGCCCCGGCACCTCGGGCAGCTACGCCGAGAAGAACTATCACGACCTGGTCGACATGCCCTTCCTGGTCGGCCATTTCGACTACGACTCGCTCAAGGTGGGAGACAAGTGGGCCCGGCTGGCCACCTACCCTGCGGGCCAGCTGGGCGGCGCCGCGCGGGATTCGGTCTGGCATGACATCGCCCGGATGATTCCGGCCGAGGCGGCGGTGTTCCAGGAAAAACCCTGGGACAACTACACCACCATGATGGTGTTCAACAAGGACTTCGGGGGCGGTTCCGCCCTCGAGCACCAGGCCTCGCACCTCGGCATCTACAATCCGCAGTTCATCGGCACGCCGATTCTGCCCAGCATCACGGCCCACGAAATGTTCCACTCGTGGAATGTGAAGCGGCTGCGCCCCGCTGAAATGGTCCCCTACCGCTACGACGTGGCGGAACCGACGCCGTGGCTCTGGGTGAGCGAAGGCATCACGGACTATTACGCCGACCTGACGATGGTGCGCGGCGGCATCGTGGATTCGGCGGCCTTCTTCGAGTCCACGGTAGGCAAGATCCAGAACGTCGACCAGTCCAATCCGGTGGCGCTGGAGGATGCCTCGCTCTCCACCTGGATCCACCCGACCGACGGCACCGGCTACCTCTATTATCCCAAGGGATCGCTGGCCGGCTTCATGCTCGATATCATCATCCGCGACGCCAGTGACAACAAACAGTCGCTGGACGATGTGATGCGCTCGGTGTACCGCAGCACCTACAAGGCGGGCAAGGGCTTCGGCGCCGGCGACTGGTGGGGGGCGGTGGTGAAGGCGTCAGGCGGGAAGAACTTCCAGGAGTTCTACGACAAGTACGTCGACGGGCGCGAGGCGTATCCGTGGAGCACCCTGCTGCCCCTGGCGGGACTCCGCATGGCCTCCGACACGGTCATGCAGCCGAGGATGGGCATCTCCAGCTCCGCCGACTCCACCGGCATCCATGTCACCCAGGTGGCTCCCGGCAGTTCCGCCGAGGAAGCAGGCGTGCAGGCCGGCGACGTGCTCGTCGCCGTGGGGGAGTTGCAGCTTACCACCGACAACGATTTCGGCCCCGCCTTCCGGAAGGCGTATGCCAATCGTGCCGGCGAAGACCTGAATTACACTGTGCGCCGTGGGGGGCAGACGGTGGTGCTCAAGGGCAAGGTCAAGCTGCTGCCGGCCGTCACCGTCCGACTCGAGGCCGATCCCGCCGCCACCCCCAAGGCGGCCCGGATCCGGCACGGGATACTGACGGGGACGACGGGGAGCTGACGTCGGGTCGGCCGCCGATCCTCGGCTGAAGCCGAGGCTCGGCCCGGGTCGCTGAAGCGACCTGGCATCTTTTTGCCGTTGAGTGCCGAAGTTCAATGTGAAAGCGGGCCTCTCTCCTGAGAGGCCCTTTTTCATGTCTCAGTGCTCGGCGCACCTGCCGGTCGTCGCTAGCGGCTTCCGAGATCACCCGACCATCCCTGAACCGCGTGCTCAGGGTGGTGGTGCGGCTGGTTCCTGACATACTCCCGCACTCCGGCCAACTGTCGTTCACCAACCGTGCTCAGGTGGTATCCGCTGGCCCAGCGCAGTTCCACGCCGGTCGTGGCGACACCGGCCTTCCGCGCGGCATGCGAGCTCGACCCTTTCAGTGCCTGGATGAGTGCGGGCATGACGGTGGTCGGGCGTGCTGCGAGGAGCACATGGACATGAGTCGCCACGATCCCGATCTCCAGAATCTGGGCCTTTTCACGGACAGCGATCGCTCGGAGGTAGTTGCTGAGAAAGCCCGCGACCCCGGCATCGATCAGCGCCGCACGATCGCGAGTGGTCCAGACGAGATGATAGTAGAGGCGGAACGCCATGCGACCATCATGGTAACTGAGTCGATGCCGTGCGTAACCGTTTTTCCCCGGGACCCTCACCTAGCGACGCACCCCTCGGCTGGTACGGACCCAGGCTCAGAACAGACCTCGGTTCTTAACCCAGCAGAGATGCCACCCCGCTTAAGCGGGGCGGGCCGAGCCTCGGCTTCAGCCGAGGATCGGGCGCGCCTCGAACGGCAGCTCCGCAACAATGAGGGACGGCAGCTGATCCACGCTGAGTGGAGCCGCCTGGGGAATCAGCCCCGCCATCGCCGCCGCCCGGCCCAGCAGCTCCTCCGGCGTGGCGCCGGCAGCCCTCAATTCCCGCAGCGCGGTGTCGCGATTGGCCTTGCTCAGTTTCCCGCCGCCGGGATGACGGATCAATCCGTGGTGGGCAAAAAGCGGAGGCTCGCGGCGACCGAGGAGGCGGGCCAGCAGCAGCTGCCGCCCCGTCGACTCGAGCAGGTCGGCGCCGCGCACGACCAGGTTCACGCCCTGCGCCATGTCGTCCACCACCACGGCAAACTGGTAGGTCCAGTTCCCCAGCCGGTCGCGCAGCAACAGATCGCCGCATTGCACCGAGGGGTCCTGCTGCTGCGGACCGAGCAGGAGGTCCATGAACCGCTCGCGCCCGGGCTCGATGGCGAGCCGGAGTCCGACGCCGGGTCCCGGTTGGAGGCCGCGGGAGCGGCAGCGCCCGGTGTAGCGGGTCTCGCGATCGGGCTCGTCCCCACCCTCCCGTGCCAGATCGCGGCGGGAGCAATCGCAGCCGTAGAGCAGGTGGCCCGCCGCTCTCAGGGATTCGGCCGCCGCTTCGTATCTGGCGCCGGAGTCGCTCTGGCGGAACTGCGTCGGTCCGCCGCGGAATTCCGCCGGCAACCCGAAATCGGGCGTCAGGCCCAGCCAGTCGAGATCCTCGAGCAGCGCCGCCTCGTACTCAGGCCGGCTGCGGCCGCGGTCATGATCCTCGACGCGCAGAATGACCCGGCCCTGCCTGGCGCGGGCGAGGCCCCAGACATGAATCGCATTGACCAGGTGGCCGAGGTGGAGATACCCGGTGGGAGCGGGAGCGAAGCGGGTGGTGGGACCGGCGATCACGGAGCGCGAAGATCGGTCATCGAGCCGGGACCCGGGTTCGAAGGTGCGTGACACTCCAGAACAAAGCGCCCCGCTGCCATGCAGAGGGGCGCCGCAGGGATCTGGTACCGGCCAACTGCTACAGCGAAAGGACCACGCCCAGGCGGAAATTCTGGAAGTGGAATTTGACCCGCCCGGACTGGAAGTCGCTGTTGTTGTCCACGACCCCGCCTTCCTTGGGGAAGACCTCCACCTTCACCGCGCTGATGCCGTAGCCCAGCTCGAGGCCCACGGTGTGGGACACGCTGTAGCGGACGGCGCCGCCCAGCTCCGCGACTCCGGCCTTGAGCCGGTCGAGCTTGACGACGATCGCGCGGGCGTCGGCCTCGAACTGCCAGTGCCGGCCGGACAGGAAGCGGCCGTAGAACCCGACCGATCCCGTCGGGCCGGTGAAGCTCTTCTCGGTGCTGTACGTCACCGAATCGCCCCCGCCGGCCGCCTGGGCCACCGCGTCCAGATTGATCTTGAAGAAGAAGGCGCCAAGACCGATGCCGAAGCCGACCTGCGTCCGGGGATGGGCGATGAACGCGTAGCGGTACGTCAGGAACGCCTGGTCCGAGTTGAAGATGCTGTGGACGTCGGCACCCGCGGCGTAGGTGGTGTCGCCGAAGACCAGACTGTCCGACAGGGTCTTGATTCCCTTGCGGCGCGCCATCTGGTAGCCCACCTCGAATTCATGGCGGTGGCCAGGACGCCAGCGCAGCGCGGCCCGGGGCTGGAGCTTTTCCCGAGGCAGGCCAAGCACATTCTCGCCCTGGACGTCCGTCCCCTGGCCGTTGCCGCCGTCGACGCGGAACGTCGAACTCAGCACGATCAGGCTGCCGGAGAGGTCCAGCTGGAACTTGTCGTACAGATGGTCGTTCAGGGCCGGTTGCGCGGCCGCCGGTTGCGCCTGCGCCTGTTGGGCGCGAAGCGCAGGGGCCGCTGCCAGCCCGAGAAGAAGCACGAATGCGGTGGGGATTACCCGCGACCGGTGAGTCATAAGTCGCTCCGGGAAAGGAAAGCCTGCTGCTGGAGTATACGTCGCCTGCCCGGAAAGGCTACCGCCCCGGCGCCACGGCGTTGAAGGCAGGGTTGGGTTCGGTCAGGGAAGTACCGTGCTCCGCCGGCATCGGCGCGACTGCCGCGGGCAGCCTGAGCCTTACCCGCGTGCCGCCGCCTTTGGCAGGGCTCACCTCGATGGTCGCGGCTCCGCCGTAGAGTTCCTCCAGGCGCCGCACCGTGGTGGACAGGCCGACCCCCGCATCGCGCTCCAGCTCCCAGCCCGGCCTGAGACCGGGGCCATCGTCCTTCACGATCAGTTCGATTGCGCCATCCCGCTGTCGGGCCGAGATATCCAGGTGACCTGCTCCGGCCCGCGCCCCGATGCCGTGGCGCAGGGCATTCTCCACGATCGGCTGCAGGATCAGGTTGGGCACCGGAATGTCGAGCAGCGCATCGGGCACCCCGACTTCGACGACCAGCCGGTCGCGGAAGCGGACCTGCTCCAGGTCGAGATAGCGCCGCAGGAAATGCAGTTCCTCGCGCAGCGGCACCATCGCCTCCCGTTCATCCAGCACGTAGCGGAGCAGTTCGCTGATCTGGACCAGCACGCTCGTCGCTTCGGCGTTGGCGCCCTGGCGCACCAGCATCACCGCCGAATTGAGGGTGTTGAAGAGGAAGTGGGGCTGCAGCTGCATCCGCAGCCCCTCGAGCCTGGCCTGGGCCAGCTGGCGCTCGAGCTGGACCGCCCGGAGGTCACGCTCGCGGGCCTCCCGGGCCAGCCGGAAGCCGGCATCCACACTGAGTACGATGGCGTAGGTGAGCAGGTCGAAGACGTACTGATTGACGACGGCGGACACCAGGCGCCGCATCATGTCGCCGTCAGGCGTGAAGTGCCCGGTCCGCAGGTTCACATACGTCACCACCGCCGTCTGGAGGAGGAATACGGCGCCGGCGGCCAGCAGGTGCACCAGCAGCGCCCGAGGCCACTCCCCCCTGGTGAAGCGGTAGCGGCGCCCCAGCCAGATGATCAGTGGCGTGGCCGGAATCCAGATGTACCAGGTGGCCATGCTGTGGCCCCAGATGTGGGAGGCGGGCATGCTCATCCCCCCATCCATGGCCATGCCGAAGAAATGACTGGAGGACCCGATCAGCACCGGCACGGTCCAGACGGCCACGAGCACGACCGTACTCCGCAGCCATGCCGGAATGGCGCGCCAGAGTGTGCCGGAACGCTGGTCGTCGATCATGACTGGGTCATCAGCCGTTAGCCTTTAGCCGTTAGCAAACCTGCGGCGAACAGTGAACGGTTGACGGTGCACAGCGAAAGGTCTGCTACTGGCTGTTCACGGTGCAGAGCTCACAGTTCACACAGTTCCTGCCCCCCCGCCCCCCTGCCCCCCTTACTCCTCGTCATTCTACACTATAAGCTGGCGTGACGGACGTCCGCACTGCCGCGATCCGATTGGAGGAACCTTGCCCGGCCCCCAGATCCGCACCCTCATCGCTGACGACGAGCCCCTGGCCCGGGGAGGAGTTCGCCAGCTGCTGAGCAGTGATCCGGATCTGCTCATCGTGGCGGACTGCGGCAACGGTACCGAGGCCGTCCGCCTGATCCGCCAGCGGGCCATCGACCTCGTCTTCCTCGATGTGCAGATGCCGGTGCTCGACGGCTTTGGCGTCATCGCCGAAATCGGGGCCGATGAGATGCCCGTCGTGGTCTTTCTCACGGCCTATGACCAGCACGCCCTCAAGGCATTCGAGGCCCACGCCCTCGACTACCTGCTCAAACCGTTCAGTGACCAGCGCTTTGCCCGTGCCCTGGCCCACGCCAAGCGGGCGGTCTACCAGCGGCGGCTCGGCCAGGCGGCTCAGCAGCTGGGCGGCCTGATCGGCGCCGCGGCGCCCGCGGACGGGGCGCCGGAATCGGAGCGGTACCTGAGTCGCGTCCTGGTGCGGGTCGGCAGCCGCACCCGGTTCGTCACGGTGGCCGACGTCGACTGGATCGAGGCCGCCGACTACTACTCGAAGCTCCATGCCGGGGGGCAGACCCACCTGGTGCGCGAAACGATGGCCTCGCTGGAGCAGCGGCTCGACCCCGGGCGCTTCGTCCGCGTCCATCGCTCCGCCATCGTCAACATCGAGCACTGTGTCGAGATCCAGCCGGAATTCCAGGGCCGCTACGTACTGATCATGCGGAATGGGGCCAAGGTGCCGATGAGCCGCGGTCGCAAGAGCCACGTCGAAAAGGCACTCGGCGAACGCCTCTGATCTACTCGAAGCACCCCCTCGGCTTGGCCTTGCTGCTGTCGCTGTGCACTGCCGCCGAATCCGTGGCCTTTCCGCCCTGACCGCCTTGTCCGCCTTGTCCGCACCCGGACGCCAGCAGGGCAAGCAGCAGCAGAAAGGTCCGCTTCATGCCTGCACCTCCCGGCGCCGCTCGATCCGATTGAGCAGCGCAAACACCGCGAGTGCCACTCCGGTCACCAGCGCCGTGATCCACCCAGGAGGGAGATGCACGAGTTGCGGCAGCGTGACCGGCCCCAGCGTGCCGGCAGCGGCCAGCGGCTGAATCGCGGGACCGACCGCCGAGTAGACGAGCATCCCGGCCACCATCCCGCTGATGGCGAGAAGGGCATCGAGCCGCCCGCTCACGGCGCCCACGAGGCAGGTGCCGGGGCAGTAGCCGCCGAGCACGAATCCAACACCGAAGAGGAGCCCGCCGATCCCCTGGCCCGCGAGATAGGTGGGCGGCAGGTACACGCGACCCAGGTCGAGGGCCCCGATCGCCCCGAGGAGCTGCAGGCCGATCATGGCCGTCACGATGGCCGTGAACATGACCTGGAGCACCGCGAAGTCGTAGCCGTAGAACTGGCCCGCCAGCTTCCGCGGGTCGCCGAGGCCGGCCCGCTCCAGCGCGAAGCCGAATCCCGCGCCGATGAGCAGGGTAGGCCAGGTCCCGCCTCCCAGCGTCGGGTCGAGCGGCAAGACGGGAAGCATCACGTCCACTCCTTTCTCACCACGCGGGCGGTCGCATACGCCGCCGCAAACAGAGTGACCAGGAAGAGCCAGCCGCCAATGCTCTGCAGTGCGCCGCCGGTGAGGCCCTGCCCACTGGTGCAACCGCGGGCCAGCCGGCTGGCAAAGCCCACCAGCGCACCGCCGCCGAAGGCGAGGCCGAGCCGGGCCGCATTGTCGATCCGCGGCCCGCGTGAGACGGTCCACCGGATCCGCCCCGCCAGCGCCGCGGACAGCAGCGCTCCGAGCACGAGCCCGATCACTTCGACCACGATCCAGCTGTCGAGCAGGTTCATCGTGTGATCGCGCTCCGGGCCGGCGCCCACCAGCGCACCCAGCGCGCCCGAGACGCCGAGCCCCCGCCCCGCCACCACGAAAGAGGCGAGAAGAACGAGACCGAGGACGACGCCCCACCGGTACGGATGTCCGTGCCCGTCGGCGCCACGCTCAATCGGCATGTCGAGGGCCTCCTCGCAGGATTTCGCCGAACGACTCGGTTTCGGCGCCCGCCGGCGCGTACTCGCCGCTGGCGGGATCCACCCGGTAGTCCCTCCGGTAGCGCCCGCCCGCAATGCCGTGCAGCGCCGCGACCAGCGCTTCGATCTCCGCGATGGATGTACCGAGTCCGAAGCTGACCCGGACGGCGCCCGGAAGCCTGCTCCGGTCTCCGCCCGCAATCTGCTCCCTCGCCCGCTCGGCCCACCCATCGTCGATGGCGAGCAGGTGCTGCAGGTAGGGATGGGCGCAGAAGCAGCCGCTCCGGGTGGCGATGCCCCATTCGTGGGCCAGGATCGCCGCCACGAGCTGGTGCGGCAGTCCCGCCAGGTTGAAGGCGAGCACACCCAGTCGCTCCTGCTCGCCGTATTCCTCGCGTGTCCCGTAGAGCGTGAGGCCGGGCACGCGCCGCATCCGGCGCAGCGCGAAGCGCGTGATCAGCTCCTCCTGCTCGCGGATCCGGCCCCAGCCGAGGTTTTCCAGCACCTCGATCGCCGCCGCCAGCGCAACGGCGCCAAGCAGGCAGGGTGTGCCGGCCTCCTCGCGATCGGGGAGATCGGTCCAGATCACCTGCTCCCGGTTGACGACGTCCACGGCCCCGCCGCCGGCGAGGAACGGCGTTCCGGTGGCGAGCGGCTGGCGGCGCCCCACCAGCGCGCCCACGCCGAACGGCGCGTACATCTTGTGGCCGGAGAGCGCCACGTAGTCGAGGTGCTCCTCAGGTGGCCCCTGCCGCATCGCCAGCGGGCGGTGAGCCGCGAGCTGAGCGGCATCCACCACGAGCTCGGCGCCCGCCTCGTGAGCCCAGCGGGCGAAGCGGCGCACCGGATTGATCAGCCCTGTGACGTTGGACGCCGCCGTCACCGCGAGCAGTCGCACCGTCTCGCGGTGTTCGCGCAGCTTGCGCCGCAAGTCCACCTCATCGATCCCGCCATCCGCAGTCAGTCCCACATGGACAACCCGGGCCACCCGCCGCCACGGCAGATCGTTCGAATGGTGCTCCATGCCCGTCACCAGCACCACCTGCCCGGGGGCGAAACTCAGTCGGGCAGCCAGGTGATTCAGCGATTCCGTGGTATTGCGGGTGAAAATGGTGACGTCGCCGGTCGGATCGGCGCCGACGAACCGGTGCACCCGCCGGCGTGCCTCCTCGAAGGCCCAGGAGCTGACCCGCGCCTTGAACCCGGCGCCGCGATGCACACTGCCGTACCACGGAGCGAGGCGGTTGACGGCGGCGAGCACATCGACGAAGGGCGGGGTGCTCGCCGCGTGATCGAGATTCACGAACGGCTGGGCCCCGCCCTCAGCCGCCGGCACCAGCATCTCGCTCCCCACGACCAGGCGGCGGAACTCCGCCGACCGGTCGGCCTCGAGCGGCACCGGCGTGCTCGCCGTCACCCTGCTACTTCCCTCCCTCGACCGGCAGCTCGGAGCGGATGCTCCAATCCTCGAACGAGCCGTCGTACAGTCGGGCCGCGAAGCCCAATTCGCGGGCGACCGCGTAGACCAGGGAGCCCTGCTGGCCGATGTGGCAGTAGGAGACCACCGTATCCCCCGGCATCACGCCCGCCGCCGCAAAGATCTTCCGCAACTCGGCGTCGGAGTACATGTGATTGGTCGAATCGGCCAGAACCACGTAAGGGATGCTCTTTGCGCCGGCGATGTGGCCGCCGCGGGGGTTCATCTCGCTCTGGGTCGTGCCGTTGTAGAACTCGGGATCGCGCGCATCCACGATCACCACACCTTTGCTATGGAGGTGGGCAGCGACGAAGGCCGCGTCCACCACCACGTCCGGGTGCGCCGTCGAGCGGTAGTCTCCGCGCCGGGCGGCCGGGACCGCCGTCGTCACCGGGCGGCCTTCGCTCTTCCAGACGGACACGCCGCGATCAAGCAGGAAGACGTGGCCCTTGAGCCCGGCGTACTCCAGGGTGAGCAGGATCCGGGCGGAGGGCGTGAACCAGTCCTCGTAGGTCACCACCACCGTCGACTTCGCGGTGACGCCGATGGCGGCAAGCGCGCTGTCGAGCCGGGCCGTGGCCGGCAGTTCGAGAGTCAGGGCATGCGGCAGCGCGCGCCGCGCCGGATCGTGCATCATTGCCATCGCGGCCGTATCGAAGGGGGCGGCGAAGTCCCGGCTCCGGGCAAACTGGGAGCCCGGAATGTGCTCCACCTTGTAGGCGCTGTCGGTGCCGACGTAGAGCAGCACAAGGTTGGGGTCGGAGAGGTGGCCAGCCAGCCAGGCCGAGTTGACGAAGGTGCCGCCCGGTGCGCGGTCACCACCGGTGGCCTGAGCGGCCATACCGGCTGGAAGGAGGAGGCAGAGGCAGAGGGAGACAGACAGGGACCGTTTCATCGGGACACCTCGCTGGGGTTGGGAGGCAATACCGGTGAGATGTCAGCCGCGGCCAAGGAGATTGCAGCGAACCGCTGGCGGGTGCAGCGAAGGGTGCGCTGTGAGCAGTGAGCGGGATCAGCGTAAAAGGCGAAAAGAGAAGGGCGAAAAGCGTGTCTGGCGGCCGGGCCATGAAGCGCAGCCTCAAGCCTCCGCGGATGTCCCAACGCAGGCGGCGGGCGCGTCCTATTTGCTGTCATCGAACTACAATCCCTGCTCACCTTCGTCCTGCGAGGCCCGTCTTGCGACCGCTGCCCCTGCTTCTCGCCTTTGCCTGCGTCACCACCACGGCGGCGGCGCAAGTCGCCCGCGGCGACTCCGCCTACCTCGTCACCACCACCCAGGCGCTGCTCGACGCCATCACCAGCGGCGACACCGCCGTCTGGGCTCCGGTCCTGGCCCCCGACTGGCTGCTGTCTGATGAAGAAGGCGCGGCCATCGGGCGGAAGGAGTTCCTCGCCGGACTGCACGGCCTGCCCGCCGGGCAGTCGGGGAAGCTCACGGTCAGAAACTGGCACCTGACAGGCCGGCCCGGCGTTATCGTCATGACCTATGACGCCGACGAGGAACACCATTACTACGGCCAGCTCCTCCTCACGGTGTTCCACCAGACCGACACCTGGATCAAGGCCGGAGGGCACTGGCTGCAGCTGGCCTCCCAGGCCACGGCCCTGCCCCACCCGATCGCGGGCCGGCCTGTGGCGGCGGCACTTTCAGCGGAGTACACCGGCAGCTATGCGCTGACACCCGAGATCAAGCTGACCATTGCCGCGGATGATTCGGGATTGGTGATCAACCGGACCGGCCGCCCAGGTCAGCGCCTGTACGCACTCGACGACCGGCTGTTCATCCGCCACGGGGTGCGCGGCTTCTGGGTGTTCGAACGGGACAGCGCGGGAAAGGTGGCGGAACTGGTGAATTGGAGGGACAACAATCGAGTGACCTGGCGGCGGGAGGAATAGCCGTAAGCCGTAAGCCGGGAAACTACGCTGATCCGGTAGTCGCCGGCCGTCCGGAGCTTATCTCCTTTCTCGTTTCTCCTTTCTCCTTTCTCCTATCTCCTATCTCCCATCTCCCGCGGTTCAGACATCCGGGGTCACCACTTTCCGGGTGGGCGCCGTGGTCACGTCGTCCGCCGGCGCCTTGGGGGCCCTGCCCGCCTGGTAGCCGGCCCACCACGCCTCGGCGCGCGCCGGCGTCCACAGCCGCTCGAGGTCGAGCGCGGCCAGCCTGGCGGAAAGCTCCCGGGCGGTCTGGGGCCGCCTGGCAGGATCCTTCTCGAGGCAGTCCATGATGACCCGTTCGAGTCCGGCGGGAATCGGCTGGGCGGCCCTCGAGGAGAGGGGTGAAGGATCATCCCTCATGTGCGCCACGAGAATGGACATGGGTGACGAGCCGCCAAACACCTCTTCACCCGACAGGAGCCAGTAGGCCACGCAGGCCAGCGCATACAGGTCCGCCCGGCCGTCGATCTCAGCGACGGCCGCCGCCGCTTCCGGCGCGATGAACCCCGGCGTACCCGCCACCATGCCGACCATCGTCACCTGCATCTCCCCCCGGGAGGAGGTATCCATGTTCTTGGCCAGCCCGAAGTCGAGGACCTTCAGAAAATCCGGCTCGGTCGCGTAGCGGCAGAGAAAGAGATTGGGCGGCTTGATGTCGCGATGGATCAGCCCCCGCTCGTGCGCTTCGGCCAGCGAACGGCAGGCCTGGCGGAGGATGTAGACCACCCGCTCCGGAGGCTGGGGGCCGTCCCGCCGGACCAGCGCATTGAGGTCAAGCCCGTCGAGCAGCTCCATCACGTAGTAGAAGGTGCCGTCCCGCGCGATTCCGAAGTCGTACACACTGACGGAATGCGGTGACTGGAGCGCGGCCGTGGCCTGCGCCTCGCGCACGAACCGCTGCAGGACCTCGGTCGCACCCTGCTCGTTCGCCTCGCCCAGCTGGTCCCGCCGGACCAGCTTCACCGCCGCCGGACGGGCCAGGAACTGGTGGGTGGCCTTCCACACCTCTCCCATCCCCCCCCTGCCCAGCAACTCGACGAGGTGATAGCTGCCCATGGCCCGGGCCCGGGCCAGCTGCTCGCCCATCCGGTAGAGAATCCGCGATACCCCCACCGCGATGCCTATCGCGCAGGCCGTCTGGACCAGCAGCCGGATATACGCGGCGGCACCGGGGTCCGGCACCAC
>DATEHG010000015.1:0-5456 GCA_035279705.1 Gemmatimonadales bacterium
AAACCTAGAGGTTTTCGGCGCCGGTCGTCAACCTCCCTCCGCCACGGGTTCGACCGTGCTCCCCACCACGGTGACACCCAGCCGGCAACACTCGGCCAGGATTTCCTCGGCCCGGCGATCGCCCAGCGGCAGGAGGAGCTCTCCGTCCCGCCGCATGTCCGGAAAATCCAGAGCCACGAGGCGCTCGACGAGACCAGGCTGCGCGGGATCGAGTCGAAGGAGGAGGGTGCGGTCGGGCGCCGGCATGGGCCCATGATACCCTGGACCTCATGCCGGCGGGTAAGCGAATTGTCGCGACCGGGTACCGATTTCGGCGAAGCGCCCGGTGCCTATCGCGTTGCCGCCGGCAGCGCGAACACCATGAGCGTGGGCCCTGAGGCCATGGCCACGTATTGCCGGCCGTCCACGGCGTACGACATCGGATTGGCGTTGATCCAGCCCCCCGTCATGAAGTTCCAGAGCGGCTTGCCGCTCTGGCCATCCAGCGCGAAGAACTGGCCTTCGTTGGTCCCGCCGAAGACCACGCCCCCTCCGGTCGACAGCAGTCCAGCCCATGGCGGCGAGTGCAGGGGAAACGCCCAGCGCTCCGCGCCGGTCAGGGGATCGAGTGCCTTGACCGCGCCCGCGGCCAGGTCTCCCCCGACTTCCGCCTCTCCACCACCCATGAAGTAGCGCCCCGGCGTGTAGCTCGCCGGATACTTGAAGTACTTGGATCCCATCTGCCGGGCGGCGACGTAGAAGAGTCCCGCCTTCGGGCTGTAGCTCGGGCTGTACCAGTTGGTGCCGCCGTGCAGATTCGGCGTCAGGGCCGTGCCCGAATCAGTGGGTTCGATGCCGGCCTTCGGCCGTGGCCGCCCGGTCGAGTCGATCCCGGCGGTCCATTCCTGGTGGATGTAGTCCCTGGCAGTGAGGAACTGCCCACTCACCCGGTCGAGCAGGTAGTAGAAGCCATTCCGGTTGGCCATGGCCACGAACCGGCGCGGCTTTCCTTCATAGGTCCCATCGAAGAGGACCGGGATCTCGGTGGCGTCCCAGTCGTGGGTGTCGTGCGGAGTGAACTGGAAGTGCCACTTGAGCGTGCCCGTGGCGGCATCGATCGCCAGCAGGGAGCAGGTGTAGAGATTGTCGCCCGGGCGGGCATCGCCGTTCCAGTCGGGACCGGGATTGCCCACTCCCCAGTAGATCAGGCCAAGGGCGGGATCGTAGGACCCGGTAACCCAGGTGGAACCGCCGCCGGTCTTGTACGATTCGCCGCCCCAGGTCTCGACGCCCGGCTCACCCGCGGCGGGAATGGTGTAGAGGCGCCAGCGCCGCTTGCCGGACCGGGCATCGTAGGCATCGAGAAAACCGCGGATGCCCGCCTCCGCGCCGCTGATGCCAACGATGATCATGTCCCGCACGGCGAGCGGCGCAGCCGTGATGCTGTAGCCGGCCGCGTTGTCCGCGACCGGCACCGACCACCGCAGGGCGCCCGAGCGCGCGTCCAGCGCCACCAGGCGCGCATCCGGCGTGCCCACATACACCGTCGAATCGAGTATTGCGATGCCGCGGTTCGTCGGTCCGAAGCCGAGGGTCAGCAGCTTTGCCGGGGTCTGCTGCTGGTAGCGCCAGAGCACCCGGCCGGTCCGCGCGTCGAGCGCCACGACGTGCCCGTGGAACTCGGTCAGGTACATCACGCCATCCACCACGACCGGTGTGGTCTGCATCAGTCCCGCATCGCCCGCCTGATAGATCCAGGCAGCACGCAGCGAGCCGACGTTGGTCGCAGTGATCTGGGTGAGCGGCGAGTAGCGCTGGCCCCCGAGGTCTCCCGAGTAGGTGAACCAGTTGCCCGGCTCGTGGCGCGACTGGGTGAGCCGGGCCTGGCTGACCTGGGCCGCCAGCGGTGCCGCCGAGACCAGCGCCAGCGCCAGGAGGCGGATATTCATTGGCCCCCCTTCTGGCTGGCGAGGAAGGCCACGAGATCGTCCAGCTGGCTGTCGCTGAACACCGTCTGGTAGCTCGGCATCGGACTCCTCCCCGGGAATTTCTCGAGGACTCTGAGAGTCGCCTTGTCGAACGAGCGGATCTTCCCCGACTCGTCCCGGATCTGGATGGTGAAATCGTCCTCGTTGATCCGGTGGCCACGATATTCGTGCGCCGATCGGGTCACCACGCGGACCACGAGAAAGCCGGAGTAGGGACCGTGGGCCGCCGGCAGCGGCGACGGAGGCTGCAGCGCCCCGGGATCCACCAGCGACTGGCGCAGCAGTTTTGTGCTGAGCCGCAAGCCGACGTCGGTCAGGTCGGGCGCCCACCCCGCCCCCTGCCCCGCTAGCACATGGCAGCGGCCGCACTGGCCGCGCTCCTGGTACAGCGTCAGGCCGCGGGCCGCATCGCCGGCAATCTCCTCGGGCGGCAGCTTGCCGAGTGAGCGCACGTAGCCGGCCACCTGGCGGGCCTCATCCGCCGAAAGATTCCAGAAGCCGATCATCGCGGTGCCGGGAATGCCGTTGAGGACGATGTTGACCACGTCGTCGTCCGTCGCGGCCCGGCGGAGCTTCGGATGGGTGAACGAGGGTCCGATGCCGCCGGTACCGCCGGCGCCATGGCAGCGGGCGCACTGGGTGCGGAAAATCGTTTGACCGGCCTCGAGATCCGCCGGCGAGGGATTCGCCACATCCGGAGTCTGGGCGGCGAGTGGCGCGGCGAGAAGCAGCGAGGCGAGGAGACGACGGACCATCGGGGCTCCCTCGTGGAGTGACAGGCCGCCCTCCCGCCGCTCATCTGCGGAGGAAGGGGGACCAGTTGGAGGCTCGAGCCTGGGATTGGTGCGGTGCTGCTGAGGAGTGTGCGCGCGCCGGGCGGCGCTGACAAGCCCCGCCCGGCGGTTCCGGCCGCGGGTCAGGCCGGAGGATGGAGGATGAGGAGCGGCACCGTGCTGCCGCGGATGACCTTGTCGGCCACACTGCCGAGCCAGAGGCGCGGCAACCCGCTCCGGCCGTGGGTGGCCATGGCGATCAGATCGGCGTGCGCCGCGCCAGCGGCCGCGAGAATGCCGGACGCGGGGCCTTCGGCGCCGGCCGCGACCACCGTAGCGGTACCACCGCTGGCCCGGATCGACTCGGCGGGACCCTCGAGGTGACTCCGGGCGGCCACCAGGCGCGCGGCCATCGGCTCGGGTTCGTCCATTGCCACGATCATTCCGCTCGGGTCCACGATGGGGGAGGGTTCCGGAACCGCTTCATACAGGATGAAGGAGGCGCCGAACAGCGCGCCCACCTTGCGCGCTTCGGCCAGCACCGACTCCGAGAGCGGCGAACCATCGAGGGGGACGAGGATCTGCCGGAGCTGGAGCGCCGCCAGCGCGCCCGCCCGCGGAGGAATGAGAAGCAGCGGGCGCTTGAGCGTGCGGATCAGCCGGTCGGCAATGCTGCCGAGCCAGAAGCGGGCAGCCGGTCCACGGGCGTGAGTGGTCATCACCACCAGGTCCGCGGCCCATTCATCCGCCCGGGCCGCGATCGTGCCGGCGATTTCCCCCTGCAGCAGTTCTCCCACCACCTTCCGCCCGAGCGTCTGGCCGACGCGGGCAGCGACCTTGTCGATGTAGTCCCGTTCCTCCAGCGCCACTTCCTGGTCCGTCTGGCGGTCGACTTCGACGACCTCCAGACCCGACACCCAGGGCACATGTACCCGCGCGAGGAGCAGTTCGGCATCGGCCCGGCGGGCGAGTTCGACGGCAGAGTCCAGGGCCTGTTCGGAGAACGGCGTGCCATCGAGCGGTACAAGGATCCTGGCCGGCTTGCGCATCGGGGCGTTCATGGGGCATCCACCCTTTCCATGGTCACCAGGACGTCCTCCACCTTGCGTCGCTGGGTCGGCCGGACCACCGGGCCGAACCCGAGGCGGAGGATGAGCTGTGGCCACCCCTCCCGGTTGAGCAGACGGCCAATGCCGTCACGCAATTCCGGGACTTCGATGGCCTGGTTGAGATAGGAGACCGAGACACCATCGGTGGTGAGACGGAGCAACGCATGCTCCAGCGCCTGGCCGGCCTTGAGCCAGTCGCGCGGAGATTCCGACTCGGTCCAGAGCACCGCCAGGACGGGCGAGCCGAGGGCAAGCTGCCTGTCGCGGGCGGCGGCTCCCCGGCCGAGGTCGAAACTGCGGATGACGACCGGAGCCAGGCTCGACGCGAGGTCTCCAACGCCGTGGGCGTAGCCCGGCATCCCGTCGCGGCTGGCGCTGCGGTTGGCGTGGAGCCACGCGGCAAGCTCCCGCCGGAAGTGGCGATCGGCCATCTGCTGCCGATCGGCCTCGGCGATGATCTCCGCCAGCGCGACACGGTCGGTCTCACCCGTCAGGGTCTGCAGCCAGGCCCCCTCGGCCTCTGCACCGGCGCGGGCCCGGGCCAGCAACTGCTCGGGGACCGCCGCGGGCTTGAACGGCTGGCGGTTGGTGTGCCGCCGGGGAATGGCCCGGAAGAGCGAGGCATCCTTCACTCCGGCCTCACCCCGACCAGTGATCCGGATCCGCGCCATCAGGTCGGGGTCGGCGGGATCGGGAAGGGTATCGATCTCGAACTGCTCGCCGAAATAGTCGAGCGTGACCCGCAGGTTGAAGAGCGCGGCCCCGCACGCCATCGTCAGCTCGCGGTCATCGGGATCGCTCACCGGCAGCCCCCGGGTGCGATCGGCCCGGAGCTCGAGGGTGTTGCCGCTGATCTGGAAGAGCCAGGGCTGGCTGTTGTGGCTCGAGGGTGCGAGGACGGCAAAGGCGATCGCCGCCCGGAGCCGGGCCCGCGCATCCCCCGCGAGGGGATAGCTGTCGATGGCTTCGGCCCAGGGATCGAGTTCGCGTGTCTGGAGCATCGGGTCAGCTCCCTGCCTGGCGGGCGCCGCCCGGACTGCGCCGCCGGCTGTACAGCGGGCACCACCCCGACCACGCCGTGGCGACGAGCAAGAGCCCGAACAGCGTGAAATAGCGCCAGGGTGCCGGCAGCGCCCCATACAGGCCGAGCAGCGCGACGCCCGCGATGAAACGGATGATGCGCTCGTAGAGACTCATGTTGCGAGTGATGGGCCAGTTCACGATGTCACCTCAGAGCGGAACGGTGAGCACGGCCGTTGGCGCCCAGTGCACCAGCCGGCGTCCGACACTGTGACCCTCGAGAATCCCGGACGGGCCACCGCGGTGATATCCGATGGCCAGCAGATCCGCGCCGGAACTGCTCAGCTCGCCGAGGACTTCTTCGACGACTTCACCGTAGCGGGTGATAAGCGGCGCCGCCGTGCGGCGAGACGCGGCCCTGATCGCCTCCTGGCCTTCGAACTGCTCCAGCGCACCGCTGATCCGCCGGGCGCGCGTGGCGGGGGGAATCAGTGTCTGCCGATCGGGTCCGCCACCGAGATCAGACTCGACCGTCACCGCGCCGAGCGGAATCCGGATTGCGCCGGCGAACTCCGCCGCACGGCGGA
>DATEHG010000016.1:0-7317 GCA_035279705.1 Gemmatimonadales bacterium
TCCGGTCGCGGTACACCCGCCAGAAGCCTGAGAGGTTCATGATCCCGAGCAGGATCAGCATGAGCCCGACCGAGAACTCCATCGAGAGGCCGAGGCGCGGCGGAATGACCCAGCGGAAGAGGATGATGCCTCCGCCGACGATCAGGATGGTCAGAGTATGGCCCAGTCCCCACAGCGCCCCGATCCAGGCGGCGCTGCCCGCCTTCTTCTGCCGGGCCACGATCGTGGTGACCGCGACGACGTGATCAGGGTCCGTGGCGTGCCGCATGCCAAGGAAGAAGCCCAGGGCGACGATAGAGAAGAGACCGTTCATGGCACCGACAGTAGCGGCGGCGGGTTGAAACGGGAAGGCTGGTAGTCGGTTGTCGACCCATTCAAAGCGGTGCACATTGGCGGAGCCGGGCGCCCCGCCCGCGCGCTCCGGTACCGGGGAATCCCGGCGTGGATACTGCCTCGCGTAAGCGCATGCGCCGATTCTCCATCCTCTTGCTTGCCGTCGTGGCGTGCAGCCAGCCGGGAGCCACGCCTCAGCCGGCGCCTGCCGCGGTCGAGCCGGGGCCGATGCCCGTCAACCTCGGCGGCCTCGCCCTGGTGGACACCTCGACGTTCGAGTCCCCGAACAGTGGAATCATGTATCGCTATCGGGACTCGACAGGTTTCCAGGCCGACGTCTATCGCTATCCCGTGACCGACGCCCTGGCCCCCTGCACCGGGAAGTGCCTGACCGAAGCGGCCGCCCGGGAAATCGAGACGTATCGCAAGCTTGTTCCGGAACTGATCCGGCGCGGCATTGTCGATTCCGTCCAGTTCCTGCGGGAGGAGCCCCTCGCGCCGCGCGGCACGTCGTGGCTCAGCCCGGGCTGGCACGCCACTTTCCGGATATTCCGCCAGGGCAAAGAGCTCGAGTCGCATTTCGTGGTGCTCGCTGGCCAGGAGACCCTGGTCAAACTCCGCGCCAGCTATCCGCCCCAGGCGTTCTCGGCCGCGCGGCTGAATCAGTTCATCGAATCGCTGCTGGATCTCGCTCCGCCGCAATACGCCTGCCCCGAAGGGCCTTCAACCGCGGACGGGATCACGATGTCCGCCGCGTTTACCGCCGCGGACCACGATCTTCCCGCCAGGATCGATTCGAGCCTGGCGGCGCTGGGGTATCAGGTGGAATACCGGACCCTCGACGACACTGACGGCCGTTGGCGCACCGCACCACGATTCGACCTGACCGAAGGCGTGGACGCTGCGGGCACACCGAACCCTGGCGTCGTACTGTACGTCGCGACCCAGATCCGGGGCGACTCGGTGTACTACCAGACCCGCGCCCAACTGCTGTGCGCCTTCCCGTCGGACCAGAAGAACGGAACCGCAGAGGGAAACGTGGTACAGATGATCGCGGCCATGACGCTGACCAGCAGCGCGACTTCCGACAGCACAGCCCCGGCACGCGCCGAGCACTAGGTCGCCTCGGCAGGCAATGACCGAGGCATTTGAGTCATGGACACTTACGCCGAGCTGATCCGCCGCTTCTACGACGCCTTTGCCCGCCGCGACCACGCGGCGATGGCGGCGTGTTACGCCCCCGAGGCGAAGTTCCACGACCCGGTGTTCGGGCACCTAGAGGGGTGGCGCATCGCCGCGATGTGGCGGATGCTGTGCGAGCGGGCCACGGACCTCTCGCTGACCGCCGACCAGATCACCGCTGATGGCGAGCGCGGCTCAGCCCATTGGGAGGCCCGCTACACCTTCAGCGCCACTGGCCGCCGGGTGCACAACGTGATCGAGGCCTCGTTCCGCTTCGCGGACGGGCGGATCATCGATCACGTGGACCGCTTCGACCTCTATCGCTGGTCACGCCAGGCACTGGGGTGGAAGGGCTGGCTGCTGGGTTGGTCGCCGGTGGTGCAGAATTCGATCCGGAGCCAGGCCTCCCGTGGCCTGGAAAGCTTCATAAGGAAACAGGGATTGGGTCCCTGATCGTGCCGGGAGCCGGACTGTCGAATCGGGCCAGATCCGTTCGTCTATCCAGCGCTCACGGCAGGATCCACCCGAACCGGAGGGAACCATGAAGTACCTGTGCCTGATCTACGACGACGAGAAGAAGATGAGCGCCATGGCCAAGGCCGAGGGTGAGGCGTTCATGGGCGAGTACTTCGCCTTTACCGATTCCATCAAGGGCTCGGGGCACTACGTGGCCGGCGAGGCGCTGCAGCCGGTCCAGACGGCGACGACGATTCGCATCCGCAACGGCAAGACCTCAACCACCGATGGCCCTTTCGCCGAGACCAAGGAACAACTGGGCGGCTTCTACATGATCGACGCCAAGGATCTCAACGGCGCGATCCAGATCGCCAGCCGAATTCCATCGTGCAAGACCGGCAGCGTGGAAGTCCGGCCGGTGATGACGTTCACCCGCCCCTGAGCCGCGGTGAGCCAGGATTCGGCGGCCGACGTCCCGTCGGTGGTGGAGGAACTCTACCGATCGGAGTCGCGCCGGGTCCTGGCCACGCTGATCCGCCTGCTGGGCGACTTCGAGCTGGCGGAAGAGGCGCTGCACGACGCTTTCGCCGCCGCCATCGAGAAGTGGCCCGGCGCCGGCATTCCGGCCAATCCACGCGCCTGGCTGGTGTCCACCGGGCGGTTCAAGGCCATCGACGGCCTGCGCCGCCGCGCCAGGTTCGACAGCTCACTCGGCGAGATTGCCAGCCGCATCGAAGAGTCGGGGGAGGCTGAACTCCGCCCCGGCGCAGAGGACATCCCGGACGACCGGCTCCGCCTGATCTTCACCTGCTGCCACCCGGCGCTGGTGCCCGATGCCCGGCTGGCGCTCACCCTCCGCGAAGTCTGCGGCCTCACCACCGAAGAAATTGCCCACGCCTTCCTGACCACGGCGCCGACGGTGGCGCAGCGGATCGTCCGCGCCAAGGCCAAGATCCGGGACGCGGGCATTCCCTACCAGGTTCCTTCGTCCGAGGAACTGCCCGATCGCCTCGACAGCGTCCTGCACGTCATCTATCTCGTATTCAACGAAGGCTACGCGGCCACGGCCGGCGATTCGCTGACCCGCCCCGATCTCTCCGGCGAGGCTATCCGCCTCGGCCGCTGGCTCGTATCCCTGCTGCCGGAGCCGGAGGCGATGGGGCTGCTGGCCCTGATGCTGCTGCACGACGCCCGCCGTCCGGGACGCTCCGGTGACGAGGGCGAACTGATTCTCCTCGAGAGCCAGGACCGCCGGCGCTGGAACCGGGAGCAGATTGCCGAAGGCGCTGCGCTCGTCGAGCGGGCGCTTTCGTCCCGCCGGTTCGGGCCCTACACTCTTCAGGCCGCCATCGCGGCCGTCCACGCCGAGGCCCCCACCGCCGGGGACACGGACTGGCGGCAGATCGTGGGACTGTACGACGTGCTGTTGCGGGCCGATCCTTCAGCGGTGGTAGAATTGAACCGGGCGGCGGCGGTCGCGATGCGGGACGGCCCCGAGGCCGGCCTGGAGCTCATCGACCGGATACTCGCCCGGGGCGACCTGGCCGACTACCATCTGGCCCATTCGGCGCGGGCCGAGCTCTGCCGGCGACTGGGCCGGATCGATGAGGCCACGGCGGCGTATCGCCGGGCCCTGGAGTTGACCCGGCTCGAGCCGGAGCGCCGTTTTCTCGAGGGGAGACTCGCCGCGCTGGCCTGACCAGGAGTTTTGCCATGGGCAGCAGTGGAATCGCGGGAAAGACCTATTTCGTAACCGGCACCAATTCGGGTATCGGGAAGTCCGCGGTGGAAGGGCTGGCTGCCGCCGGTGGGAAGGTGGTGCTGGCGTCCCGCTCCGAGGAGAAGACCCGGCCGGTGCTTGACGCCATCCGCTCCACCTGGCCGTCCGCGGATGCCCGGTTCGTGCAGATTGATGTCGCGGACCTCTCCTCCGTCAAACGGGTGGCCGAGGAGTATCTCGCGAGCGGGCGCCCGCTGGACTGCCTGATCAACAATGCGGGAGTGGCCGGCACAGAGGGACTGAGCCCCGACGGCTTCGACCTCACCTACGCCACGAACCACATCGGGCCGTTCCTGCTCACCAACCTGCTGCTGCCCCGGATCCAGGAGTCGGAACAGGGCCGGGTGGTGGACGTGTCGAGCGTGGCCAACAAGACAGCCAAGGGTATCGACTGGTCGATGCTGGAGCGGCGGACGGTCGCGGCGAGGAGCGGCTTTGCCGCGTATGCCGAGACGAAGCTCATGAATGTGCTCCATGCCAGGGAGCTGGCACGGCGGCTGGCGGGCAGCCGGGTCACGACCTATGCCGTGCATCCAGGCGGCGTGGCGTCGAACATCTGGCGCGCGCTGCCGGGCCCGGTCCAGTGGGTGCTCAAGCTGTTCCTGATTTCCAACGAAAAGGGGGCGGCGCCGGTGGTCTACCTTGCGACGGATCCCGCGCTCGCGTCGGCGAGCGGCCAGTACTACGAGCGCTTCCGCGAAACCCGGCCCAATCCGCTGGGCGATGATCCCGCGCTGGCGCGGGAACTCTGGAATCGCACCGAAGCGGCCATCGCGGCCGCCTGGCGGCGCTGATGCCCCGTCCGCCCGAATTCGAGAAGTCGTTCCTGCCCGGCACAGAGACGGTGATCGAGGCCGCGGGTCCGCGCCCGCCGTTCAAGGTGGTCTTCGAAGACGACGGAGAAAGCGGCTCGTTCTACGCGCTGGATCTCTCGCTTCCCGAGGAGCAGCAGATCGTCGACTGGCTGGGCGTGTATGACGTCGGACTCCTTCCTGTCCCGGTCAAGCCGCAGTTCGTCCGGATTCAGTGGTCTCCGGAAGGCGGCAAGGCGGCGCTCTTCGTGAATGGACGGGCCTCCGCCGTCTTCGACTTCGATCACCAGAAGGGGTATTCGCGCGCGCCCTCGCCGATGCCGGCCACCTCCCCGTGGCCGAGGAGCGAGCAACTCTGGGATGACAGGGCGATGTCGGGAATCGACTGAGCGGGGACATTATCTTCCCGCCATGGATTCCTCTGAAATCGCCCCTGAAAACGATCCCGGCCAGACCGGCCAACCGGACTCCGACAATCCTGCCGAAGTAGTCGAACAGCTGCGCGCCGCGGCCGCCTTCCTCGAGGCGGTCGCCGGCAATCGCGGGCTGCTGGCCCGGGTGCCCGCCGCCGACCGCCGCCGGCTGCTCGACGTGGTCGCCAGGGTGTTCCAGCCGGACGTCGCCGCGCGCCGCCGGCTGGTCAAGGAAACCACCCGGCTCCGCAAGGCGGCCAAGGCCGAGGCCAATGAAAGCCTGCTGCACGGCACCGGCATCCGCGAGCTCCGCCGCAAGCCGGTCTTCACCACCCCGAACTACTTCCTGCCCGAGGGCTTTCAGCCCAACGATCTGGATGACGAGCCGGACCCCGTGCACACCGACGGCACCCGGCACTGTTACGTCTGCAAGGAGCACTACGCGGAGCTGCACCACTTCTACGATCAGCTCTGCCCGTCCTGCGCGAAGTTCAACTTTGCCAAGCGTACCGAGCTGGCCGATCTCAAGGGACGCGTGGCCCTGCTCACCGGCGGTCGGGTCAAGATCGGCTACCAGGCGGGACTCAAGCTGCTCCGCGCCGGGGCCGCGCTGATCGTCACCACCCGCTTCCCGCGCGACTCGGCGGCGCGCTACGCCCGCGAGCCCGACTTCGACCAGTGGAGCGACCGCCTCGAGATCTTCGGCCTCGACCTGCGCCACACCCCGAGCGTGGAGGCGTTCTGCCACGAGCTGCTCCGCACCCGGCATCGCCTCGATTTCATCATCAACAACGCCTGCCAGACCGTGCGGCGTCCGCCCGGGTTCTACGAGCACATGATGGAAGGGGAAACGGCCGCGCTGAAGAAGCTGCCGGAGCGGGTGCGCGCGCTGCTGGGCAGCTACGAGGGGCTTCGCGGCTATCACCTCCTGCCGGAGGGCGGCGCCACGTCACTGCCAGAGATCCGCAGACCGGGTGAAGTGGCCGGGCTCACCCACGCGGCCGAGCTCTCGCAGGTGCGCCTGCTGCCGGATGAAGTCGAAGCGCAGAAGGGGCTCTTTCCCGAGGGGAGGCTCGACCAGGACCTGCAGCAGATCGACCTGCGCAGCCACAACTCGTGGCGGCTGCTGATGGCGGAAGTCAGCTCCGTCGAGCTGCTCGAGGTGCAGCTGGTGAACGCCATCGCGCCGTTCGTGCTCAATGCCAGGCTCAAGCCCCTCATGCTCGCCACTCCCGGGCGTGACAAGCACATCGTCAACGTCTCGGCGGTGGAGGGGCAGTTCTATCGCACCTTCAAGACCACGCGGCACCCGCACACCAACATGGCCAAGGCCGCCCTCAACATGATGACCCGCACGGCGGCCCGCGACTACTTCAATGACGGCATCCACATGAACAGCGTGGATACCGGATGGGTCACCGACGAGGACCCGGCCGAGCTCGCGGCGCGGAAGATTGTGGACCACCGGTTCCACCCGCCGCTCGACATCGTGGACGGCGCGGCCCGGATCGTGGACCCGATCATCGGCGGGTTCAATACCGGGGAGCACATCTGGGGGCAGTTCCTCAAGGACTACATGCCGACGGATTGGTAGATGGGGAGAGACTCACTGGGTGATGAGCACCTCATCCTGAGCGAAGCGAAGGATCGCTCAAACTTTTCTCCCACGCCTCTAGCGATCCTTCGGGCCTGCGGCCCTCAGGATGAGGCGCCAACACATGGCCTCAAAACCAATCTTTCGCCAGGTCATTCCACGCAGGATTCTCCGCCTCGATCAAGGCGACTTTCTTCCGTCGTACCCAACCCTTGAGCTGTCGTTCCCTGGCGATGGCCGATCTTGCGCTCGCGGTTTCCTCGAAGTGCACCAGCCTTGTGATGTTGTACCTCCTCGTGAATCCGGGAACTGCGCCCGTGCGATGCTCGAGCATTCGGCGCAACAGATCTGTCGCCCTGCCGATGTAGAGCACTCGCGTCCGATTGGCGAGAATGTAGACCCAGAAGCGATCTGCCGGCATCGGGCAATGCTATCCGGCAGTGCTCAACGCTGGCGCAAATCGGTCCATGCCTGGAGCGATCCTTCGGGCCTGCGCCCCTCAGGATGAGGTTCCCATGCCTCGAGCAATCCTTCAGGCCTGCGGCCCTCAGGATGAGGTTCCCATGCCTCGAGCGATCCTTCGGGCCTTCGGCCCTCAGGATGAGGTACCCCGCGCAACCCTCCTCGCTTCAGCGCTGTCTAAGCCCCCGTCCGACAGGGGCTTTCCTCACGCCGGCCCACTGACGGCACAAGTTGAAACATGGTCGTCCCTGGTCCCGTACCAGCGGGACCGGCCTCGCGGCCGGT